>NZ_VYKD01000033.1:0-185410 GCF_032424295.1 Pseudomonas sp. JV449 | reverse complement strand
GGCTTTGAAGCGTGGACGCCAGTCTGCGTGGAGCCAACCTTGAAATACCACCCTGGCAACTTTGAGGTTCTAACTCAGGTCCGTTATCCGGATCGAGGACAGTGTATGGTGGGTAGTTTGACTGGGGCGGTCTCCTCCTAAAGAGTAACGGAGGAGTACGAAGGTGCGCTCAGACCGGTCGGAAATCGGTCGTAGAGTATAAAGGCAAAAGCGCGCTTGACTGCGAGACAGACACGTCGAGCAGGTACGAAAGTAGGTCTTAGTGATCCGGTGGTTCTGTATGGAAGGGCCATCGCTCAACGGATAAAAGGTACTCCGGGGATAACAGGCTGATACCGCCCAAGAGTTCATATCGACGGCGGTGTTTGGCACCTCGATGTCGGCTCATCACATCCTGGGGCTGAAGCCGGTCCCAAGGGTATGGCTGTTCGCCATTTAAAGTGGTACGCGAGCTGGGTTTAGAACGTCGTGAGACAGTTCGGTCCCTATCTGCCGTGGACGTTTGAGATTTGAGAGGGGCTGCTCCTAGTACGAGAGGACCGGAGTGGACGAACCTCTGGTGTTCCGGTTGTCACGCCAGTGGCATTGCCGGGTAGCTATGTTCGGAATAGATAACCGCTGAAAGCATCTAAGCGGGAAACTAGCCTCAAGATGAGATCTCACTGGGACCTTGAGTCCCCTGAAGGGCCGTCGAAGACTACGACGTTGATAGGTTGGGTGTGTAAGCGCTGTGAGGCGTTGAGCTAACCAATACTAATTGCCCGTGAGGCTTGACCATATAACACCCAAGCAATTTGCGTCGAAAGGCCAGATTGCGGTGTGTGAAGACGCAATGAACCGAAAGTTCGAGATTTCACAAAACACCGAAAGCTGTCACATACCCAATTTGCTGAAGCGAGGCCAGCTGGCCACAACTCAGTACCCGAATTTCTTGACGACCATAGAGCATTGGAACCACCTGATCCCATCCCGAACTCAGCAGTGAAACGATGCATCGCCGATGGTAGTGTGGGGTTTCCCCATGTGAGAGTAGGTCATCGTCAAGATTAAATTCCGAAACCCCATTTGCGAAAGCAGGTGGGGTTTTGTTTTGGGCGGTCGGAAAGTGCGAAGAGGCGCCTCGGGAGGGTCTTCAATGCTAAAGTCCGGCCTTTCTATGCAATGACCCTGCGCATGGCTATCATGCGTGCCTCATTGTGAGGCGATACTTGCATGCTGACGTTGTTAGAACTTCTAAAAGATGGCCGATTCCATTCCGGAGAAGCACTTGGCGCAGCCCTGGGCGTTAGTCGCAGTGCAGTCTGGAAGCAGCTCCAGCATCTTGAGGCCGAATTGAATCTGCCGGTCCACAAGGTTCGTGGGAGGGGATATCAATTAGCTTCGCCGCTGGTTTTCTTGAGTTCCGAGCAGATTGCACTGCATACGTCTTCCCTCGCGTGGCCTATCCATATCTACGACTCCATCGACTCGACAAATGCCGAGGCTCTGCGCCTTGTTGAGGTTGAGCGTGCGACGCCGTACCTGGTGCTTGCGGAGCAGCAAACGGCGGGAAGAGGGCGACGTGGTCGAAAGTGGGTCAGCCCATTCGCTCAGAATGTGTATTACAGCCTCTTAGTGCGTATCGAGAATGGTCCGCGACAGCTGGAAGGCCTGAGCCTTGTGGTTGGCTTGGCGGTAATGCAGGCGCTGCGTGAGTCTGGAGTGCGGGGGGCGGCTCTGAAGTGGCCAAACGACGTCCTGGTGGGGCAGAAGAAGATTGCCGGGATTTTACTGGAGCTCGTAGGGGATCCTGCGGATATTTGCCACGTTGTCCTCGGCATCGGTATTAACGTGAATATGCAGAAGGCTGAAGAGGTTGATCAGCAATGGACGTCAGTGCAGTTGGAGACGGGGTCTCCAGTTGATCGTAACTCTCTGGTGGCACGCCTGTGCTTGCAGTTGCAAAGCTACTTGGATCGACACAGGGCGCAAGGTTTTTCATCGCTTCGGGATGAGTGGGAAAAAGGTCATGCCTGGCAGGGAAAGGCAGTGTCACTCATAGCGGGTGCCAACCGTGTCGATGGGGTGGTGCTGGGTATCGACGGTCAGGGGGCATTACGTTTAAGTGTCGGTGGTGTTGAGAAAACATACAGTGGTGGTGAGTTAAGCCTGAGGTTGCGTGATGATTCTTGAGCTCGACTGTGGGAATAGCTTCATCAAGTGGCGCGTACTTGATTCGGATCGGGCGACGGCATCTGCAGAAGGTGTCGCTAGTTCGGATGTTGCATTGATTGAAAGCCTGTCAGTGCTGCCTGGTGTGTTATTGACACATTGCCGGTTGGTGAGTGTTCGTGCTCTGGACGAAACAAAAAATCTGGTTGAGGCGCTGGTGGAGGCCTTTGGCGTTGCGGTTTCCTGCGCTGTTTCTGCGCGAGAAATGGCTGGGGTGCGCAACGGTTACGAAGATTTCGAGCGTCTTGGCCTTGATCGCTGGTTAGCAATGCTGGGCGGCTTCAAATTGGCGTCGGGCGCATGCCTGGTGCTTGATTTCGGTACGGCTGCTACTGCAGATTTTGTTGCTGGCGATGGTGAGCATTTAGGTGGCTTCATCTGTCCTGGCATGCCCCTCATGCGTAATCAGCTGCGCACGCATACGCGCAAGATACGTTACGACGATGCAGCTGCTGAAAGAGCCTTGGAGCGTCTATCGCCAGGGCATACGACCGTAGAGGCTGTAGAGCGTGGCTGTACGTTGATGCTCAGAGGGTTTGTGCTGACCCAGCTTGAGCTGGCCCGAAGTTATTGGGGTGATAACTTCACTGTATTCCTGACGGGTGGCGATGCTGATTTGGTGAGGGATGCCGTGCCTCAGGCTCGACTCGTTCCTGATTTGATTTTCGTAGGTCTGGCAATGGCGTGCCCTTTATCTTGAGGTGTTTATGCGTTGGCTGTTTTTGCTTTTATTGATCCTGAACGCCTTCTACTACATATGGCATCAGCAAGAGGCGCCGTTGCGTGCTAAAGACGTGACCCCTCTGAGCCTCTATCGGAATACGCAGCAGGATATTCGCCTGCTGAGCGAGTCTTCCGACGCTGTGGTGCGCAAGGATCGGGCTAAGGCATCTGATGCGCAAAATACTTGCTTATACATTGGTGGCTTTGCCGACCAGCGACAGGCGCAATTCCTTGAGCAGCGCCTCACTAGCCTGGATATAAAGGTTAAGGTACAGCTGCTGAGTGCTCCTGATGCGCAAGGTTACTGGCTTCGAGTTGCCCCGGAAAGCCGACGCCTGGCTGACGACCTACCCTTTGAAAACCTTGCTAAGGAATTCAATGAGTTAAAACATAAAATAATGCTGTGCGAAGGCATTGCAACTCTCGAATAGTTTGCATAGAATGGCGCCCGCTTCGCAGTGAAGACCTTTAAGGTCTAAGGTGCGAAGCGAAGGTCAATGCAGCTAACCTCATATTTTTAATGAGAAAATGCTTGACAGAAGGCCGGTGTGATGTAGAATGCCGGCTCGCTTAGGAGGGGTTCCCGAGCGGCCAAAGGGATCAGACTGTAAATCTGACGTCTACGACTTCGAAGGTTCGAATCCTTCCCCCTCCACCATTTTAGCGTGAGCTGCAAGCTCCGCGGGTATAGTTTAGTGGTAGAACCTCAGCCTTCCAAGCTGATGATGCGGGTTCGATTCCCGCTACCCGCTCCAAGTTTGCAGGTTGTGCATTGTGTTTCGCTCTTGTAGCTCAGTTGGTAGAGCACACCCTTGGTAAGGGTGAGGTCAGCGGTTCAAATCCGCTCAAGAGCTCCATATAACAAGGCAGATATGAAAATATCTGCCTTTGTTTTAACGGCTGGCTCGGCTTGATGGTGTTTAGATTGCTTGTTGTTGAGTGATTTCAAGTCTTTGGGGGTTGGTTGTTGTAAAGTCTTTTTCGGGTCTGCATAATGGTCGGCCTGATTTTGTTTTAGGTCAGTAGCTCAATTGGCAGAGCGACGGTCTCCAAAACCGTAGGTTGGGGGTTCGATTCCCTCCTGACCTGCCAGATTCGCATGGTGTGTCTGGCTTTCTTTTCACAGGATCTTCATAGATGACTCCTAAGGCTGAAGCTCAAAGCTCTCGTTTCGATCTCGTCAAGTGGCTCGCTGTGGTCGCTTTGGTGGTCGTGGGCGTTGTTGGCAACCAGTACTATTCTGCTTCGCCGATCCTGTACCGCGTTCTCGTTTTGCTCGCCCTTGCTGCTGTAGCTGCCTTTGTAGGCCTGCAGACTGCCAAAGGCAAGTCTTTCGCGGTCCTGGTGAAGGAAGCTCGCACCGAAATTCGTAAAGTCGTTTGGCCAACTCGCCAAGAAACCACGCAGACCACGTTGATTGTTGTGGCTGTTGTTCTGGTTATGGCGTTGCTGTTGTGGGGTCTTGATTCCCTGCTCGGCTGGCTTGTTTCCTTGATTGTTGGCTAAGGGTGTCCCGTGGCTAAGCGTTGGTACGTTGTGCATGCTTACTCGGGTTACGAGAAGCATGTTATGCGCTCTTTGCTGGAGCGCGTAAAGCTGGCAGGCATGGAAGATGGCTTCGGCGAAATTCTGGTTCCCACTGAAGAAGTGGTTGAAATGCGGAATGGTCAGAAGCGCAAGAGTGAGCGCAAGTTCTTTCCTGGCTACGTGCTGGTGCAGATGGACATGAATGAGGGTACTTGGCACTTGGTCAAGGACACTCCTCGTGTTATGGGCTTCATCGGCGGTACTGCTGATAAGCCTGCTCCGATCACTGACAAAGAGGCAGAAGCAATTCTGCGTCGTGTCGCCGACGGTAGCGACAAGCCCAAGCCGAAGACGTTGTTCGAGCCGGGTGAGGTTGTTCGTGTCACGGATGGTCCGTTTGCTGATTTCAACGGGACTGTCGAAGAGGTTAACTACGAAAAGAGCCGGATCCAGGTCGCGGTGCTCATTTTCGGTCGCTCTACTCCGGTAGAGTTGGAATTCAGCCAGGTCGAGAAGGTCTAGCTGAGTAAGCATCCCAACCCCGCAGCCTTAGGCTGTGGGGTTTTGTCGTCACTGGGATAAACGCGCAAGTAACCGGGGAGCCTTTCGAGGCGCTTGAACCCGTAATTGGAGTGCCTCATGGCCAAGAAGATTACCGCTTACATCAAGCTGCAAGTGAAGGCCGCTCAGGCCAACCCAAGCCCACCTGTTGGTCCAGCCCTGGGTCAGCATGGCGTGAACATCATGGAATTCTGCAAGGCTTTCAACGCCCGTACTCAGGGTCTTGAGCCAGGTCTGCCGACTCCAGTGATCATCACTGTATACAGCGACCGTAGCTTCACTTTCGAAACCAAGTCGACCCCGGCTTCGGTTTTGCTGAAGAAGGCTGCTGGTCTGACTAGCGGTTCCGCTCGTCCTAACACCGTTAAGGTTGGCACCGTAACTCGTGCTCAGCTGGAAGAAATCGCGAAAACCAAAAACGCGGATCTGACTGCAGCTGATATGGATGCAGCCGTGCGTACCATCGCCGGTTCTGCTCGTAGCATGGGCCTTAACGTGGAGGGTGTGTAATGGCTAAGCTGACCAAGCGCCAAAAGGCTATCGCCGGCAAAATCGAAGCGGGCAAGTCCTACAATTTTGTAGACGCTGCTGCTCTGCTGACCGAGCTGTCGACTGTCAAGTTCAGCGAGTCCGTTGACGTTGCTGTAAACCTGGGTGTAGACCCACGTAAATCTGACCAGGTCGTTCGTAGCGCTACTGTGCTGCCACACGGTACTGGTAAGACTGTTCGTGTAGCTGTCTTTACTCAAGGCCCTGCAGCTGAAGCTGCTCTGGCCGCCGGCGCTGACCGCGTTGGTATGGACGACCTGGCTGCCGAAATGAAAGGCGGCGACCTGAACTACGACGTAGTTATTGCTTCCCCGGACGCAATGCGTGTTGTGGGTCAATTGGGTCAGATCCTGGGTCCACGTGGCCTGATGCCTAACCCTAAGGTCGGCACCGTAACGCCAGACGTAGCTACCGCGGTTAAAAACGCCAAGGCTGGTCAGGTTCGTTATCGTACCGACAAAAACGGCATCATTCACACCTCCGTTGGCAAGGTCGGCTTCGACGCCGTCAAGCTGAAGGAAAACGTTGAAGCCCTGATCGCCGATCTGAAGCGTATCAAGCCAGCTTCCTCGAAAGGTATCTACGTCAAGCGCGTTACCCTGAGCACCACCATGGGCCCAGGTCTGGTCATCGACCAAGGCTCGCTGGACGTATAAGACGCAAATTGGCGTAAGCGATTGCGCCAATTGAAAGATTGGGGTCCCTGCCTGGCGGGGGCTATCCAAGACCGTAGGCGACGCAAGTCTTAAACCAACAAGCCTACGCAGATGGTGCTCCCGGTTCCTTACCGAATCAGACACCAAAACGACATCCGGCTCCGGCCAGATGAAACGGTAACAAGCAGGAGTTAAACCCGTGGCAATTAATCTCGAAGACAAGAAGGCCATCGTCGCTGAAGTCAACGAGGCTGCCAAAGCTGCTCTGTCCGCTGTCGTGGCTGATGCCCGTGGTGTGACAGTAGGCGCTATGACCGGACTCCGTAAAGAGGCTCGTGAAGCTGGCGTGTACGTACGTGTTGTACGTAACACCCTGCTCAAGCGCGCTGTTGCTGACACTGAATACAGTGTCCTCAATGACGTGTTCACCGGCCCGACTCTGATTGCGTTCTCCAAGGATCATCCAGGCGCTGCTGCCCGTTTGTTCAAAGAGTTCGCTAAGAGTCAGGATAAGTTCGAGATCAAGGCAGCTGCGTTCGAGGGCAAGTTCCTCGCAGCTAACCAAATCGACGTACTGGCAACACTGCCGACCCGTAACGAAGCCATTTCGCAGCTGATGAGCGTGATTCAAGGCGCTACCAGCAAGCTGGCTCGTACTCTGGCTGCAGTTCGCGAGCAAAAAGAAGCTGCCGCAGCCTAAGGCTGAGCAACTTCTCTCGCGTATTTTTGTTTATTTCGATGGCCGCGTAGGCCGTCCCCCAATTCAGGAAATACAGCAATGTCTATCTCCCAAGACGATATCCTCAACGCCGTAGCTGAAATGTCGGTTCTGCAGGTTGTTGAGCTGATCAAAGCTTTCGAAGAAAAATTCGGCGTTTCCGCTGCCGCTGCTTCCGCTGGCCCAGCTGCTGCTGCTGCCGTTGTTGAAGAGCAAACCGAATTCAACGTCATGCTGCTGGAAGCTGGCGAGAAGAAAGTTAACGTCATCAAGGCAGTACGTGAACTGACCGGCCTGGGCCTGAAAGAAGCCAAGGCTGTAGTTGACGGCGCTCCTGCTATGGTTCTGGAAGCAGTGACCAAAGACGCAGGCGACAAAGCTAAAGCAACTCTGGAAGAAGCAGGCGCTAAAGTCGAGCTGAAGTAAGCATCGACCTTGCGTCTCCAGCCCAAGCGTTAAGCTGAAGGCTGATGGCTGGTGGCTCTTGCCACCGGCCTTTTTCCGTTCTTGGCTGTCGACTCGGTCGCCGCCATTAACGTGCTGTAGCCACCCGATGCGGTGGTGCAAACCATGGGGTTTGCAAGATTTTCTGGCTGCTCCCGTCGGGAGGGCCAAACAAGCAGGTGACCAAGCTGGGGAACGCTGATGGCTTACTCATATACTGAGAAAAAACGTATCCGCAAGGACTTTAGCAAGTTGCCGGACGTCATGGATGTCCCGTACCTTCTGGCTATCCAGCTGGATTCGTATCGTGAATTCTTGCAGGCGGGAGCGACCAAAGATCAGTTCCGCGACGTGGGCCTGCATGCGGCCTTCAAATCCGTTTTCCCGATCATCAGCTACTCCGGCAATGCTGCGCTGGAGTACGTCGGTTATCGCCTGGGCGAACCGGCATTTGATGTCAAAGAATGCGTGTTGCGCGGTGTTACGTACGCCGTACCTTTGCGGGTAAAAGTCCGTCTGATCATTTTCGACAAAGAGTCGTCGAACAAAGCGATCAAGGACATCAAAGAGCAAGAAGTCTACATGGGCGAAATCCCATTGATGACTGAGAACGGTACCTTCGTTATCAATGGTACCGAGCGTGTTATCGTTTCCCAGCTGCACCGTTCCCCGGGCGTGTTCTTCGATCACGACCGCGGCAAGACGCACAGCTCCGGCAAGCTCCTGTACTCCGCGCGGATCATTCCGTACCGCGGTTCGTGGTTGGACTTCGAGTTCGATCCGAAAGACTGCGTGTTCGTGCGTATCGACCGTCGTCGCAAGCTGCCGGCCTCGGTACTGCTGCGCGCGCTCGGTTACACCACTGAGCAAGTCCTGGATGCGTTCTACACCACCAACGTATTCAGCCTGAAGGATGAAACCCTCAAGCTGGAGCTGATCGCTTCGCGTCTGCGTGGTGAAATTGCTGTCCTGGACATTCAGGATGAAAAGGGCAAAGTCATCGTTGAGGCTGGCCGTCGTATCACTGCGCGCCACATCAACCAGATCGAAAAAGCGGGTATCAAAGAGCTGGAAGTTCCCCTGGACTATGTCCTGGGCCGTACTACCGCGAAGGTTATCGTTCACCCGGCTACAGGCGAAATCCTGGCTGAGTGCAACACCGAGCTGAACACCGAGATCCTGGCCAAAATTGCCAAGGCGCAGGTTGTTCGCATCGAGACCCTGTACACCAACGATATCGACTGTGGTCCGTTCGTCTCCGACACCCTGAAGATCGACTCCACCAGCAACCAATTGGAAGCGCTGGTAGAAATCTATCGCATGATGCGTCCTGGCGAGCCACCAACCAAAGACGCCGCAGAAACCCTGTTCAACAACCTGTTCTTCAGCCCTGAGCGCTACGACCTGTCTGCGGTCGGCCGGATGAAGTTCAACCGTCGTATCGGTCGCACCGAGATCGAAGGTTCGGGTGTGCTGTGCAAGGAAGACATCGTTGCGGTCTTGAAGACTCTGGTCGACATCCGTAACGGCAAAGGCATCGTCGATGACATCGACCACCTGGGTAACCGTCGTGTTCGCTGCGTAGGCGAAATGGCCGAGAACCAGTTCCGCGTTGGCCTGGTGCGTGTTGAGCGTGCGGTCAAAGAGCGTCTGTCGATGGCTGAAAGCGAAGGCCTGATGCCGCAAGACTTGATCAACGCCAAGCCAGTGGCTGCGGCGGTGAAAGAGTTCTTCGGTTCCAGCCAGCTCTCGCAGTTCATGGACCAGAACAACCCGCTTTCCGAGATCACCCACAAGCGCCGTGTTTCCGCACTGGGCCCGGGCGGTCTGACCCGTGAGCGTGCTGGCTTTGAAGTGCGTGACGTACACCCGACTCACTACGGTCGTGTATGCCCAATCGAAACGCCGGAAGGCCCGAACATCGGTCTGATCAACTCCCTGGCCGCCTATGCGCGCACCAACCAGTACGGCTTCCTTGAGAGCCCGTACCGTGTGGTGAAAGACGCCCTGGTCACCGACGAGATCGTGTTCCTGTCCGCCATCGAAGAAGCTGATCACGTGATCGCTCAGGCTTCGGCCACGATGAACGACAAGAAGGTCCTGATCGACGAGCTGGTGGCTGTTCGTCACCTGAACGAGTTCACCGTCAAGGCGCCGGAAGACGTCACCTTGATGGACGTATCGCCGAAGCAGGTAGTTTCGGTCGCAGCGTCGCTGATCCCGTTCCTGGAACACGATGACGCCAACCGTGCGTTGATGGGTTCCAACATGCAGCGTCAAGCTGTACCGACCCTGCGTGCCGACAAGCCGCTGGTAGGTACCGGCATGGAGCGTAACGTAGCCCGTGACTCCGGCGTTTGTGTCGTGGCTCGTCGTGGTGGCGTGATCGATTCCGTTGATGCCAGCCGTATCGTGGTTCGTGTTGCTGATGACGAAGTTGAAACGGGTGAAGCCGGTGTCGACATCTACAACCTGACCAAATACACCCGCTCGAACCAGAACACTTGCATCAACCAGCGTCCGCTGGTGCGCAAGGGTGATCGCGTTCAGCGTAGCGACATCATGGCTGACGGTCCGTCCACCGATATGGGTGAATTGGCTCTGGGTCAGAACATGCGCATCGCGTTCATGGCATGGAACGGCTTCAACTTCGAAGACTCCATCTGCCTGTCCGAGCGTGTGGTTCAAGAAGATCGCTTCACCACGATCCACATTCAGGAACTGACCTGTGTGGCGCGTGACACCAAGCTTGGGCCAGAGGAAATCACTGCAGACATCCCGAACGTGGGTGAAGCTGCACTGAACAAGCTGGACGAAGCCGGTATCGTTTACGTAGGTGCTGAAGTGGGTGCGGGCGACATCCTGGTTGGTAAGGTCACTCCGAAAGGCGAGACCCAACTGACTCCGGAAGAGAAGCTGCTGCGTGCCATCTTCGGTGAAAAAGCCAGCGACGTTAAAGACACCTCCCTGCGTGTACCTACCGGTACCAAGGGTACTGTCATCGACGTGCAGGTCTTCACCCGTGACGGCGTCGAGCGTGATGCTCGTGCACTGTCCATCGAGAAGACCCAGCTCGACGAGATCCGCAAGGACCTCAACGAAGAGTTCCGTATCGTTGAAGGCGCGACCTTCGAACGTCTGCGTTCCGCCCTGGTAGGCCACAAGGCTGAAGGCGGCGCAGGTCTGAAGAAAGGTCAGGACATCACCGACGAAATCCTCGACGGTCTTGAGCACGGCCAGTGGTTCAAACTGCGCATGGCTGAAGATGCTCTTAACGAGCAGCTCGAGAAGGCCCAGGCCTATATCGTTGATCGTCGCCGTCTGCTGGACGACAAGTTCGAAGACAAGAAGCGCAAACTGCAGCAGGGCGATGACCTGGCTCCAGGCGTGCTGAAAATCGTCAAGGTTTACCTGGCAATCCGTCGCCGCATCCAGCCGGGCGACAAGATGGCCGGTCGTCACGGTAACAAAGGTGTGGTCTCCGTGATCATGCCGGTTGAAGACATGCCGCACGATGCCAATGGCACCCCGGTCGACGTCGTCCTCAACCCGTTGGGCGTACCTTCGCGTATGAACGTTGGTCAGATCCTTGAAACCCACCTTGGCCTAGCGGCTAAAGGTCTGGGCGAGAAGATCAATCGTATGATCGAAGAGCAGCGCAAGGTTGCTGACCTGCGTAAGTTCCTGCACGAGATCTACAACGAGATCGGCGGTCGCAAGGAAGAGCTGGATACCTTCTCCGACCAGGAAATCCTGGATCTGGCGAAGAACCTGCGCGGTGGCGTTCCAATGGCTACCCCGGTGTTCGACGGTGCCAAGGAAAGCGAAATCAAGGCCATGCTGAAACTGGCAGACCTGCCAGAAAGCGGCCAGATGCAGCTGTTCGACGGCCGTACCGGCAACAAGTTCGAGCGTCCGGTTACTGTTGGCTACATGTACATGCTGAAGCTGAACCACTTGGTAGACGACAAGATGCACGCTCGTTCTACCGGTTCGTACAGCCTGGTTACCCAGCAGCCGCTGGGTGGTAAGGCTCAGTTCGGTGGTCAGCGTTTCGGGGAGATGGAGGTCTGGGCACTGGAAGCATACGGTGCCGCTTACACTCTGCAAGAAATGCTCACAGTGAAGTCGGACGATGTGAACGGTCGTACCAAGATGTACAAAAACATCGTGGATGGCGATCACCGTATGGAGCCGGGCATGCCCGAGTCCTTCAACGTGTTGATCAAAGAAATTCGTTCCCTCGGCATCGATATCGATCTGGAAACCGAATAACACGTGACGCGAATCGAGAGCGGGGCTGTTTAGCCCGCTCTCTGCTCCGCCAGGAGGAAAGGCCTTGAAAGACCTACTGAATTTGCTGAAAAACCAGGGTCAAGTCGAAGAGTTCGACGCCATCCGTATTGGATTGGCATCGCCTGAGATGATCCGTTCGTGGTCGTTCGGTGAAGTTAAAAAGCCGGAAACCATCAACTACCGTACGTTCAAACCTGAGCGTGACGGCCTGTTCTGCGCCAAGATCTTTGGCCCGGTAAAGGATTACGAGTGCCTGTGCGGTAAGTACAAGCGCTTGAAGCACCGTGGTGTGATCTGCGAGAAGTGTGGCGTTGAAGTTGCACTGGCCAAGGTTCGTCGTGAGCGCATGGCGCACATCGAGCTGGCTTCGCCGGTTGCCCACATCTGGTTCCTGAAATCGCTGCCGTCCCGTATCGGCTTGCTGATGGACATGACCCTGCGTGATATCGAACGCGTTCTCTACTTCGAGAGCTATGTCGTTATCGATCCAGGCATGACTACCCTTGAAAAAGGTCAGCTGCTGAACGACGAGCAGTACTTCGAGGCGTTGGAAGAGTTCGGTGATGATTTCGATGCCCGCATGGGTGCCGAAGCTGTCCGCGAACTGCTGCACGCTATCGACCTGGAGCACGAGATTGGTCGTCTGCGCGAAGAGATTCCGCAAACCAACTCCGAAACCAAGATCAAGAAGCTGTCCAAGCGTCTGAAGTTGATGGAAGCCTTCCAGGGTTCCGGCAACCTGCCAGAGTGGATGGTGCTGACCGTTCTGCCGGTTCTGCCGCCGGATCTGCGTCCGCTGGTGCCGTTGGATGGTGGTCGTTTCGCGACTTCCGACCTCAACGACCTGTACCGCCGTGTGATCAACCGTAACAACCGCTTGAAGCGCCTGCTCGATCTGTCTGCTCCGGACATCATCGTGCGCAACGAAAAGCGTATGTTGCAGGAAGCTGTCGATGCCCTGCTCGACAACGGTCGTCGTGGCCGCGCTATCACCGGTTCCAACAAGCGTCCTCTGAAATCCTTGGCTGACATGATCAAGGGTAAGCAAGGTCGTTTCCGTCAGAACTTGCTCGGTAAGCGTGTTGACTACTCTGGTCGTTCGGTAATTACCGTAGGCCCGACCCTGCGTCTGCACCAGTGCGGTCTGCCTAAGAAGATGGCACTTGAGCTGTTCAAGCCATTCATCTTCGGCAAGCTGGAAATGCGCGGTCTCGCGACCACCATCAAAGCGGCCAAGAAAATGGTCGAGCGCGAGCTGCCAGAGGTTTGGGACGTTCTCGCTGAAGTGATTCGCGAACACCCGGTTCTCCTCAACCGTGCACCGACCCTTCACCGTCTGGGTATCCAGGCGTTTGAACCGGTACTGATCGAAGGTAAGGCTATCCAGCTGCACCCTCTGGTCTGTGCTGCGTACAACGCCGACTTCGACGGCGACCAAATGGCCGTGCACGTGCCGCTGACACTGGAAGCCCAGTTGGAAGCGCGTGCGTTGATGATGTCGACCAACAACATTCTGTCGCCAGCCAACGGTGAGCCAATCATCGTTCCGTCGCAGGACGTTGTATTGGGTCTGTACTACATGACCCGTGAGGCGATCAACGCCAAAGGCGAAGGTCGTGTGTTCGCTGACCTGCAGGAAGTTGACCGGGTGTTCCGTGCCGGCGAAGCCGCACTGCACGCCAAGGTCAAAGTGCGCATCAACGAAACTGTCAACGACCGTGATGGCGGCAGCGTGAGCGGCACCCGTATTGTCGACACCACCGTTGGCCGTGCGCTGTTGTACCAGGTTGTGCCAAAAGGCCTGTCGTACGACGTCGTCAACCTGCCGATGAAGAAAAAGGCGATCTCCAAGCTGATCAACCAATGCTATCGCGTGGTTGGTCTGAAAGAGACCGTGATCTTCGCTGACCAGTTGATGTACACCGGTTTTGCCTATTCGACCATTTCCGGCGTTTCCATCGGTGTTAACGACTTCGTTATTCCTGATGAAAAAGCCCGCATCATCAGTGCTGCTACTGATGAAGTGAAAGAGATCGAAAGCCAGTACGCCTCGGGCCTGGTAACACAGGGCGAGAAGTACAACAAAGTGATCGACCTTTGGTCCAAGGCCAACGACGAAGTGTCCAAGGCGATGATGGCCAACCTCTCGAAAGAGAAGGTCATCGACCGTCACGGCGACGAAGTTGACCAAGAGTCCTTCAACTCGATGTACATGATGGCCGACTCGGGCGCACGGGGTTCTGCTGCGCAGATCCGTCAGCTCGCCGGTATGCGTGGCCTGATGGCCAAGCCGGACGGCTCCATCATCGAAACGCCGATTACTGCGAACTTCCGTGAAGGTTTGAGCGTACTCCAGTACTTCATCTCTACTCACGGTGCTCGGAAAGGTCTGGCGGATACCGCGTTGAAAACCGCTAACTCCGGTTACCTGACGCGTCGTCTGGTAGACGTTGCGCAAGATCTGGTTGTCACCGAGATCGACTGCGGCACCGAGCACGGCCTGCTGATGACTCCGCACATTGAAGGCGGTGACGTTGTAGAGCCGCTGGGTGAGCGCGTACTGGGTCGTGTTATTGCCCGTGACGTATTCAAGCCAGGTACCGAGGAAGTTATCGTTCCTGCCGGCACTCTGGTTGACGAGAAGTGGGTCGAGTTCATCGAACTCAACAGCATCGACGAAGTAATCGTTCGCTCGCCGATCAGCTGCGAAACCCGCTACGGCATTTGCGCCAAGTGCTACGGCCGTGACTTGGCTCGTGGTCACCAGGTGAACATCGGTGAAGCGGTCGGCGTTATTGCTGCCCAGTCCATCGGTGAGCCGGGTACCCAGCTGACCATGCGTACGTTCCACATTGGTGGTGCGGCAAGCCGGACCTCCGCAGCCGACAGCGTTCAGGTGAAGAATGGCGGTACTGTCCGCCTGCACAACCTGAAGCACGTTGAGCGAGTGGATGGTCACCTGGTTGCTGTGTCGCGTTCCGGTGAGCTGGCAATCGCTGATGACTACGGTCGTGAGCGTGAGCGCTACAAGCTGCCGTACGGTGCTGTGATTTCGGTTAAAGAGGGTGACAAGGTCGACGCTGGCGCAATCGTGGCCAAGTGGGATCCGCACACTCACCCAATCGTTACCGAAATGAAAGGTACCGTGACCTACGTGGGCATGGAAGAAGGCATCACGATCAAGCGTCAGACTGACGAATTGACCGGTATGACCAACATTGAAGTACTCGACGCGAAAGATCGTCCAGCTGCCGGTAAGGACATCCGTCCTGCCGTGAAAATGGTCGATGACAACGGCAAGGATCTGTTGCTGCCAGGCACTGACGTAATCGCTCAGTACTTCCTGCCAGCCAACGCCCTGGTCGGTGTAGCGGATGGTGCGAAGATCGCGATCGGTGATGTTATCGCGCGTATCCCGCAAGAAACTTCGAAGACCCGTGACATCACCGGTGGTTTGCCGCGTGTTGCCGACTTGTTCGAAGCTCGTCGTCCGAAAGAAGCGTCGATTCTGGCTGAAGTCAGCGGCACTATCGCGTTCGGTAAAGAAACCAAGGGCAAGCGCCGTCTGGTTATTACCCCGAACGACGGTACCGATCCGTACGAAGAGCTGATTCCAAAGTGGCGTCACCTGAACGTGTTCGAAGGCGAACAGGTAAACCGCGGCGAAGTGATCTCCGACGGCCCGAGCGATCCACACGACATCCTGCGTCTGCTGGGTGTGAGTGCGCTGGCCAAGTACATCGTTAACGAGATCCAGGACGTTTACCGCCTGCAAGGCGTGAAGATCAACGATAAGCACATCGAGACCATCCTGCGTCAGATGCTGCGTAAAGTTGAGATCGCTGAATCCGGCGATTCCAGTTTCATCAAGGGCGACCAGATGGAACTGACTCACGTGCTGGTGGAAAACGAGCGTCTGGCTGGCGACGAGAAATTCGTTTCCAAGTTCACTCGCGTACTGCTGGGTATCACCAAGGCGTCGTTGTCCACTGAGTCGTTCATCTCGGCGGCCTCCTTCCAGGAGACCACTCGCGTACTGACCGAAGCAGCGGTAACCGGCAAGCGCGATTACCTGCGCGGCCTGAAAGAGAACGTGGTCGTGGGTCGTCTGATCCCGGCTGGTACCGGTTTGGCCTATCACAGCGAGCGTAAGCGTCGCCGTGATGCTGACAAGCCGTTGCGCGTAAGCGCCAGTGAAGTGGAAGCCGCACTGACCGAAGCGCTGAACTCAAGCGGTAACTGAGTTCTGCGGTAAATAAGTCTGGGCCCTGGCAGCCCCCATTCGTCGGATCAAGGCAAATTTGCCCGGCTTCGACGGGAGGGGAGGTCGGGGCCTTGCCTTGACTGGGGGCAAGATCCTCTTTAGACTCTTGTACCCCTAAATTTGGCGGGAATTCGTTCCTGCCATTTTGCTTTTCTTGCAAGACAATAGCGTCGCAAGACAACAGTGGAGCTAGTAGATGGCAACTATCAACCAGCTGGTACGTCAGCCGCGTAAGCGTATCGTCGAGAAATCCGACGTGCCTGCGCTGCAGAACTGCCCGCAACGTCGTGGCGTATGCACCCGTGTGTATACCACCACGCCGAAAAAACCTAACTCGGCACTGCGTAAAGTATGCCGTGTGCGCCTGACCAACGGTTTCGAGGTTTCCTCGTACATCGGCGGTGAAGGCCACAACCTGCAAGAGCACAGCGTGGTACTGATCCGTGGCGGTCGTGTAAAAGACTTGCCAGGTGTTCGTTATCACACCGTACGCGGCTCCTTGGATACTTCCGGCGTTAAAGGTCGTAACCAGGGTCGTTCGAAGTACGGTACCAAGAAGCCTAAGTAGTAGCGGCTTTTTGTAAAACTGAATCATCTTATTTTCTGAGTCGATAAGAGTAAGGTCGGAGGCGTCCCGAAAGGGCACCGATTCCGAGCGAACCTGAAGACCGTTTGAGGGCTTATCCATGCCAAGAAGACGCGTAGCAGCCAAGCGCGAAGTGCTTGACGATCCAAAATACGGAAGCCAAATTCTGGCCAAGTTCATGAACCACGTGATGGAAAGCGGCAAGAAAGCCGTTGCCGAGCGTATCGTTTATGGCGCGCTGGAAAAGGTTAAAGAACGCAAGAACAGCGACCCCCTGGAAATCTTCGAGAAAGCTCTCGACGCCATCGCTCCGCTGGTCGAAGTGAAGTCGCGCCGTGTAGGCGGTGCTACTTACCAGGTTCCGGTCGAAGTTCGTCCGTCCCGTCGTAACGCTCTGGCAATGCGCTGGTTGGTAGACTTCGCCCGTAAGCGCGGCGAGAAGTCTATGGCTCTGCGTTTGGCCGGCGAACTGTTGGACGCTGCTGAAGGTAAAGGTGCTGCTGTTAAGAAGCGTGAAGACGTGCACCGTATGGCTGAAGCTAACAAAGCTTTCTCGCACTACCGCTTCTAATCTTAGCTTCACTAATTTTGCGAGGGCTTTATGGCTCGTACTACTCCGATTAGCCGCTACCGTAACATCGGTATCGTTGCTCACGTGGATGCTGGTAAAACCACCACCACCGAGCGCGTACTGTTTTACACCGGCAAAAGTCACAAAATGGGCGAGGTGCATGATGGCGCCGCGACCACAGACTGGATGGTTCAGGAGCAGGAGCGTGGTATTACCATTACTTCTGCTGCTATTACCGCCTTCTGGAAAGGTTCCGAGAAGCAGTACAAAGATGAGCACCGCTTCAACGTTATCGATACCCCAGGCCACGTAGACTTCACTATTGAAGTTGAACGTTCCCTGCGCGTACTCGACGGCGCTGTCGTTGTGTTCTGCGGTACCTCAGGTGTCGAGCCTCAGTCGGAAACCGTATGGCGTCAAGCCAACAAATACGGCGTTCCACGTCTTGTTTATGTAAACAAGATGGACCGTGCTGGTGCCAACTTCCTGCGCGTGATCGGTCAGATCAAGCAGCGTCTGGGTCATACTCCGGTGCCAATCCAATTGGCTATCGGTTCCGAAGACAACTTCCAGGGTCAGATCGATCTGATCAACATGGAAGCGGTCTACTGGAATGACGCTGACAAAGGTATGGTTCCTGTTCGCAAGCCTATCCCTGCAGAATTGCAGGAACTGGCTGACGAGTGGCGCAACAACATGGTTGAGGCTGCCGCCGAAGCCAGCGAAGAGCTGATGAACAAGTACCTCGAAGGTGAAGAGCTCACCAACGTGGAAATCAAGGCCGCTCTGCGTCAGCGTACTATCGCTGGTGAGATCGTCTTGGCTGTTTGCGGTTCTTCCTTCAAGAACAAGGGTGTTCCCCTGGTTCTCGACGCCGTGATCGACTATCTGCCTGCTCCAACCGACATTCCTGCTATCAAGGGTACCAACCCTGATAACGAGGAAGAAGAGATGGAGCGTCATGCTGACGACAGCGAGCCGTTCTCGGCTCTGGCGTTCAAGATCGCTACCGACCCATTCGTGGGTACTCTGACCTTCGTCCGTGTTTACTCGGGCGTGTTGGCCTCCGGCGACGGCGTGATCAACTCGGTCAAAGGCAAGAAAGAGCGTGTGGGTCGTATGGTGCAAATGCACGCAAACGCCCGTGAAGAGATCAAGGAAGTGCGCGCTGGTGACATCGCGGCCTTGATCGGCATGAAGGACGTCACCACTGGTGAGACTTTGTGCGACGCTGCCAAGCCAATCATCCTGGTTCGCATGGACTTCCCGGAGCCGGTTATTTCGGTTGCCGTAGAGCCTAAGACCAAGGATGACCAGGAAAAAATGGGTATCGCTCTGGGCAAGCTTGCTCAGGAAGATCCATCTTTCCGCGTCAAAACTGATGAAGAGACTGGTCAAACGATCATCTCTGGTATGGGCGAGTTGCACCTGGACATCCTGGTTGACCGGATGCGCCGTGAGTTCAACGTCGAAGCCAACATCGGTAAGCCTCAGGTTTCCTATCGTGAGCGCATCACGAAGAACTGCGAAATCGAAGGCAAGTTCGTTCGTCAGTCCGGCGGTCGTGGTCAGTTCGGTCACTGCTGGATCCGTTTTGCTCCTGCTGACGAAGGTCAGGAAGGTCTGCAATTCGTGAACGAAGTAGTGGGTGGTGTTGTTCCTAAGGAATACATCCCTGCTATCCAGAAGGGTATCGAAGAGCAGATGAAGAACGGTGTTGTTGCCGGCTATCCGCTGATCGGCCTGAAAGCAACCGTTTTTGACGGTTCTTACCACGACGTCGACTCCAACGAGATGGCGTTTAAGGTGGCTGCTTCCATGGCAACCAAGCAACTGGCCCAGAAGGGCGGTGGTGAGTTGCTTGAGCCAATCATGGCGGTAGAAGTTGTTACACCTGAAGACTATATGGGTGATGTCATGGGCGACCTTAACCGTCGTCGCGGCATGATCTTGGGTATGGAAGACACGGTTTCCGGCAAGGTGATTCGCGCCGAGGTTCCGTTGGGTGAGATGTTCGGTTATGCGACCGACGTTCGCTCCATGTCCCAGGGTCGCGCAAGCTACTCTATGGAATTCAAAAAATACAACACAGCTCCGGCGCACATCGCTGAAACTGTATCCAAAAAACAAGGCTGATTCAGTCCTTTAGGCAAGGAGTTAATTGTCGTGGCTAAAGAAAAATTTGATCGTTCCCTACCGCACGTCAACGTTGGCACTATCGGTCACGTTGACCACGGTAAAACCACTCTGACCGCAGCTCTGACTCGCGTCTGCTCCGAGGTTTTCGGTTCTGCAGTCGTTGATTTCGATAAAATCGACAGCGCTCCAGAAGAAAAAGCTCGTGGTATCACCATCAACACCGCGCACGTCGAGTACAACTCGAAGATCCGGCACTACGCTCACGTTGACTGCCCAGGTCACGCTGACTATGTGAAGAACATGATCACTGGTGCTGCCCAGATGGACGGCGCGATCCTGGTTTGCTCGGCCGCTGATGGTCCGATGCCACAAACCCGTGAGCACATCCTGCTGTCCCGTCAGGTAGGCGTTCCGTACATCGTGGTTTTCCTGAACAAGGCTGACCTGGTAGACGACGCTGAGCTGCTGGAACTGGTTGAGATGGAAGTGCGCGATCTGCTGAGCACTTACGACTTCCCGGGCGACGACACTCCGATCATCATCGGTTCTGCTCGTATGGCGCTGGAAGGCAAAGACGATAACGAAATGGGCACCACTGCCGTTCGTAAACTGGTTGAAACCCTGGACAGCTACATCCCAGAACCAGTTCGTCTGACCGACAAGCCGTTCCTGATGCCAATCGAAGACGTATTCTCGATCTCCGGTCGTGGTACTGTTGTGACTGGTCGTATCGAGCGCGGTATCGTTCGCGTTCAAGATGCGCTGGAAATCGTTGGTCTGCGTGACACTACCAACACTGTTTGCACTGGTGTTGAAATGTTCCGCAAGCTGCTCGACGAAGGTCGTGCTGGCGAGAACTGCGGCGTTCTGCTGCGTGGTACCAAGCGTGACGACGTTGAGCGTGGCCAGGTTCTGGTTAAGCCAGGTTCGGTTAAGCCGCACACCAAGTTCACCGCAGAAGTTTACGTTCTGAGCAAGGAAGAAGGCGGTCGTCACACTCCGTTCTTCAAAGGCTACCGTCCACAGTTCTACTTCCGTACTACTGACGTGACTGGTAACTGCCAGCTGCCAGAAGGCGTTGAAATGGTAATGCCAGGCGATAACATCCAAATGGAAGTTACCCTGATCAAGACCATCGCAATGGAAGACGGTCTGCGCTTCGCTATCCGTGAAGGCGGCCGTACCGTTGGTGCTGGTGTTGTAGCTAAAATCATCGAGTAAGCGTCTCTTCTGAGATAGCTTCGATGCTTTGAAAAGCCCCCGCTCAGCGGGGGCTTTTTTATTGGGTTGACACCTATCTAGGGCGTCTATAGAATTGCGCCTCCTTTTAACGGGCGTATTGCGCTCGCTGGGAATAGCAGCCGGAGTCTGAAATCCAATGCAAAATCAGCAAATCCGTATCAGGTTGAAGGCTTTTGACCATCGCCTGATCGACCAATCCACCCAGGAAATCGTGGAAACCGCGAAACGTACTGGTGCTCAAGTGCGTGGTCCAATTCCACTGCCTACCCGTAAAGAGCGGTTCACCGTTCTGGTCTCCCCGCACGTCAACAAAGACGCGCGTGACCAGTACGAGATCCGTACTCATAAGCGCGTACTGGACATCGTCCAGCCAACGGATAAAACCGTTGATGCTCTTATGAAGCTTGATCTGGCGGCCGGTGTGGAAGTACAGATCAGCCTCGGCTAAGACTTGGGTCTTAGTCGTGTAACGCTCTGAAATGGGCGGCCATAGCGGGTGAAAGCCCCGTACACTCATGAGGTTTACAACATGACTATTGGTGTAGTCGGTCGTAAATGCGGTATGACCCGTATTTTCACCGAAGAAGGTGTCTCCATTCCGGTTACGGTCATTGAGATCGAGCCGAATCGCGTCACCCAGTTCAAAACTGAAGAAACCGATGGCTATCGTGCAGTGCAAGTCACTGTCGGCGAGCGTCGCGCTTCGCGTGTGACTGCTGCTCAAGCAGGTCACTTCGCTAAAGCAAACGTTGCAGCTGGTCGTACTGTCATGGAGTTCCGTCTTGAAGAAGGCGACTACCAGGCTGGCGATCTGATCAACGCTGAAATCTTCGCCGCTGGTCAACTGGTTGATGTAACCGGTCAGTCCAAGGGTAAAGGCTTCCAGGGTACGATCAAGCGTTGGAATTTCCGTGGTCAAGACAACACTCACGGTAACTCCGTTTCCCACCGCGTCCCGGGCTCTATTGGCCAGTGCCAGACTCCTGGTCGTGTATTCAAGGGCAAAAAAATGTCCGGTCATATGGGCGCTGAGCGCGTGACCGTGCAGTCCCTCGAAGTAGTGCGCGTCGACGCTGAACGCAATCTGTTGTTGGTCAAGGGTGCTGTTCCTGGCGCTACTGGCGGCAACCTGGTTGTACGTCCAGCGGCCAAGGCTCGCGGTTAAGGGGAAGCTGACATGCAATTAAATGTAAATGACGCTCAAGCGATCGAAGTTTCCGAACTGACATTTGGCGGCGAATTCAACGAGACGCTGGTTCACCAAGCAGTCGTGGCCTACATGGCCGGCGGCCGTCAAGGTAGCAAGCAGCAAAAGACCCGTTCCGACGTTCGTGGTGGCGGTAAGCGCCCTTGGCGTCAGAAAGGTACTGGCCGTGCTCGTGCCGGTACTATCCGTAGCCCAATCTGGCGCGGCGGCGGTACCACTTTCGCAGCTCGTCCGCAGGATCACTCTCAGAAGCTCAACAAGAAGATGTATCGCGCAGCACTGCGCTCCATCCTTGCTGAACTCGTGCGTACTGATCGCCTGGTCGTGGTTCAGGACTTCGCTGTTGAAAGTCCAAAAACCAAAGATCTGCTGGGCAAACTGAACAACATGAGCCTGACCGACGTTTTGATCGTGTCTGAAGCTGTTGATCAGAACCTGTACCTGGCTGCTCGTAACCTGCCACACGTTGATGTACGTGACGTGCAAGGTTCCGATCCAGTTAGTCTGATCGCATACGACAAGGTGTTGATCACCGTGTCGGCCGTGAAGAAATTCGAGGAGCTGCTGGGATGAACCAGGAACGCGTATTTAAAGTTCTGCTTGGCCCGCACGTTTCCGAAAAGGCTACGGTTCTGGCTGACAAGAAAGGCCAGTTCGTTTTCAAGGTTGCAACTGACGCAACCAAGCTGGAAATCAAGAAGGCCGTCGAAAGCCTGTTCAGCGTGAAAGTTGAGCGTGTTACTACCCTGAATGTTCTGGGTAAGAGCAAGCGCACTGCTCGCGGTCTGGGCAAGCGTAATGACTGGAAGAAGGCAGTTATCTCCCTTCAGCCAGGCCAAGATCTCGATTTCAGCAGCAGTGCTGAGTAAGGAAGGGGTGCATCATGGCAATCGTTAAATGCAAACCGACTTCCCCTGGCCGCCGTTTTGTGGTCAAGGTGGTCAACCAGGAGCTGCATAAAGGCGCTCCTCACGCACCGCTGCTCGAGAAGAAATCGAAGACTGGTGGTCGTAACAACAATGGTCGTATTACCACTCGTCACATTGGTGGTGGCCATAAGCAGCATTATCGTCTGGTCGACTTCCGTCGCAACGACAAAGATGGCATCGCTGCCACTGTCGAGCGTATCGAATACGATCCAAACCGTACTGCTCACATCGCTCTGCTGCTGTACGCAGATGGCGAGCGTCGCTACATCATCGCGCCTAAAGGCGTGAGTGCTGGCGACCAGCTGATCGCAGGTGCCCTGGCACCGATCAAGCCGGGCAACGCTCTGCAACTGCGTAACATTCCAGTTGGTAGCACCGTACACGGCATCGAATT
The DNA here is from genome assembly GCF_032424295.1 of Pseudomonas sp. JV449. Classification (NCBI taxonomy): domain Bacteria; kingdom Pseudomonadati; phylum Pseudomonadota; class Gammaproteobacteria; order Pseudomonadales; family Pseudomonadaceae; genus Pseudomonas; species Pseudomonas sp. JV449. The sequence continues at coordinate 162,393 of NZ_VYKD01000033.1, read as the reverse complement.
GAAGCCAGGTAAAGGCGCGCAAATCGCTCGTTCCGCTGGTGCTTCGGCTCAGCTGATCGCTCGTGAAGGTGTCTACGTGACCCTGCGTCTGCGTTCTGGTGAGATGCGTAAAGTGCTGGCTGAATGCCGTGCGACCCTGGGTGAAGTCTCGAACTCCGAGCACAGCCTGCGTTCGCTGGGTAAAGCTGGTGCCAAACGCTGGCGTGGCGTTCGCCCAACCGTTCGTGGTGTTGCCATGAACCCGGTTGACCACCCACACGGTGGTGGTGAAGGTCGTACCTCTGGTGGTCGTCATCCGGTATCGCCATGGGGCTTCCCGACTAAGGGCGCGAAGACTCGTGGTAATAAGCGTACCGACAAAATGATCGTCCGTCGTCGCAAGTAAATAGAGGGATACGACAGTGCCACGTTCTCTGAAAAAAGGTCCTTTTATTGATCTTCACCTACTGAAGAAGATCGAAGTGGCGGCGGAAAAGAACGATCGCAAACCAGTTAAGACCTGGTCGCGTCGTTCGATGATCCTGCCACAAATGGTCGGTCTGACCATCGCTGTACACAACGGTCGTCTGCACGTCCCAGTTCTCGTTAACGAAGACATGGTCGGCCACAAACTAGGCGAGTTTGCCGGTACCCGCACTTATCGTGGGCACGTGGCAGACAAGAAAGCCAAGCGTTAAGGGGTAAGGAAATGGAAGTAGCCGCTAAGTTGTCGGGCGCTCGAATCTCCGCCCAGAAAGCCCGCTTGGTCGCCGACCAGATCCGCGGGAAGAAGGTGGGCGAAGCGCTCAACCTGTTGGCTTTCAGCAGTAAGAAAGCCGCCGAGATCATGAAGAAAGTGCTGGAGTCGGCCGTAGCCAACGCCGAGCATAACGAAGGCGCAGACGTTGATGACCTGAAGGTCAGCACCGTTTTCGTCAACGAAGGGCGTTCGCTGAAGCGCATCATGCCACGTGCCAAAGGCCGTGCTGATCGCATCGTCAAGCGGTCTTGCCATATCACTGTCAAGGTTGCTGACAAGTAACGGAGTCGAAGAGATGGGTCAGAAAGTACATCCCATTGGCATTCGCCTGGGAATCGTCAAGGAGCACACCTCCGTCTGGTACGCAGACGGTCGGACTTATGCGGACTATTTGTTCGCTGATCTGAAGGTGCGTGAGTATCTCCAAGACAAACTAAAAAGCGCGTCCGTAAGCCGTATCGATATCCATCGTCCGGCGCAAACTGCACGTATCACCATCCACACCGCTCGTCCAGGTATCGTTATCGGGAAGAAAGGTGAAGATGTTGAGAAACTGCGTCAGGACCTGACCAAGCAAATGGGTGTGCCTGTGCACATCAATATCGAAGAGATCCGCAAGCCGGAGCTCGACGGTATGCTGGTTGCGCAGAGCGTAGCTCAGCAGCTGGAGCGTCGCGTAATGTTCCGTCGCGCAATGAAGCGCGCCGTACAGAACGCCATGCGCATTGGTGCCAAAGGCATCAAAATCCAAGTGAGCGGTCGTCTCGGCGGTGCTGAAATCGCACGTACTGAATGGTATCGCGAAGGTCGTGTGCCACTGCACACCCTGCGTGCCGACATCGACTATGCCAACTACGAAGCTCACACCACTTACGGTGTGATCGGTGTAAAGGTTTGGATCTTCAAAGGCGAAGTAATTGGTGGTCGCCAAGAAGAACTGAAACCACAAGCACCAGCGCCTCGTAAAAAAGCTGCTAAGTAAGGGGTACGCCAAATGTTGCAACCAAAGCGTACGAAGTTCCGCAAGCAGATGACAGGCCACAACCGTGGTCTGGCTCAGCGCGGTAGCAAAGTCAGCTTCGGCGAGTTCGCGCTGAAGTCTGTAGCTCGTGGTCGTCTCACCGCTCGTCAGATCGAGTCAGCGCGTCGTGCACTGACCCGTCACGTTAAACGTGGCGGCAAGATCTGGATCCGTGTATTCCCGGACAAGCCGATCTCCAAAAAGCCTCTCGAGGTTCGGATGGGTAAAGGTAAGGGTAACGTGGAATACTGGGTAGCCCAGATTCAGCCAGGCAAAGTCCTGTATGAAATCGAGGGTGTAACTGAAGAGCTGGCGCGTGAGGCTTTTGCCCTGGCTGCTGCAAAGCTGCCGCTCGCCACCGCCTTTGTTAAACGGACGGTGATGTGATGAAAGCGAATGAACTTCGTGAAAAATCCGCACAGCAGCTGAACGAGCAACTGCTCGGCCTGCTGCGCGACCAGTTCAATCTGCGCATGCAGAAAGCAACTGGCCAGTTGGGGCAGTCTCATCTGCTCTCGCAAGTTAAGCGTGACATCGCTCGCGTGAAGACTGTGCTCAACCAGCAGGCAGGTAAGTGATCATGGCTGAAGCCGAAAAGACTGTCCGTACGCTGACTGGCCGTGTTGTCAGCGACAAGATGGACAAAACCATCACCGTTTTGATCGAGCGTCGCGTTAAGCACCCGATCTACGGTAAATATGTTAAGCGTTCGACTAAGCTGCACGCGCACGACGAAACCAACCAGTGCCACATCGGCGACAAAGTCACTATTCGTGAAACTCGTCCGCTGGCCAAGACCAAGTCTTGGGCATTGGTTGATGTTCTCGAACGCGCTGTGGAAGTCTAAGGACTAGGGGTCGGAGAAATTATATGATTCAGACTCAATCCATGCTCGATGTGGCCGATAACAGCGGCGCTCGCCGTGTTATGTGCATCAAGGTGCTGGGTGGCTCCCATCGTCGTTACGCTGGTATCGGTGACATCATCAAAGTTACCGTCAAGGAAGCAATTCCTCGCGGTAAAGTGAAAAAAGGCCAAGTGATGACTGCTGTTGTAGTCCGCACTCGTCACGGCGTACGTCGTGCAGATGGCTCCATTATCCGCTTTGATGGCAACGCTGCTGTTCTTCTGAACAACAAGCAAGAGCCGATCGGCACCCGTATCTTTGGGCCAGTGACCCGTGAACTTCGTACTGAGAAGTTCATGAAGATCGTCTCGCTCGCCCCAGAAGTGCTGTAAGGAGATCCGACATGCAAAAGATTCGTCGTGACGACGAGATCATCGTGATCGCCGGCAAAGACAAAGGTAAGCGCGGTAAGGTGCTTAAGGTTCTCGCTAATAACCGTCTGGTTATCGGTGGTCTGAACCTGGTCAAGCGTCATACCAAGCCTAACCCGATGTCGGGCGTGCAGGGCGGTATCGTCGAGAAAGAAGCTCCGCTGGACGCTTCTAACGTCGCCATCTTCAACGGCGAAACCAACAAGGCTGACCGCGTTGGTTTCAAAGTAGAAGACGGTAAGAAAATTCGTGTCTTCAAGTCGACCCAAAAAGCGGTTGATGCTTGAACACTGCTAGGTAGATTAGACCATGGCACGACTACAAGAGATTTACCGGAAGGAAATCGCCCCTAAGCTTAAGGAAGAACTTAAGCTTGGGAACGTGATGGAAGTTCCGCGCGTTACCAAAATCACCCTGAACATGGGTCTGGGCGAAGCGATCGGTGACAAAAAAGTCATCGAGCACGCTGTTGCTGACCTGGAAAAGATCACCGGCCAGAAAGTCGTTGTGACCTACGCTCGCAAATCCATCGCTGGCTTTAAAGTCCGTGAAGGTTGGCCGATCGGCGTCAAAGTGACTCTGCGCCGTGAGCGTATGTACGAATTCCTGGATCGTCTGCTGTCGATCTCCCTGCCTCGGGTTCGCGACTTCCGCGGCCTGAATGCCAAGTCCTTCGATGGTCGTGGTAACTACAGCATGGGCGTGAAAGAGCAGATCATCTTCCCGGAAATCGACTACGACAAGATCGATGCTCTCCGCGGTCTGGACATCACCCTGACCACCACTGCCAAGAACGATGATGAAGGTCGCGCCCTGTTGCGTGCTTTCAAATTCCCGTTCCGCAACTGATTGGAGTAGGACCATGGCCAAGATGAGCATGAAAAACCGCGAGCTGAAGCGTCAGCTCACGGTTGCCAAGTACGCCAAGAAGCGTGCAGCACTGAAAGCAATCATCGTTGATCTGAACGCAAGTCCAGAAGCGCGTTGGGAAGCTACAGTTGCCCTGCAGAAGCAGCCACGTGACGCAAGCGCTTCGCGCATGCGTAACCGCTGCCGCCTGACCGGTCGTCCACACGGCGTTTACCGCAAGTTCGGCCTCGGCCGTAACAAACTGCGTGAAGCGGCAATGCGTGGTGACGTACCAGGTCTGGTTAAAGCCAGCTGGTAAGTACTTTCAGCGTCCAGGTGGTCCGAATCGAAAGATACTGACCGCCGGTGACCCTGAATCTGGAACAAGCCCCTTTTGGGGCTTGTTTCATTTCCGGAGTGTGTCTAAAATACGCGGCTCGCCTGAGCCCGTGTTTTTTACCCGGAGATTCTCAGCGACATATGTAGCCGCAAGGCTAATTTTTTTGTATTAGGAGCGTCTAGCCCATGAGTATGCAGGACCCGTTAGCGGACATGCTAACTCGTATCCGTAATGCCCAGATGGCTGAAAAGTCCGTCGTAAGCATGCCATCTTCCAAGTTGAAGGTTGCTGTTGCCAAAGTCCTGAAAGACGAAGGCTACATTGCGGGTTATCAGATCAGCAGCGAAATCAAACCACTGCTGTCCATCGAGCTGAAGTACTTCGAAGGCCGTTCGGTCATCGAGGAAGTGAAGCGCGTTAGCCGTCCAGGCCTGCGTCAGTACAAGTCCGCTGAAGATCTGCCGAAAGTTCGTGGCGGTCTGGGCGTGTCTATCGTCTCCACCAACAAAGGTGTGATGACGGATCGTGCTGCGCGCGCTGCCGGTGTCGGCGGCGAAGTTCTTTGCACTGTGTTCTAAGGGGGGATAAGCATGTCTCGCGTCGCTAAGAACCCCGTTAAGCTGCCAGCCGGTGTCGAAGTCAAATTCGCAGGCCAACAGCTTTCGGTGAAGGGTGCCAAGGGCACTCTTGAACTGAATATCCATTCGTCCGTTGAGATCGTTGAAGAAGCTGGTGAGCTGCGTTTCGCTGCTCGCAATGGCGATCAACAAACTCGCGCAATGGCTGGTACCACGCGTGCGTTGGTAAACAACATGGTCCAAGGCGTAAGCCAAGGCTTCGAGCGTAAGCTCCAGCTGGTCGGTGTTGGTTACAAAGCGCAAGCAAAAGGCACGGTTTTGAACCTGGCCCTTGGCTTCTCGCACCCAGTGGATTACGAACTGCCGGAAGGCATCACCGCTGAGACTCCTAGCCAGACCGATATCCTGATCAAGGGCATCGATAAGCAACTGGTAGGTCAAGTGGCTGCTGAGATCCGCGACTTCCGTCCACCAGAGCCGTACAAAGGCAAAGGTGTGCGCTACGCGGACGAAGTCGTCCGTCGTAAAGAAGCCAAGAAGAAGTAGGGCATAGCAAATGACCGACAAAAAAGTTACTCGACTGCGTCGCGCTCGCAAAGCACGCCTGAAAATGCACGAACTCGAAGTCGTGCGTCTCTGCGTGTTCCGCTCGTCGCAGCACATCTACGCCCAGGTCATCTCGGCCGACGGCAACAAAGTCCTGGCCAGCGCCTCGACTTTGGATAAAGAACTGCGTGATGGTGCCACTGGCAACATCGACGCGGCCACAAAGGTTGGCCAGCTGGTCGCTACGCGTGCTAAGGCCGCTGGCGTCTCGCAAGTGGCTTTCGACCGCTCTGGCTTCAAGTACCACGGCCGCGTTAAAGCGCTGGCTGATGCTGCTCGTGAAGCTGGGCTGGAGTTCTAAGTTATGTCAAATAACGACCAAAAGCGCGACGAAGGCTACATTGAGAAGCTGGTTCAAGTTAACCGCGTAGCCAAAACCGTTAAAGGCGGCCGTATCTTCACTTTCACCGCGTTGACCGTGGTGGGTGATGGTAAAGGGCGTGTTGGCTTCGGCCGTGGCAAGTCACGTGAAGTGCCTGCTGCGATCCAGAAGGCAATGGAAGCTGCTCGTCGCAACATGATCCAAGTTGATCTGAACGGCACCACGCTGCAGTACGCAATGAAGTCCGCTCATGGCGCTTCGAAGGTATACATGCAGCCTGCTTCTGAAGGTACCGGTATCATCGCTGGCGGCGCTATGCGTGCTGTCCTCGAGGTTGCTGGTGTTCAGAACGTTCTGGCCAAGTGCTATGGCTCGACTAACCCGGTAAACGTGGTTCACGCCACTTTCAAGGGTTTGAAAGCTATGCAATCTCCTGAATCCATTGCCGCCAAGCGTGGCAAAAGCGTCAAGGAGATCTTCTGATCATGGCTACCGTTAAAGTAACGCTGATCAAAAGCATGACCGGCCGCATCCCTAACCACAAATTGTGCGTTAAGGGTTTGGGTCTGCGTCGCATCGGTCACACTGTAGAAGTCCAGGATACTCCCGAGAATCGCGGGATGATCAACAAGGCTTACTACATGCTGCGTGTCGAGGGTTAATCGATGAAACTCAATGATCTGAGTCCAGCGCCGGGTTCCCGTCGCGAAAAGCATCGTCCGGGCCGTGGTATCGGTAGCGGTTTGGGTAAGACTGGTGGCCGCGGCCACAAAGGTCAAACCTCCCGCTCCGGTGGCACCATTGCTCCAGGCTTTGAAGGCGGTCAACAGCCGCTGCATCGTCGCCTGCCTAAGTTCGGCTTCGTTTCCCTGAAGGCCATGGACCGCGCAGAAGTGCGTCTGTCCGAGCTGGCTAAAGTGGAAGGCGACATCGTTACTGTGCAGACCCTGAAAGATGCCAACGTGATCAACGTCAACGTACAGCGTGTGAAAATCATGCTGTCCGGTGAAGTGACTCGCGCTGTCACTATCGGCAAGGGAATCGGCGCCACCAAAGGTGCGCGTTCGGCTATCGAAGCAGCTGGCGGCAAGTTCGAGGAATAAATGGCTAAGCAAGGTGCTCTCTCAGCGCTCGGCAAAGGCGGTATGTCTGAACTTTGGGCTCGTCTGCGTTTTCTGTTCCTGGCGATTATCGTCTACCGAATAGGCGCACACATCCCGGTTCCAGGTATCAACCCGGACCGACTCGCAGACCTGTTTCGACAGAATGAGGGGACCATTCTTAGCTTGTTCAACATGTTTTCTGGCGGCGCGCTGGAACGGATGAGCATTTTTGCACTGGGGATCATGCCGTACATCTCGGCATCGATCATCATGCAACTGATGACCGCCGTCAGCCCTCAGCTGGAGCAGTTGAAGAAGGAAGGTGAAGCTGGCCGTCGCAAGATTAGCCAGTACACCCGCTACGGCACTGTCATCCTCGCCCTGGTTCAGGCTATCGGCATGTCCGTTGGCCTGGCGGGGCAGGGTGTTGCGTTCACTGGTGACTTTGGCTTCCATTTCGTCGCGGTATCCACGTTTGTGGCTGGTGCGATGTTCATGATGTGGCTGGGTGAGCAGATTACTGAGCGTGGTGTTGGTAACGGTATCTCGATGTTGATTTTCGCAGGTATCGTCGCCGGTCTTCCGAGAGCAATCGGGCAGTCTTTCGAGTCTGCGCGTCAGGGTGATATCAATATCTTTGCCCTGGTTGCCATCGGTTTGCTGGCAGTAGCGATTATCGGTTTTGTGGTGTTCATTGAGCGTGGCCAGCGTCGTATTGCTGTTCACTACGCCAAGCGTCAGCAGGGCCGTAAGGTTTTTGCTGCGCAGACCAGCCACTTGCCGCTGAAAGTGAATATGGCCGGTGTTATTCCGGCAATTTTCGCGAGCAGCATTTTGCTGTTTCCGGCTTCGTTGGGTACCTGGTTTGGTCAGTCTGAAAATATGGGCTGGCTGCAGGACCTCTCTCAGTCGATCGCTCCTGGTCAGCCGTTGAATATTCTGCTGTTTAGTGCAGGGATTATTTTCTTCTGCTTCTTCTATACGGCGTTGATGTTCAATCCGAAAGACGTAGCGGAAAACCTGAAGAAGTCCGGTGCCTTTATTCCGGGTATTCGTCCAGGTGAGCAGTCTGCACGCTACATTGATGGCGTTCTGACTCGTTTGACCCTGTTCGGTGCTCTATATATGACGGCCGTGTGCTTGTTGCCCCAGTTCCTGGTGGTTGCAGCAAACGTTCCGTTCTACCTTGGCGGGACCTCGTTGCTGATCGTGGTCGTGGTTGTGATGGACTTCATGTCCCAAGTACAATCGCACCTCGTTTCGCACCAGTACGAATCCCTGATGAAGAAAGCCAACCTGAAGGGTTACGGCAGCGGCATGTTGCGCTGAGTACCCATAAGGTTCGAGGAGTTGGTGATGAAAGTTCGTGCATCGGTGAAAAAGCTGTGCCGTAACTGCAAGATTATTCGCCGCGAAGGTGTTGTTCGAGTAATTTGCAGCGCGGAACCGCGTCACAAACAGCGCCAAGGCTGAGTGTGATCCGCTTGAAGCCCGGCAGCTAGTGCGCTGCCGGGTTGATTATTTGTTATTACAGCGATATTATCTCGCGCCCTATTTCTTGGCTTCCGGGGCGTAGGTAGCTGTCAATTGGAGTCCCACTGAATGGCCCGTATTGCAGGCGTTAACATTCCAGATAACAAGCACACTGTTATCTCGCTGACCTACATCTATGGTGTTGGTCGCACTACTGCGCAGAAAATTTGCGCAGTTGCTGGGGTAAACCCAGCCGCTAAGATCAAGGATCTGAGCGACGAGCAGATTGAATTGCTGCGTGGCGAAGTGGCGAAGTTCACCACTGAAGGTGACCTGCGTCGCGAAATCAACATGAAAATCAAGCGTTTGATGGACCTCGGTTGCTATCGCGGTCTGCGTCATCGTCGTGGTCTTCCAGTACGCGGTCAGCGTACCAAGACTAACGCGCGTACCCGTAAAGGTCCGCGTAAGCCGATCCGCAAGTAATCGCCCCAGCGAATCGACAGGAAAATTATCATGGCAAAACCTGCTGCTCGTCCTCGTAAAAAAGTTAAAAAGACAGTGGTTGATGGCATCGCCCACATCCATGCATCTTTTAACAACACCATCGTGACCATCACCGACCGTCAAGGTAACGCGCTTTCTTGGGCTACCTCCGGTGGTTCGGGTTTCCGCGGTTCCCGCAAGTCCACCCCGTTTGCTGCTCAAGTAGCTGCTGAACGTGCTGGTCAAGCTGCGCTGGAATATGGCCTGAAAAACCTCGACGTTAACGTCAAAGGTCCAGGTCCAGGTCGTGAGTCTGCTGTCCGTGCTTTGAACGGCTGTGGCTATAAGATCGCCAGCATCACCGACGTGACGCCAATCCCGCACAACGGGTGCCGTCCGCCGAAGAAGCGCCGCGTGTAATCCAGGAGATTGTAAAGAATGGCTCGTTACATTGGTCCAAAATGCAAACTCGCTCGTCGCGAAGGCACCGATCTCTTCCTGAAGAGCGGCGTGCGCGCGATCGAATCGAAGTGCAACATTGAAGCAGCACCTGGTATCCACGGCCAACGCCGCGGTCGCCAGTCCGATTACGGCACCCAACTGCGTGAAAAGCAGAAGGTCCGCCGTATCTACGGCGTTCTCGAGCGTCAGTTCAGCGGCTACTACAAAGAAGCTGCTGGCAAGAAAGGTGCAACCGGTGAAAACCTGCTGCAACTGCTCGAATGCCGTCTGGACAACGTTGTATACCGTATGGGCTTTGGTTCGACTCGTGCCGAATCCCGTCAGCTGGTATCGCACAAGTCGATCAGCGTTAACGGTCAGACCGTAAACGTTCCGTCCTACCAGGTTCGTGCTGGTGACGTGGTCGCAGTTCGCGAGAAAGCAAAAAACCAACTTCGCATTGTCCAAGCTCTCGATCTGTGTGCCCAACGTGGCCGCGTAGAATGGGTAGAAGTAGACACTGAGAAGAAGTCGGGCGTTTTCAAGAACGTTCCTGCTCGCAGTGATCTGTCCGCCGACATCAACGAAAGCCTGATTGTCGAGCTCTACTCCAAGTAAGGGCTAGAAAATAGGTGCATCCATGCAGATTTCGGTAAATGAGTTCCTGACACCCCGCCACATTGATGTGCAGGTTGTCAGTCCAACCCGCGCCAAGATCACTCTCGAGCCTCTCGAGCGTGGTTTTGGCCACACCCTGGGCAACGCGCTGCGCCGCATCCTGTTGTCCTCAATGCCCGGCTGTGCAGTAGTCGAGGCCGAGATTGACGGTGTGCTCCACGAGTACAGCGCCATCGAAGGTGTACAGGAAGACGTAATTGAAATCCTGTTGAACCTTAAAGGTCTGGCTATCAAGCTGCACGGCCGTGACGAAGTTACGCTGACCTTGTCGAAGAAGGGTTCGGGGGTGGTTACCGCTGCCGATATTCAGCTGGATCATGATGTCGAGATCGTTAACCCCGATCACGTAATCGCTAACCTGGCGTCTAACGGCGCCCTGAACATGAAGCTCACCGTAGCTCGTGGTCGTGGTTATGAACCGGCCGACTCGCGTCAGAGCGATGAAGACGAAAGCCGCAGCATTGGTCGCTTGCAGCTTGACTCTTCGTTCAGCCCGGTTCGCCGTATCGCATACGTGGTGGAAAACGCCCGTGTCGAGCAGCGTACTAACCTGGACAAGCTGGTTATTGATCTGGAAACCAACGGTACTCTGGATCCTGAAGAGGCTATCCGCCGCGCTGCAACCATTCTGCAACAGCAGTTGGCTGCGTTCGTCGACCTCAAAGGTGACAGTGAACCAGTGGTAATCGAGCAGGAAGACGAGATCGATCCGATCCTGCTTCGCCCGGTTGACGATCTGGAACTGACTGTACGTTCGGCTAACTGCCTTAAGGCGGAAAACATTTACTACATCGGCGACCTGATTCAGCGTACCGAAGTAGAACTGTTGAAGACTCCGAACCTGGGCAAGAAATCCTTGACTGAAATCAAGGACGTTCTGGCCTCCCGCGGTCTGTCCCTCGGCATGCGCCTCGACAACTGGCCGCCTGCAAGTCTTAAGAAGGACGACAAGGCGACTGCCTGATCGTCGTAATCACCGAACGTGAGTTTGGTAAGGAATGAACCATGCGTCATCGTAAAAGTGGTCGTCACCTGAGCCGTACCAGCTCGCACCGCAAGGCCATGTTTCAAAACATGGCGGTGTCGCTGTTCGAGCACGAGCTGATCAAAACTACACTGCCGAAAGCTAAAGAACTGCGTCGCGTTGCTGAGCCGCTGATCACTTTGGCCAAGACAGACAGCCTGGCTAACCGCCGTCTGGCTTTCGACCGTACTCGTTCGAAAGCTATCGTTGGTAAGCTCTTCAACGACCTGGGCAAGCGTTACGCTACCCGTGAGGGTGGCTACCTGCGCATCCTCAAGTGCGGTTTCCGCGCTGGCGACAACGCGCCTATGGCGTACGTCGAGTTGGTTGATCGTGCTACTGCCGGCGAAGCTGTAAGCGCCGAGTAAGACGACAAGCTGTAACGAAGAACCGGGCCTAGTGCCCGGTTTTTTGTGCGCGTAACAAAAGCGCGATTTGTACAAGCTTCCTCAGATAGCGCTCAGCACTATGTGCGCGGGGGTATTGTTAGTTATTTTCTATTGAAGCTTACAATTTAATGAATTTGTAGGTGTCATGTTGATGGTCAATACTCCCTCCAAGCCGATTAGCCGGCAGTTCCAAGTCCGACCTGAGGAAAATTGAGCATGAGCCAGAATAAAATCCTTACCACCGCCAGCGGCGCTCCCGTTGCGGATAACCAGAATTCCCGTTCAGCCGGCCCGCGCGGCCCGCTGCTTCTTGACGATTTTCACCTGATCGAGAAACTTGCCCATTTCAACCGTGAAAACATCCCTGAGCGTCGCGTACACGCCAAGGGGTCGGGTGCCTACGGGACCTTCACGGTCACCCGGGACATCACCCAGTACACCAGCGCCAAATTGTTCGAATCCGTTGGTAAGCAAACTCCAACGTTCCTGCGTTTCTCCACTGTGGGGGGGGAGCGTGGGTCGGCGGACACAGAGCGCGACCCTCGTGGTTTCGCCTTGAAGTTCTACACCGAAGAAGGTAATTGGGACATCGTGGGTAACAACACACCGGTGTTCTTCATACGCGATCCGCTGAAATTCCCAGATTTCATCCACACTCAGAAGCGGTTGCCGCAAAGCAACCTGAAAAGCGCGCAAATGATGTGGGACTTCTGGTCGCACTCTCCAGAGGCGCTGCACCAGGTCACCATTCTGTTTTCGGACCGTGGTATTCCCGATGGCTACCGTCATATGCACGGCTTTGGCAGCCACACCTACAGCTTGATTAACGCCAGCGGCGAGCGGCACTGGGTGAAGTGGCACTACAAAACCAAGCAAGGCATCAAGAACCTGGCACCGGCTGAAGCGGCCCGTTTGGCCGGTACTGATCCTGATTACGCCCAGCGGGATCTGTTTGGTGCGATCGAGCGCGGTGACTTCCCGAAATGGCGGGTCTGTATCCAGATCATGACCGAGGCCCAGGCGAACGCCCATTACGAGAATCCGTTTGATGTGACCAAAACCTGGTCGCAGAAAGAATTCCCGTTGATTGAAGTGGGTGAGCTGGAACTTAACCGCAACCCGCAGAACTACTTCGCTGAAGTAGAGCAGGCTGCATTTGGCCCAAGCAACATGGTTCCAGGCGTTGGCCTGTCGCCAGACCGTATGCTCCAAGGTCGGGTTTTCGCTTACGCAGATGCTCACCGCTACCGTGTGGGTACCAACCACCAGCAATTGCCGGTGAATGCTCCGCGCAGCCCGGTCAACAGCTACCAGCGTGATGGCTCAATGGCATTTGGCAGCAATGGTGGTGCGACTCCGAACTACGAACCGAACAGCTACGCCGAAGCACCCAAGCAAGCGCCTCAGTACGCCGAGCCAGCGTTGGCTTTGAGCGGTGCAGCTGATCGTTACGATCATCGCGAAGACACCGATTACTACAGCCACGCAGGTGCGCTGTTCCGCCTGATGAATGATGAGCAGAAAGCACTGCTCACCAATAACATCGCTGGCGCAATGAGCGGTGTCTCCAGTGATGTGGTCCAGCGTCAACTGCGGCACTTCTATAAGGCAGATCCTGCTTATGGAGAAGCAATCGCAAAGGCACTGGGTGTATCGCTTAACTGACTCTAAACGATAAGCAGAACCGCCCTCATTTGGGCGGTTTTTGCGTTATTTCAGCTACTTTTCTGCGGAAATCTTCACTTTTCTGCCGTTAGTCCCGTGACCTCCGAGTCAGCATGGTTCAAACTACAGACTTTCAAGCAGGGAGATGTAGGGCGATGCAAGGTCACCCCGACGTAATCGATTACCTCAACACGTTGCTGACGGGCGAACTGGCAGCTCGTGATCAATATTTCATCCACTCGCGCATGTACGAAGACTGGGGTTTTACCGAACTCTACGAGCGTATCAACCACGAAATGGAAGAAGAGGCACAGCACGCCGATGCACTGATGCGTCGTATCCTGATGCTCGAAGGTACGCCACGTATGCGTCCCGACGATCTGGATGTGGGTACCAGCGTACCTGACATGCTTGCAGCCGATCTTCGTCTTGAATACAAGGTGCGTGCCGCTCTCTGCAAGGGCATCGAGCTCTGCGAGCAGCACAGCGACTTCGTCACGCGGGAAATCCTGCGCGTGCAGTTGAACGATACCGAAGAAGATCACACCTACTGGCTGGAAAAGCAGTTGGGCTTGATCAAGCTGATTGGCCTGGAAAACTACCTGCAATCGCAGTTCTGATTTCCTACAAAAAAGCCCCTGTCACTTCAGCAGTGACAGGGGCTTTTTATTGGGCCTGATAAATCAGGCCCGGTCGCGCGCCAGCAATGGCTTCAAGTAGTAACCCGTATGCGATTGTGGCATCTCGGAGACCTGCTCCGGCGTACCCACCGCGATGATCTGGCCGCCCTTGGATCCGCCTTCCGGCCCTAGATCCACCAGCCAGTCGGCCGTCTTGATCACATCCAGGTTGTGCTCGATCACCACCACGGTGTTGCCGTGATCACGCAAGCGGTGCAACACATCCAGCAATTGCTGAATATCCGCAAAGTGCAGGCCAGTTGTCGGCTCATCCAGGATATACAAGGTCTTGCCCGTATCGCGTTTGGACAGCTCGCGAGACAGCTTCACCCGCTGCGCTTCACCACCGGACAGCGTGGTCGCCGACTGCCCCAGCTTGATATAGGACAGACCCACATCCATCAGCGTCTGCAGCTTGCGCGCAAGCGCCGGAACCGCATCAAAGAACACCCGCGCTTCCTCGATGGTCATCTCCAGGGTCTCGTGGATGCTCTTGCCCTTGTACTTGATTTCCAGGGTTTCGCGGTTATAACGCTTGCTCTTGCACACATCGCACGGCACGTAGATGTCCGGGAGGAAGTGCATCTCCACCTTGATCAGGCCATCGCCCTGGCACGCTTCACAGCGACCACCCTTGACGTTGAACGAGAAGCGGCCTGGCCCGTAGCCCCGTGAACGGGATTCCGGCACGCCAGCAAACAGCTCACGAATAGGCGTGAACAACCCGGTGTAGGTCGCGGGGTTGGAGCGCGGTGTGCGGCCAATCGGGCTTTGGTCGATATCGACCACCTTGTCCAGGTGTTCCAGACCCTTGATGCTGTCGTGCGCGGCGGCTTCCAGGGTGGTAGCGCCGTTCAAGGCGGTGGCACTCAAGGGGAACAGCGTGTTGTTGATCAGCGTCGACTTACCTGAGCCGGAAACACCGGTCACGCAGGTCAGCAGGCCCAGTGGTATTTCCAGGTCAACATTGCGCAAGTTGTTGCCGCGCGCGCCCTTGAGGTGCAACGCCATCTTCTTGTTGCGCGGTGTACGCTTGGCTGGCACTGCGATCTTCACGCGGCCGGACAGGTACTTGCCGGTCAACGAGTCGGGATGTGCCATTACCTCGGCAGGCGTGCCCTCGGCGACAATATGTCCTCCATGTACGCCGGCGCCTGGGCCAATATCGACCACGTAGTCCGCCAGGCGAATCGCATCTTCATCGTGCTCGACCACGATCACCGTATTGCCGATATCCCGCAGGTGTTTCAGCGTGCCCAGCAGGCGATCGTTGTCCCGCTGGTGCAAACCAATCGAAGGCTCATCGAGGATGTACAACACCCCCACCAGGCCGGCACCAATCTGGCTGGCCAGGCGAATTCGCTGCGCTTCACCGCCGGACAACGTATCTGCGCTGCGATCCAGCGACAGATAGTCCAGGCCAACGTTAACCAGGAACTGCAGGCGCTCGCGGATCTCCTTGAGGATCTTGTCGGCAATTTCCCCACGGCGCCCGGTGAGCTTTAGCACACCAAAGTATTCACAGGCATCGCCGATCGGCAGGTTGGTCACCGCCGGCAGCGTTTTCTCACCCACCCATACATGCCGCGCCTCACGACGCAGGCGAGTGCCCCGGCAATCCGGGCAAGGTTGGGTGCTTAGGAATTTCGCCAGCTCTTCGCGCACACTCGCCGATTCAGTCTCGCGGTAGCGGCGTTCCAGGTTGGGGACAATGCCTTCGAACGGATGTGAGCGCTTGACGATGTCGCCACGGTCGTTCAGGTACTTGAAGTCGACGTTCTGCGAGCCGCTGCCATTGAGGATGACTTTCTGCTGGTCTGCCGGCAGTTGGTTGAAAGGTACTTCAAGGCTGAACTTGTAATGGGACGCCAACGACCCGAGCATCTGGAAGTAGTAGACGTTACGCCTGTCCCAGCCGCGTATCGCGCCCTCCGCCAATGTCAGGTCGCCGTTGACCAGGCGCTTGATGTCGAAGAATTGCTTCACGCCCAGGCCATCGCAGGTCGGGCAGGCCCCGGCCGGGTTGTTGAAGGAGAACAGCTTGGGCTCCAGCTCGCTGATGGCGTGGCCACAGATCGGGCAGGCAAAGCGCGCGGAGAAGATGATCTCTTCACCCGGCTCATCATCCATCGGTGCCACCAGGGCAATGCCATCCGCCAGCTTCAACGCGGTCTCGAACGATTCGGCCAGACGCTGCTGCAGGTCGGCCCGCACCTTGAAGCGATCGACCACGACATCAATCGAGTGCTTCTTCTGCTTGTCGAGTTTCGGCGCTTCGTCCAGCTCATAGAGCTTGCCGTTGATACGCGCACGTACGAAACCTTGAGCACGCAGCTCTTCGAATACAGAGAGGTGTTCGCCCTTGCGCTCGCGAATCACCGGTGCCAGCAGCATCAGCTTGGCACCTTCCGGTTGGGCCAGCACCAGGTCGACCATCTGGCTGACGGTCTGGGCTTCCAGCGGAATGTCGTGGTCCGGGCAACGGGGGATACCCACCCGCGCGTACAGCAGGCGCAGGTAGTCGTAGATTTCGGTGATGGTGCCCACGGTGGAACGCGGATTGTGGGAGGTCGACTTCTGCTCAATGGAAATCGCCGGCGACAGGCCTTCAATGGTGTCGACGTCCGGCTTTTCCATCATCGACAGGAACTGACGGGCATAGGCCGACAGCGATTCCACATAGCGCCGCTGACCTTCGGCATACAGCGTGTCGAACGCCAGGGACGATTTGCCGGAGCCGGACAAGCCGGTGATGACGATCAGTTTGTCCCGGGGCAGGGTCAGGTCGATGTTCTTCAGGTTGTGGGTTCTAGCCCCACGAATCAGGATCTTGTCCAAGATGGCCTCGCACGGCGGGCGTAAATAATGCAGGAGTATACGGCTAAAGACTGGATGAATATACACTGTCAAAGTGCCGGGTGCAGCCTTACATGAAAGCTGCGCGGCAAAGCGCCGCATATACCCTCTCAATCGATGGGACTGGTAGAATCGCCGCCGGTTCACACGAGGTTTTTCCATGCACGATCCCCACAGCGAACGCATGAGTAGCGGCGAGACCCGAGCAGCAAGCGGTCTGGCCCTGGTGTTCGCGTTCCGTATGCTTGGCATGTTCATGGTGTTGCCGGTACTGGCGACCTATGGAATGGATCTGGCAGGCGCGACCCCCGCACTGATCGGCCTGGCGATTGGCGCCTATGGCCTGACCCAGGCGATTTTTCAGATCCCGTTCGGAATCATTTCCGACCGGATTGGCCGGCGCCCGGTGATTTACCTCGGGCTGATTGTCTTCGCCCTCGGCAGCGTGCTCGCGGCACAATCCGATTCGATCTGGGGCGTGATCGCCGGACGCATACTGCAAGGCGCCGGGGCGATTTCCGCTGCCGTCATGGCGCTGCTGTCCGACCTGACCCGTGAGCAACACCGCACCAAGGCCATGGCCATGATCGGCATGACCATCGGTCTGTCGTTCGCCGTGGCCATGGTCGTGGGCCCATTGCTGACGCGTGCCTTTGGCTTGCACGGCCTGTTCCTTGCCACCGGCGGCATGGCGTTGTTCGGGATCGTGATCGTGGCCTTCATGGTGCCGCGCTCCACTGGCACGTTGCAGCACCGTGAGTCGGGCGTCGCACGCAAGGCCCTGTTGCCGACGCTCAAGCACCCGGATCTGTTGCGCCTGGATTTAGGTATCTTCGTCTTACACGCAATGCTGATGTGCAGCTTCGTCGCCTTGCCCCTGGCGCTGGTGGAAAAAGCCGGGCTGCCCAAGGAACAGCACTGGTGGGTCTACCTCACCGCACTGCTGATTTCGTTCTTCGCCATGATCCCGTTCATCATCTATGGCGAGAAGAAACGCAAAATGAAACGAGTTTTGCTCGGTGCCGTCGCGACATTAATGCTCACTGAACTATTCTTCTGGCAGTTCGGCGACAGCCTACGGGCGCTGGTTATTGGCACGGTGGTGTTCTTCACCGCGTTCAACCTGCTGGAGGCTTCATTGCCTTCGCTGATCAGTAAAGTTTCACCGGCCGGCGGCAAAGGCACGGCGATGGGGGTGTATTCCACCAGCCAGTTCCTTGGCTCGGCGCTGGGCGGCATCATGGGCGGCTGGATGTTCCAGCATGGCGGTTTGTCGGTTGTGTTCCTCGGATGCGCCGGGCTGGCTGCACTTTGGTTGGCCTTTGCTGTTACCATGCGCGAACCTCCCTACGTCACAAGCCTGCGTTTGCCGCTATCGCCTGAGGCGATCCGTGAAAGCGGTCTGGTAGAGCGCCTGAAGGCAGTCGTAGGGGTAACAGATGCAGTCGTGGTCGCTGAAGAGGCGGCCATTTACATCAAATTGGACACCGAATTATTGGATCGCGCGACGCTCGAGCAACTGGTCAACCCAGTGCCGACAGCGCGCCCAGCATAGGAGAACGTTATGGCCCGTGGGGTTAACAAAGTCATATTGGTCGGTACATGCGGCCAGGATCCCGAAGTTCGCTACTTGCCTAACGGTAACGCCGTGACCAACCTGAGTCTGGCGACCAGCGAACAATGGACCGACAAGCAGACCGGCCAGAAGGTCGAGAAAACCGAATGGCACCGTGTGTCGATGTTCGGCAAGGTCGCAGAGATCGCCGGTGAATACCTGCGCAAAGGTTCGCAGGTCTACATCGAAGGCAAGCTGCAAACCCGCGAGTGGGAAAAAGACGGCATCAAGCGTTACACCACTGAAATCGTGGTCGACATGCAAGGCACCATGCAACTGCTGGGCGGCCGTCCACAGGGCGACCAACAAGGCCAGGGCGGTATGTCCAACTCGGCACCGCGTCCACAGCAGACGCGTCCGCAGCCAAGCCAGCAGCCACAGCGTGAGTCGCGTCCAGCACCGCAACAGGCCGCTCCGCAACCGGCTCCGGATTTCGACAGCTTTGATGACGATATTCCGTTCTAGGATATCGCTCGGCGCAATCCGTATAGCTTTCCCAAAAAGCCCCGTGAGCCCTGCTCTCGGGGCTTTTTTGTAATTTCGTGATGCATGAAGCTGCACCCGCAACGGATTAAATGACGGGATGGAACGATCGCCGGCCCTGGCATTTGTCTCCGGGGGCCACTCGATTTAGGCTGTAACCCACTTCCACAGAACAAGGAGAGCCGCGATGACCTGGTCTGCCAAGCAATACACGATGTTTGAACAACAACGCACTCGTCCGGTCCGTGACCTGGTCGCGGCCATTCCGAATACCGTGGTGCACACAGCGGTGGACCTGGGTTGCGGCCCCGGCAACTCCACCCAGGTATTGGCCGAGCGTTTCCCGCAGGCGCAGGTGACGGGCCTGGACAGTTCCGACGACATGCTGGTCGACGCCCGCAAGCGCCTGCCCGCGCTGAACTTTGAGCTGGCGGACATCGGTGCCTGGAGTCCGTCGCAGACATTCGACGTGATCCTCGCCAACGCCTCGCTGCAATGGCTGCCAAACCACGCCACGCTCTATCCGCATCTGGTCGACCAGTTGGCGCCTGGCGGCACGCTCGCCGTACAAACCCCAGACAACCTCAATGAACCCGCCCACCGGCTGGCACGCGAAGTGGCGGCAGATGGCCCATGGGCGGCAAAGATCGGCGCGTTCCAACACAATGAGCGCCACTCGGTGAGCTACTACTACGAGTTGCTGAGCCAACACTGCAGTACCGTGGATGTGTGGCACACCACGTACCAGCACCCGCTGGCGGATCATGCCGCTGTGGTGGAGTGGTTCAAGGGCTCGGGCTTGCGACCCTTTCTCGCGCCACTGACCGATAGCGAAAAAGCCGCTTTCCTACAGGAATACCAGGCGCGGATTACACAGGCTTATCCAGCACTAGGCGATGGCACCGTATTACTGCCCTTCCCGCGCCTGTTTATCATCGCGACCCGCTGACGGCACAGAAGCAAGCAGCGCTTACGCCGCTGCTGCCTGCGCCTTCAAATACTCATCCGCTGACACTACGCCCGCGTAGCCAAATGCCAACGACGCCATATACGCGCCATGCACCTGCGCCGCCGGAATCACCTGCCCATTGAACTCCAGATCGCGGGTGGCACATGCGTCATGAATCACCGTGACCTTGTAGCCCAGGTCCGCTGCGGCCCGCACCACCGCATCGATGCACATATGGCTCATGCTGCCGACCACCACCAGTTCGGTGATGCTGCGCTGTTCCAGAAGGGCGCGTAGAGGGGTTTCGCGGAACGCATTCACGAAATGTTTAAGCACCACCGGCTCGCTGCCCTCGTTCAGCACCTTGGGGTGCAAATAGGCACCCTCAGAGTTCGGCGTGAAAAACGGTGCATCCTCGGACGTGAACTCATGGCGCACATGAATCACTGCATCCCCGTTCTGGCGAAACGCCTGGAGCACCTGCGCAGCCTTGTCCGCGGCGGCGTCCACGCCATCGAGCGGCCACTTGCCTTGAGGGAAGTAGTCGTTCTGGATATCGATTAGGATGAGCGCTTGCTTGGCCATGGGTATTGCCTCGTGATGGGTTGATGGGGCCAGTATGTTAGCTGGCGCCGGAGCGGGGGATTGGCTGCACCGACAATAACAGGGGGAAAACTGACAATGGCGGTTGTTGAGCTGGGCGTGTTGATCTACCAGGGGGCGCAGTTGGCAGCGGTGCATGGGCTGACCGATCTGTTCGGTGTCGCCAACCGGATCGCCGCCGAGCATCAATCCGCACAGCTGCCGTTGCTGCGGGTGAGCCACTGGCAGGTAGATGGCCATGGCACACCCACGCGGGTATTCGACAGCTACCCAGGGCCTGAGCAACCGATGATGGCGGTGCTGGTGCCGCCTTCAATCGGCGAGTTCACCGAAGACCAGGCGCCGCCCGCACTGCTCGAGTGGATTCGCCAGCAACACGCTGCAGGCACCGTGCTCGGTGGCGTGTGCATCGGTTCGATCCTGCTGGCGCGCAGCGGTCTGTTGGACGGGCGCAGCGCCACCACCCATTGGTCCTCAGCCAAATCCTTCGCGACCCGTTATCCGGCTGTACGCCTTGAGGCGGATAAACCGATCGTCGATGACGGCGACCTGATCACCACCGCCGGGCTGATGGCCTGGTCCGAGCTGGGCCTGCGCCTGGTCGACCGCCTGATGGGCCCCAGCGTCGCTGCCGATACCGCGCGTTTCCTGGTGATCGAGCACAGCGACAGTGCCAGCCAGTGCGGCAGCAACTTTGCGCCGATCCTCAGCCATGGCGATGCGGCCATCCTCAAGGTCCAGCATTGGTTGCAAGCCAGTGGCGCGGTGGATGTGTCCGTGGCCGCCATGGCGCAAGAGGCGGGGTTGGAAGAACGCACGTTCCTACGGCGTTTTCGCAGTGCCACGGGATTGAAACCCACCGAATACTGCCAGCATTTACGTGTCGGCAAGGCGCGGCAAATGCTGGAGTTCACCACCGCCACCATCGACCACATCGCCTGGACCGTGGGGTATCAGGACCCTGGTGCGTTTCGCGCCACCTTCAAGAAGATCACCGGTTTGGCACCCAGTGATTACCGCAGCCGTTTTGGCGTGTGAATCGTGCAGAACGCCCCACGGTCAAGGTGGTGTCGTGCAGAATAATACAGGCCAACTGCTATCGCTTTTTGCGCAAGCGATTGATTTCAAAGGCATCACTTTTGAACCTGCCTTGGCCTGATCCCTGCAACCTTCCACCCACACACATGGCGGGATGGCCAAGGGGGATGCATGACCCCGACTCAACGCAAGAAATGGGTAGTCGCTCACTCCACGCGAGAGGGCGCTCCCCGGCATGAAGTCGAAACCAACCGAGCCCTTGCGCGCTGGCTGGCACAAATCCTTGGGCTCAAGTACGGCGGTGATTACGATCCACGCAAACACGCCGGCCGTGAGCGCTACCTGCTTCCCACGCAAACGCTGATTGGCCCTGCACAGGCGCGGGCCCTTGATATCAAGGGCCCCGAAGACCTGTGGGGCGGTTATGTGGAGCATGATTTCATCGGCACCAAAGCCATCAGTCACGGCCTGCTGGGCCCGGACGCTGCAGCCCCCGAAGGCTGGTCGCCCTTGTTCTGCGAGCGCGTGCGCGACGTTGTGCTGGACGGCCTGAGCGTATTTGCGTTCAACGATGCACAGGAAGCCGCCAAACGCTTGCTCTACAGCGGGCCGATCCGCCTGAAACCGGTGCATGCCTGCGCCGGGCGCGGCCAGGAAGTTATCCACAGCCTGGATGAGTTCGAGGCCGTGCTGGCGCGCCCCGAAGCGGCCCGGATGTTCAGCGAAGGCGTCGTGCTGGAACAAGACCTGCACGATGTGGTCACCCATAGTGTGGGCCAGAGTTTTATCGGCGATCACGTCATCAGCTACTGCGGCGAGCAATACCTGACCCAGGACGGACAGGGCGGGGAGGTCTACGGTGGCTCCAACCTGCTGGTGGTGCCTGGCGGTTATGACGATTTGCTCAAGCTCGAGCTGCCCGGCGACGTGCGCCAAGCCATCGAGCAAGCCCAGGTCTTCGACGCGGCCGCCGATGAGGCTTACCCGGGTTTCTACGCGTCCCGGCGCAACTACGATATCGCCCAGGGCCTGGACAGCGACGGCCAGCGGCGCAGTGGTGTGCTTGAACAATCCTGGCGCATGGGGGGCGCCAGCAGCGCGGAAGTCGCGGCGCTGCAGAGCTTTATCAACCACCCGGGCCTCAAGGCCATTCAGGTGTCTTCGGTAGAAACCTACGTGGACCAGGCGCTGCCCGCGGATGCTATCGAGGTGTACCGAGGCCCGGCGGAACACAGCGACTTTCTTCTCAAGTACGTGACGGTTAAATCTTATGACGGCTAGAAGCGAAAGCATTGCGATCGACATCGACGACGAACAGATGAGCGGCACGTTCCTCAGCCCCAAATCGAAGGTGCCGGGGGTGCTATTCGTGCACGGCTGGGGCGGTAGCCAGGAGCGGGACCTGGAGCGCGCCAAAGGTATCGCCGGGCTGGGATGCGTGTGCCTGACGTTCGATCTGCGTGGCCACGCGGGCACAGGTATCCCGTTGTCCCGCGTCACCCGTGAAGACAACCTGCGCGATCTGCTGGCGGCCTACGACCGACTGCTCTCGCACCCGGCCATCGACACCTCGGCGGTGGCGGTGGTGGGCACCAGCTATGGCGGCTACCTGGCGGCGATTCTCACCTCATTGCGCCCGGTGCGCTGGCTGGCGCTGCGCGTGCCTGCGTTGTACCGCGACCAGGAATGGCTCAAGCCCAAGCGTGACCTCGATAAGGCCGACCTGATGGATTACCGCAGCACGCTGGTGCACGCCGAAACCAACCGCGCACTGCAGGCCTGCGCGCAATTTGCCGGTGATGTGCTGATTGTCGAATCGGAAACCGATGACCATGTGCCCCACGCCACCATCATGAGCTACCGCGCGGCGTGCCAGCACACGCACTCCCTGACGCACCGCATCATCGATGGTGCCGACCACTCCCTGAGCGATCCAGTGTCACAACAGGCCTACACCTCGATCCTGGTGGACTGGATCACCGAGATGGTAGTGGGGGAACGGTTGAGCATCATCCAGTCCCAGTAACGCGATCATGCTGGTGTTTTCTTCACCCGTAGTGCCTTGGCTTTGGCCTCGACACCGAGGTACATCACCAGGGCGATCAGTAGCGGCAGGATAAAGTAAATGGCCCGATAGGCGATCAACCCGGCCAGCAAACTGCCGCGCGACGCTTCATGTTGCAGCAGTGCGATAAACACCGCTTCCAGCACCCCGAGCCCGGCGGGGATATGGGTGATGACACCGGCGATCGCGCTGATCAGCAGCACGCCCAACACCAGCGGGTAGTCCAGCTTGGCGGGCAACAAGGTGAAAATCACCGCGGCCATCAGCGACCAGTTCAACGCGCCCAATGCCAACTGCAGGCACGCCATGCGCAGCGACGGCAGGTTGATCTCGATGCCGCGAATCGACCATGCACGCTTTGTCGAGAATTGGCACGCCGCCAGATAGCCCAGGCTCGCCAGCACCAACAGCACACCCACGCCCTGCAGGGCGCCGCTGCTGAGCTTCCAGCCCGGCGGCATGGTCACCAGGCCGCTGCTGAACACCACCCCGGCCAATGCCATATAACCGAACCAATTGGTGGCCAGGCTCAGCCCGAGAATCTTGGCGATATTGCCAGTGCTCACCCCCAGCCGCGAATACAGCCGATAGCGCATGGCGATTCCGCCGACCCAGGCACTCAGGTTCAGATTGAACGCATAGCTGATGATTCCGACCGGCAGGATTTGCTTCCAGCGCAGCGGTTGGCGAATGTAGGTGCGGCCGATCAAGTCGAAGCAGGCGTAGACGATAAAGCTGCATAACGTCAGCGTGCCCGCGATCAGCAGGGTGCGCAGCTTGAAATCGCCCAGGGTGTGGAACACTTCGCTCCAGTCGATACGCCTTGCGAGCAGGGTGAACAGCACGATCAGCAACAGGAAGAACGCCACGGTCAGCGGTTTCTTCCAGCGCTTTAAGCGTGAACCGTTGGCTTCAGATGTCATGGGTTCGAGCCTCGAAGGGTTTCAACCGTGGCTTGTGCGCCGGGAACCAGCCGGTCAGCGCGGGGAAGTGGCGCATCACATGGAACACCAGGAAACCGACGGTCAGTCGCCATAGCCACAGGCGCGGCTTGCGGTTTTCCGGCATGGTCTGGCAATGCTCTTTGGCGAGTACGTCCAGGCGTTTGTACAGGTGCTGATTGAACGCCCGGTCACGAATCAGCACGTTGGCCTCCAGGTTCAGCGACAGGCTTAACGGGTCGAGGTTGCTCGAACCCACGGTGCTCCACTCGTCATCCACCAGCGCGACTTTGCCGTGCAGCGGGCGCTGGCAATATTCATGAATCACCACGCCATCCTTGAGCAGGTAGTCGTAGAGCATGCGCGCGGCCAGCTTGGCCAGCAGCACATCGGGCTGGCCCTGCATGATCAATTGCACCTTCACGCCACGGCGCGCCGCATTGCGGATCTCACGCAGCAGGCGGTAACCGGGGAAGAAATAGGCATTGGCAATCACCGCGCGTTCCCGGGCTTTGCTCAAGGCATGGATGTAGGCCTCTTCAATGTCGTCGCGGTGCTGCAGGTTGTCGCGGTAAATCAAGCGCACCAGGCCCTCGCCTGTATCGGTCGGCCAAGGCGATGGCCGTTGCTGGCGCCGTCGCCAACCGCGCCGCGTACGCACCTGGCGGCCGCTTTGGGCGAGGGCGAAATGATGCAGGTCGGCCACCGCCGGGCCTATCACCTGCACCGCGTAATCCTGCTTGGCCTCGGGGCCGAAATCCCCCAGGTGATCGGCAGAAAAATTGATCCCGCCGATAAACGCCACGGTGGCATCCACCACCACGATCTTGCGGTGCAGGCGGCGAAACCAGTTGGTGCGAATACCCAGGGTCTTGGACGCCGGGTCAAACATCTGCACGGCCACCCCGGCCTGGGCCAATTCGCCGAGAAAAGCGCGGCTCAGTTCGCCGCAGCCAAAGCCATCCAGGCTGACCACCACCTTGACTCCACGCTGCGCTGCGTCGATCAAGATGCGTTGCAGCTCATGGCCGACCTTGTCTTCGAAGAGGATAAAGGTCTCCAGCAGGATCTCCCGCTGCGCCCCGCGCAAGGCGTCGAATACTTTGGGAAAGTACGCCTCGCCGTTCTCCAGCAACTCGAGCCGGTTGTCAGGCTGCCAGCCGTAATCGAGGTCGCGAGCCTTGGCTTCATCCGGCGGCTGGTCGGTAGAAATGTGCTCAACGGCAATGTTCATAGTTCAATCTCCACCGACAGGGGCACGTGGTCTGACAGATGGGACCAGGGGCGGGTGGTCAGCACCTTGGGGTGATGAATCTTTAGATTGCGCACATAGATGCGGTCCAGTGCCAGCAGCGGCAGGCGTGCCGGAAAGGTGCGTGCGGGTTTACCGTGGGCCTGCATGAAGACTTCCTGCAGGCCGCTTTGGCTGAGGTCGGCGCGTTGGCGCCAGTCATTGAAATCGCCGGCAACCACCAACGGCGCATCCGCCGGGATCTCGCTGATACGCTGCTCCAGCAAGCGCAATTGCTGCTGGCGATGCACCTCGCGCAAGCCCAGGTGGATGCAGATCGCATGCACTTCCTGTCCGGTGCCAGGCAAGCGCAGCACGCAATGCAACAGGCCACGGTTTTCATGGCCGCTTTGGGAGATGTCGAGGTTGTCGTAACTCACGATCTGGAATTTCGACAGCAACGCATTGCCGTGGTCGCCATGGGGGTAGACCGCGTTGCGCCCGTAGGCGAACTGCGGCCAGATGCTGTCGGCGAGGAACTCGTACTGCGGCATGTTCGGCCAGTCGCTGTAGCGCTGGGGATGGCGCTCGTGGGTGCCGTGGATTTCCTGCAGGAACACCATATCAGCGCCCACACTGCGTACCGCTTCACGCAGCTCGGGCAGGATGAAGCGTCGGTTCAAGGCGGTGAAGCCCTTGTGGATATTGACCGTCAGC
Organism: Pseudomonas sp. JV449; assembly: GCF_032424295.1. NCBI lineage: Bacteria > Pseudomonadati > Pseudomonadota > Gammaproteobacteria > Pseudomonadales > Pseudomonadaceae > Pseudomonas > Pseudomonas sp. JV449. The sequence continues at coordinate 136,223 of NZ_VYKD01000033.1, read as the reverse complement.
ACCGTGAAGCGAGTGATGGCGACGGTGGGCGTAATGGGGACCCATTCCGGATGCGTCATGGCAACACCCCCGGTTCAGGCAACTTGCCGGGCTCGGTGGAAAGCTGCCTGTCCAGCCCGAAACGCTGCAGCAAGTGGCGTGCATCGAAGGGCGCACGCACTTTGATGTCATTGTCGAAAAAGCAAAACACATCCCGCTGTTTGCGGGCGCGCGGTTTGTGCTGCGGGGCGGCCAGGTGCGCATCGGCCGGTTGCTTGCCGTGGGCCCAACGTTCGATGCGATCGCCCCAGCGCTTGAGGGCTTCATCGGTATAACCGCTGGCGTACAGCTGCTTGTCGCCGTGCAAACGCAAGTACATGAAGTTGGCGGTAACATCTTCGAGATACGGCCACTTGCCGGCGGTGTCTGCCACCACCAACGCCACGCCGTGCTTATCCAGCATCTGCACAAACTCCGGCACCGCAAAACTGTTATGACGAATCTCCACCGCGTGGCGCAGGGCGCGCTTGCCGTGGGCCTGCAGGCTGGCCTTGCCGTTCAGGCGCGGCTCATGCTGGTGGGCGAGGGTAGCGGCCTGCCGGGTGTCGGTGGGCAATTCGGCGAGGAAGGCTTCGAACAGCAGCGGATCGAATTTAAAGCTGGGCGGAAACTGCCACAGGATCGGGCCGAGTTTGTCTTTCAGCTCCAGCACTCCGGAGACGAAGAAGTTCGCCATCGGCTTGTGCACATCCTGCAGGCGCAGGATATGCGTGATGTAGCGCGGTGCCTTGACACTGAACATGAAGTCTTCAGGCGTCTGGGCATACCACTCGGCGTAACGCTTGGGAGTTTGCAGCGCGTAGAACGAACCGTTGATCTCGATGCTGTTGACGGCCCGTGACGCAAACTGCAGCTCGCGTTTCTGGGTCAGCCCCTCGGGGTAGAAATCCCCCCGCCAAGGCGTGTAGCGCCATCCGGAAATGCCGATATGAATCGCCGTCATGGTTACTCCCGTCGATGTGGGTCGATTGACCTCCGTTTTGGGATGACCGTGCAATTTGCGCGAAAGTTTCCACCGTCCTACAGACGGTGCAGGTTCAAAACTGTGCCGAAGGCCACCACGCCTCACCCCGGCATGCAGGCCGCATTTGATAGTTGCCCAAGCGGCAAAGATGCTGAAACAGGGGAACGATCAGTGCTCAAATTCGTCAGTTCCTTACAGACCCTTCTGAAGGAGCCCGGTGTTTTGCTGAATCTAAAGACTGCATTACTGCTCGGCGCGCTGCTGTTCTGCGGCAGCGGCGCACTGTACGCCGCTGCCACCGCGCCGGAAGCCGAAGCACCGGCCAAACCGGAGTTGCTGGTAGAGGGCGGATTGCTCGGTGCCATCAGTTCCAGCATCGATGATGTGCAGAACAAGCTCGACCTCAATCAGAACCTTGTTGATGCCTGGCGCCTGCGCGCGGACCGCGCGGCAGATGAGGTCGGCCGGTTGGTTGACCAGACGTCGGAGCGTTCGCCGTGGAGCGTGGCCGGCGACTTCCTGCTGCTGTCCGGGGTGTGGGTCGGTGCCTTCGTTGGGTTGACGCTGCTGGGGCGGTTTATCGTGCTGCGCCTGAGTCGTCGTCCTTTCATCGAACGGCGGGGGCGCCTGCAAGGCGTGCTGGGTTATGTGGTGCCCTACACGATCCCGGCGCTGATCTGCCTGCCGCTGACGCTCTATGTCAGTCACTTCCTGCCCACGTCCATAGGTCGCGCACTGGCGCTGTGCTTTGCCTATGCGACCAGCAGCGGCATCTTCTCCACGTCGATGCTGCTGTGCGTGATTGTGATGTTCAACGTCGGCCATAAGCGGCCGGCGGTGCAGATCATTCGCGACTACTGCCCCAAGCCCCTGTTCCTGATCGGCTTCCTCGCCGCCCTCAGCGACGCCCTGACCAGTCCGCAGATCGCCCGCCAGCTCGGGGGCAATATCACCAGCAGTATCGCGGTGTTTACCGGCCTGTTCGCGGCGGTGATCTTTGGCGTGCTGGTGGTGCGCCTGCGCCGCCCGGTGGCCCACCTGATCCGTAATCGACCGCTGGCCCAGCGCCTGAAACACCCGGCGTTGCAGCAGTCGCTGCGGATATTTTCCGGCCTTTGGTACTGGCCGATCCTGTTGATGGTGCTGGTCTCGGCGATCAACCTGATCGGCGCCGGCGACGACAACCAGAAAGCCCTGCGCTGCGCGCTGTTCACCACGATTCTGTTGATCGGCACGGTATTCCTGAGCACGGTGCTGCAACACCTGTTCAAGTCCCGCAGCCAGGTGGCTATCCAGCGCAGCAGTGCCTACAAGGAGCGTTTTCTCAGCCTGTTGCACGCGATCCTGCGCATTGTCATGGCCATCGCCTTTATCGAAATACTCGGGCGGATCTGGGGCGTGTCGCTGTTCGAATTCGCCCAGCGCAACTCGGTGGGACGCGCGATCAGCGATTCCCTCAGCAGCATCGGCCTGATCCTGCTGATGACCTGGTTGTTCTGGGTGGTGCTCGACACGGCGATCCAGGAAGCGCTGAAACCGCCGGTGAACAAACGCTCCAATCGCCAGCCCAGCACAAGGGTGAAGACCATCCTGCCGCTGCTGCGCAATGCGGTGAAAATCATCCTGGTGGTGATCTGCGCAATCACCACCATGGCCAACCTGGGCATCAACGTCGCGCCGTTGCTGGCAGGGGCCGGTGTGGTCGGCCTGGCGATTGGTTTCGGCTCCCAGCAATTGGTGCAGGACGTGATTACCGGCCTGTTCATCATCATCGAAGACACCTTGTCCATCGGCGACTGGGTGGTGCTTGATTCCGGCCACGCCGGCACCGTCGAAGGCCTGACCATCCGTACCCTGCGCCTGCGCGACGGCAAGGGCTTTGTGCATTCGGTGCCGTTCGGGCAGATCAAGGCGGTCACCAACCAGTCGCGGCAATTTGCCTATGCGTTCTTCTCGGTGCAGTTCACCTACGACACCGATGTGGACAAGGCCGTGGAACTGATCCGCGAGGCCGGGCAGTCGATCCGCGACGATGTGTTCCTCAAGTACAACCTGCAAGGGCCGCTGGAGGTGTTTGGCGTCGACAAGATGGACCTTAATGGCGTGGTGCTCACGGCGCAGTTCCGTACCGTGTCGGGTGGGCAATATGCGGTGAGCCGTGCGTTCAACCAGCGTTTGAAAAAGCTTGTGGATAACTGTGATGAGGTGCACTTCGCGCAGACTTATCCACAGCAGGTTTTGTTGCCCAAGCGTACACCCCAGGTGGATGAGCCGGATGAAGAGGTGCCGGCGTCGGTGGTGTTGACGGAGCAGCCGCGTACTCAATAATCCTCCACCCCGTAGCAACTGCCGAGCGCCAGCGAGGCTGCGTCAGGCGCGCTGCCGATTCAGAATCGAGTCGCGGCCGACGCAGCCTCGCCGGGGCTCGACAGCTGCTACGGATTTGCGCGGTGCTGGATCAGCTTGTCCCGTATTGACTGCTGATCCACATCCAGCAATATCTGTTGCTTGCCCCCCACCATCACCGCCGCCGGCAACCCATCCCGATACACAACACGATTCCCACTCACCGCCGGCACCTTGCTGCCCGGCAACAGTGTGCCCACCAGGTTCAGCGGGTCAGCCCCGCACACGGCGATCAAACTCCCGTCATGGGGGCGGCGCCGCACCTCGCGCAGCAATGGGATCGCCTCCGGCAGCGCAAACTGCTCACCCGCCAGCCCGCTGACAAACCGCCCGCCGCGAATCTCACCCCGGGCTTCCAGCCGATGGAATGTGCGTAGCAGTTCGCGCCAACTCGGCAACCAATCCGCCTCGCGCTCCAGCAAACGCCAGAACACCACGCCATAACGGCGCAGCAAGGTCATCGCCACATGTTCCAGGGTTTCGGCCGAGTGCGGGCCGGCGGCGGTCGATGGGCGGCGAATCAGCGCCCAGCGTCCGGCATCGTCCATGCCGCCGATAAACGCCCCACGCCCGCGCCGACTGCTGCGCGCCTGGCGCTTGCTGGCCGGGGTGGTCAGTGCGCGCAACCCGGCAAAACTGTCGGCATTCACCAGGCCGGCGCCGACCAGTTCCTGCAAGGCGGTTTCCAGTTCGCTGCGCAACAGATGGGCTTCGTGCACCAGCTCATCGAAAAACAGCGCGCCGTGTTCGCGCAAGGCCAGGTGGACTTTCTGCGCCTTGGGCGACAGCGTCGTGCTATCGGTGGGTTCGGTGAGCCCGCTCCACAATGCCACCTGGCTGCGCGGCAACAGCACCACCGGCGTGCTGCGCAGGGCGATGGCGCCGGACTTGTTGCTCAAGCGCGTCCACACCAGCTTGCCGCTGCGGCACAGCTCGTCGAGCCAGGTCGATGAGTAATCCTTGAGACGCGCACTGAGCAGGTCACTGTCCCAGGCCGACGTGGCGGCGGCGTAGCCTTCGAACTGGCCGACAATCTGCGGCAGCATCGCGCTGCCCTGGCCACGTGTGCTATCGGACAGATGCTGCCAATCGAACAGGAAGCGCATGAAATCCTGCAGCGCCACCGGCTCGATTTCCCGGCGCAGGCGCTTGACCGTGTAGCGATGAATGCGTGCGAGCAGATGCCGTTCGCACCATTGTTCCTCGAGTGCGCCGGGGCTGAAGCGACCGCGCAGTACGTAGCCTTCCTGCTCCAGGCGGGCCAGTGCCTGGGTGATGTCGGCCAGCGGCAAGGCCAGTGGCGCGGCGATCTCGATAATGCTCTGCGGGCCGAAGCCACCCAGGCGCGCACGCAGCAGTTCCACCAGCGCGTCGTCAAAGGTCCAGGGCTCATCGAAGCCGGGGAGCAACGGCAAGCTGTTGGGGTAGATCGCCTGCAAACACCCCAGGCGCTCCACCGCGACCCACAGGCCATTGGACAACTGAAAGGCGCGGCCAGCCTTGGCCAAGGCGTTCAGCCACTCGGCCCATTGCGCCGTGACTTCGTGGCTGGCGATGCACGCCAGGCTCATCAGTGCCTCATGCATTTCATCCACGCCATGGGGCGCCGGCCAGGCCTCTTCGCGCACGCCGGCGATGGCGTCCGCATCCAGTGCGCCCAGGTCGTCGGTGCTCTGTGGGTCGCTCCAACGACGGTTGAGCACGGCCTGGGTGCGGCGTTCTTCCAGAGGTGCATCGTCGAGAAAGGTGTAGGGGCGCGCGCTGAGGATTTCGGCGGCCATGGGCGAGGGCGCCGGCAGGTCGCGGCTGATCAAGCGCACTTCGCCGCGCTCCATGCGCCGCAGCAAGGCAAGCCAGGCGTCGCTGTCCATGGCTTCGTGCAGGCAGTCATCGAGGGTTTGTTCCACCAGCGGGTGCTCGGGTACTTCGCGTTCACCGGCGAGGTTTTCCAGGCAGGCGATCTGGTCGGGGAACACACTGGCGATCAGGTCTTCGCTCTTCATGCGCTGGATCTGCGGCGCCACCTTGCGCCCACCGGTAAAGCGCGGCAGCGCCAGGGCCACGCCGGCGTTCCAGCGCCAGCGCACGCCGAACAGCGGCGCATCCAGCACCGCCTGGATCAGCAGGTGTTCGGCACTGTTGCTGTTGAGGTAACGCCACACCTCATCCAGCTCGAAACTGTGGCTGGTGGACAGCGACAGCACGATCGCATTTTCGCTGGCTGCCGCCTGCAATTCGAAATTGAAGGTGCGGCAAAAACGCTTGCGCAAGGCCAGGCCCCAGGCCCGGTTGATGCGGCTGCCGAACGGCGTGTGGATGATCAACTGGGTGCCGCCGGATTCGTCGAAAAACCGCTCCATGATCAACGTGTCCTGGGACGGCAACGCGCCGAGGGCCAGGCGCGCGCGGGCCAGGTAGTCGAGGATCTGTTCGGCGCTGGCGCGGTTCAGGCCAAGGGTGCCGGTGAGCCACTCTTGCGCCGGTTGCAGGTCGCCGGGGCTGGCGCTGAGCAGGGTGTCGAGTTGCCCCTGCAAACGCGCGACAGCGGCGGATAACTCATTGCTGCGCCCCGGCGCTTCGCCGAGCCAGAACGGAATGGTCGGCGGCTGGCCGTGGGCGTCTTCGACCCGCACTTTGCCGGCCTCGACCCGCAGGATGCGGTAGGAGGTATTGCCGAGCTGGAAGATATCCCCGGCGATGCTTTCCACCGCGAAGTCTTCGTTGACGCTGCCGATGTTCAGGCTTTGGGGTTCGAGCAACACGCTGTAGTCGGCGTTGTCGGGGATGGTGCCGCCGCTGGTCACGGCGGTCAGCTTGGCGCCACGGCGACCGCGCAGGGTGCGGGTCAGGGCATCGCGGTGCAGGTACGCGCTGCGGATACCCTGGCGCCCGTTGTAGCCCTCGGCGAGCATCTGCAGCAGCGCCTGATAGTGGCGTTCATCCAGGGTGGCGTAGGGCGCGGCGCGGTGGATCAGGTCAAGCAGGGCCTGCTCCGGCCACTCCTGGGCACTGACCTCGGCGATGATCTGCTGGGCCAGCACGTCCAGGGGCGCCACCGGGATCTGCAAGGTGTCCAGTTCTCCCCGCCGCACACAATCGAGCAGGGCGGCGCATTCGATCAGATCGTCGCGGGTGGTGGCGAACAGGCGCCCCTTGGGCGTGCCGCCGACCTGATGCCCGGAGCGGCCCACCCGTTGCAGAAAGCCGTTGATGGAGCCCGGCGAACCGATCTGGCACACCAAATCGACATCGCCGATATCAATCCCCAGTTCCAGGGACGCTGTGGCGATCAGCACTTGCAGCTCGCCGGCCTTGAGCCGTTGCTCGGCGTCCAGGCGCATCTCCTTGGCCAGGCTGCCGTGGTGGGCGGCGACGGCGCTCTTGCCCAGGCGCTCGCTCAAGTGCCGGGCCAGGCGTTCGGCCAGGCGCCGGGTGTTGACGAAGATCAGCGTGGTGCGGTGCTCACGGGCAAGGGCGGAGAGGCGGTCGTAGACCAGCTCCCAGACATCGTTGGCCATCACCGCCGACAGCGGCACCGGAGGCACTTCGATATCCAGGTCACGGGGGCGGGCATGGCCGATGTCGACGATGTCGCACGTTCGCTCAGTGCCCACCAGAAAGCGCGACACCGCTTCGATGGGTTTTTGCGTGGCCGACAGACCGATGCGGGTCAGCGGCTCGGCGCACAAGCCTTGCAGGCGCTCCAGGCTCAAGGCCAGGTGGCTGCCGCGTTTGCTGGCGGCGATGGCGTGGATTTCATCGACGATCACCGTGCGCGTGCTGGCCAGCGTCTGCCGGCCGGAGTCCGAGCCCAGCAGCACGTAGAGCGATTCCGGCGTGGTCACCAGGATATGCGGCGGGCGCTTGCGCATCTGTGCGCGGTCTTTCTGCGGGGTATCGCCGGTGCGCACGGCGGTGCGGATCACCAGTGGCGGCAGGCCCAGGCGCTGCAAATGCTCGGTGATCCCGGCCAGCGGGGTTTGCAGGTTGATCTGGATGTCATTGGACAGCGCCTTGAGCGGCGACACATACACCACCAGCGTCTCGTCCGGCAGTTGCCCGCCGTTGGCCAGGCCATGGTTAACCAGGTCATCGAGCACCGCGAGGAAGGCCGTCAGCGTCTTGCCGGAGCCGGTGGGCGCTGCGATCAGCGTCGAGCGGCGCTGGCGGATCAGCGGCCACGCCTGGGCCTGGGCCCTGGTCACCGAAGGGAAGGTGTGGCGGAACCAGGTGCTGACGGCGGGGTGGAAGCCGTTCAAGACCGTGTCGGTTGATTCAGGAAGGTTCATGCCTAAGTTATGCAGCCCACTCCAACAAGTTGCAACCCCGCACTTTATCCGTGACGGTTGCGCTACAAACCCGCAAAATGCAACGATTCTGGAATAAACCTACGGCACGCCTCACGGGCTTGCCGACCATAACCATCGTTCCAAACAGACCGGGCCTGCTCAATCTATGCGAATGCGCCTTATGTTACTGGGCGGCGGGAATGCCCTCGGGCAGGCGCTGATTCGCCTCGGTGCAGAGGAAGACATTGGTTTCCTCGCACCCAAACCGCCCCAAGACGGCTGGGATGCCGCAAGCCTCACCCAATTGCTCGACGACACCCGTCCCGATGCGTTGATCAACCTCGCCTACTATTTCGACTGGTTCCAGGCCGAAGCCGTCAGCGAAACCCGCCTGGCCGCCCAGGAGTTCGCCATCGAGCGCCTGGCCGAATTGTGCCAGCACCACAACATTACCCTGCTGCAACCGTCCAGCTACCGCGTGTTCGATGGCTCCCGCGCCACCGCCTACAGCGAAAAGGACGAGCCGGTGCCCTTGGGCCTGCGGGGCCAGGCGTTGTGGCGGATCGAGCAAAGCGTGCGCGCGACGTGCCCGCAACATGTGCTGTTGCGTTTTGGCTGGCTGCTGGATGACAGCGTCGACGGCACCCTCGGGCGCTTCCTGGCCCGGGCCGAGAAACCGGATGAGTTGCTGATGGCGGACGACCGCCGCGGTAACCCGACGCCGGTGGACGATGCCGCACGGGTGATCATCTCGGTGCTCAAGCAACTCGATTGCGCGGCGCCGCTGTGGGGCACTTACCACTACGCCGGGCATGAGGCGACCACGCCGCTGGCGCTGGGCCAGGCGATCCTCACCGAAGCGCGCAGCTACCATGCGCTGGCCATTGAAGCGCCCACCGCCCAGGCCCACGCGGCACGGCCGGATGCGGCAGACGAACCGCAGCATGCGGTGCTGGCCTGCAAGAAAATCCTCCACACCTTCGGCATCAAGCCGCGGGCGTGGCGAGCGGGGTTACCGGCATTGCTGGACCGGTTCTACCGCCACAGCTGACTCAATACAAAACCAAATGTGGGAGGGGGATTGCTGTAGTGAGCGGGCTTGCCCCGCGCCGGACTGCGCAGCAGTCCCATTGGACCGCGGTGCACCCAGCGCGGGACAAGCCCCCTCACTACAGCAACCCCCCTCCCACATTGGTTATGCAGTGTTGCTTAGAACTTGTAGCCGATACCCACCATGTAAACCATCGGGTCAACGTCCACATTGACCTTGGCACGGGTGCCAGGCGCCACGGCGTTGTTTTCCACGGTGGCCTTGGTGCTGATGTCGATGTAGCGCGCCTGGGCGTTGATCATCCACTTGTCGTTGATCATGTAGTCCGCGCCGATCTGCGCAGCCCAGCCCCAGGAGTTCTCGGCCTTGAAGTTGCTGAAGCCGGCTTCGGAGGCGCGGCTGCCGACGTGTTCGTCGTAGATCCAGGTGTAGTTGATACCGGCGCCTACGTACGGTTGGAACGGGGATTTATTGTCCAGCGGGTAGTACACGACGCTCAGGGTCGGTGGCAGGTGTTTCAGCGTACCGAGCTTGCCGTTGGCGGCGCCGAGGGCGGTGCCCTTGATCTTCACGTCATGCTCGAACGGCGTGGCGGCCAGCAGTTCGATACCGACATGGCTGGTGAGCATGTACGCGAAGTTCAAACCCAGCTGGGTGTCGCTGCTCATGGTCGCCTTGCCGCCCAGGTTGGCGCCGGCCAGTGGGCCCTGGTCAACTTTGACGGTGCTGCTGTCTGCCTTCGGGTTCACGGTGATTGCACCGGCACGAATCAGAATGTCGCCCGCTTCGTGAGCGTGGACGGCAGGGGCGGCGAGTGCGAGGGCGAAGAGGGACGCGCCGAGCAGAGACTTGTTCATGGGAGCTCCAGAGGACGTTTAGAAGTTGTACGTCCAATGGTAAAGATCGTTCCGTCCGGTCTGTTGATTCAGCTCAATGAAAGGGCGATCAGCGTTATTCCGGCAGTTCGTAGATATAAATTTTCTCGGCATCCATTTGGTAGCCGGCGTCGGCCAGTTCACTGGTGGACGGTTTGACCTGCATCGCACCCTCGATCCAGTACGGCTGGTAGAGCTCATCGAGTTTCACGCCGAGTTCGCTTTTCACGTGCACGATCTGGTTCGATGGCGGTGGCGGCACATGGATGCACGCGCCGAAATACGGCACCAGCAGGAACTCGGTGGTGCGGCCTTCTTCGCTGACTTCCAGCGGCACGATATACCCGGGCAGGCGGATGTGCTGGCCATCGAGGCTCTGCACCACCGGCGCATTGGGCAGATCCTGCTTGGCCGCTGGTGCCGCTTCGACGGACAAGGCATCGGCCATGTTCGACAGGTTGTGCAGCGGTTTCATATTGGGGATTTCCGGTGGCGCGTCCGGCGGGATCATCTCCTGCCAGGACAAATCCCTGGGCTTGTCCTCCGCCCAGGCCGGCACGGCCACCAGCAGCAATAACGCAAACAGAGCGCGACGCATGAAGACTCCTCAGTGGGTAGCTGCAAGTTGCAAGCTTCAAGTAAAAGCCGATTCGCTTGAGGCTTGTAGCTTGAAACGTACAGCTGCTGTTCACAGCCTTATGGACAGGCCATCGGCCAGGGATTGTCGGTAGGCGCGCCAGGCGGGCACGCTGCCCATCAATAGCGCTGCCGCCAGGATACCGGCGAGCAAGGTCCATTCATATTCGCTGGGCCACGACATCGGCAGGTCGAGGCCGTAATTGGCCTGCAAATACCCGCGCGATGCGGCGATGCACACATACAGCAAGCCCACGCCTGCGATCACGCCGGACAGGGCCAGGGCGAAGGCTTCGAAAATCAGCAAGGTTGCGATATGCCACGGCCGCGCGCCCACCGAGCGCAGGATCGCCATTTCGCGGCGGCGTTCGTTGAGGCTGGTGAGGATCGCCGTGAGCATGCCGATCAAACCGGTCAGCACCACGAACAGCGAGATCACGAACAAGGCTTTTTCGGCGGTGCCCATCATGCTCCACAGCTCTTGCAGCGCCACGCCGGGCAGGATCGCCAGCATCGGTTCGCCACGGAATTCGTTGATCTCCCGCTGCAGGGCGAAGGTGGAAATCTTGTTGTTCAGGCCGAGCATAAAGGCCGTGATGGCTTGCGGGGTGAGGTCCATGTTGCGCGCCTGGTCGGCGCTGATGCGGCCTTTGCCCTGGGCCGGTACGCCGTTGTGCCAATCGATATGGATCGCCTCCATACCGCCGAGGCTGATATGCAGCGTGCGGTCCACCGGCGTGCCGGTGCGCTTGAGAATACCGACCACGGTGAACGGTTTGTCATCGTGTTTTACCAGGCTGACCACCGCCACGCCGTGGGCCAGCACCAGCTTGTCGCCGAGCTTGTAGTGCAGGGCATCGGCGACTTCGGCGCCGAGTACTACTTCGAACGGGTCGGTGGCGAAGGCGCGGCCGCTGGCCAGTTCCAGGTTTTGCTTGCGCCCGTACTGGTAGTGCTCGAAGTAGGATTCGTTGGTGCCCATTACGCGGTAGCCACGATGGGAGTCGCCGAGGGAAATCGGGATCGCCCATTTCACCTGGGGGCTGGCGGCGAAGTGCTCGTAGCTGTCCCACCGAATGTTGTTGGTGGCGTTGCCGATGCGGAACACCGAGTACAGCAGCAGGTTGACCGAACCGGAGCGGGCGCCGACGATCAGGTCGGTGCCGCTGATGGTGCTGGCGAAACTGTTGCGCGCCTCAACGCGCACGCGTTCCACCGCCAGCAGCAGGCACACCGACAAGGCGATGGCGAAGGCGGTGAGGATCGCGGTAAAGCGGCGGTTAGCCAGGCTGGCCATGGCTAGACGAAACAGATACATCTCAAACCTCTGCGGGCGTGGCGGCGCGATTGAGTTCGGCCAGCGACAGGTTGCGGTCGAACAGCGGCGCCAGGCTCTGGTCATGGCTGACAAACAACAGGCTGGCGCCGGCTTCGCGGCATTCGGCGAACAGCAGTCGAATGAAGGCTTCGCGGGCGTCGTAGTCCAGGGCCGAGGTGGGCTCGTCGGCGATCACCAACTCCGGTTGGCCGATCAGCGCACGGGCGGCGGCCACCCGTTGCTGTTGGCCGATGGACAGCGAGTCGGCGCGGCGCTCCAGCAAGTCCTTATCCTTCAGGCCCAGGTGCGCCAGCAATGTGGCGGCGGCTGTGTCGACACTGCCGTGGCGCAGCTTTGCCCGTTGCGCGCGTAGCTTGGAAAAGTGACAGGGCAGCTCGACGTTCTCGCGCACCGACAGGAACGGCAGCAGGTTGAACTGCTGGAAGATATAGCCGGTGTGGTCAACGCGAAAGCGGTCCCGGGCGCCGGCCGAGAGTTCGGTCAGCTCCTGGCCGAGCAGGCGGATACTGCCCAGGCTGGGCTTCTGCACACCGCCGAGCAGGCCGAGCAAGGTGGTTTTGCCACTGCCGCTCGGCCCCTTGAGAAACAGGGTTTCCCCCGCTTCCAGGCGGAACGCGGGGATGTCCAGCAACTGTGGGTGACCGGGCCAGTTGAAGCCCAGGTCAGACAGTTCGATCAATGGGTGGGTCATGGGCACTCAGAACTTCAGGGTGGCTGCTGTGGCCGTCGCTTCAACACCTTGCTGGCCGCTCGGGCCGATCAGTTGTACCTGAATTTTCTGGGTGGCGGGGAAGGTCTTGAACACCTGGGTCAGGTCCAGGTTGCCCAGGGCGGTCGGCGTGGCGCAGGTGAATTGGTAGTGGGCGTGGATTTCACTGTGATCGTGATGATGCTCGTGGGCGCCGTCTTTGGCGTCGTGGTCATCATCGTCATCGTGGTCGGCTTCCGGTTTGTCGCCGAACAGCGGGCTGTTGAGTTCCTGGGAGCTGATCACGCAACCCGCGGCCTTGGGCAGGTTGAACAGGGCCAGTGGGTTCTCCAGCTGTTTGCGGGCGGCGGCGACCTTGGCTTTGTCGGCTGCGCTGGTGGCGAGGTGTTCGAAGCCCACCAGGTTCATCGCCGGGCTGTCCAGTTCAAGCTCCAGGGCCTGGCCGTCGAGTACCGCGTTAAGGCGGCCTACGCCATGCTCGTGGGCGCCGAGGCTGCCGTGTTCGTGATCGTGGTCATGCTCGTCGGCGGCATGAGCGATGGCGAGTGGCAACAGGGCAAACGGCAATGCAAGCAACAGACGGCGCATGGGAAAGCTCCAGGAGATGAAAGTTTTGTTATGTGATCTTATAACAATAGTGCCGAGAGTTTGCCCGCCCGCTTGGCGTTGCGCAAGCCGCATGGGAGCATGCTCGTCAGAAAAAATGCAGGAGTAAGGACGATGTTGCGAATTCGTGGAACCATCGGCGACCTGCCGGTGGACTTGACCCTGGAGCTGGACGACGGCGATTGGGTACGACTCGGCGCGCAGCTGCAGGCGACGCCAGTGGCAAGCGCGACCGCCGCGCCGGCAGCGCCGGTCAAGCCGAACGGTGATCTGTGGCAGAACGCCCAGGACCTGTTGCGCAACGCCGGGCAACTCAGCGGCCTGGAACTGCTTGATCGACTGGAAGGTTTGGCGGGGGATGCCGCGGCGGGCAAGCGCCTGTTGGTGCGCCTGCGCCATAGCGCCAAGGTCAAGGTGGCCAGCGGCGGGGATACGCCGCTGTACAGTTGGATCGGCGATTAGTACAGCGCGGCGAACAACTTGCGGCGGTACACGGTCACCAGCGGGTGATCATTGCCCAACAGCTCGAACACCTGCAGCAAGGTCTTGTGCGGCAGGCCTTCGCTGTAGCTGCGGTTGCGGATAAACAGCTTGAGCAAGCCTTCCAGCGCCGCGTCGTACTGCTGGCGCGCCAGCTGCTGGATGGCCAGTTGATAGGCGGCTTCGTCGTCCTGCGGGTTTTGCGCCAGGCGGCTTTTCAGCTCGGCGGTGTCCGGCAGGTCGGCGGCCTGGCGCAGGAAGGTGAGTTGCGCCTTGGCGCCGGCGAGGGCGGCTTTGTGGTCATCGCTCTTCACTGCATCGAGCACGGTTTGGGCTTCACCCAACTCACCGCGTTCGGCCAGGCAGCGCGCGTACAGAATCAACGCGGCAGCGTTGGTGTTGTCTTCACCCAGCAGCGCCACCAGCACGGCCTCGGCGTCGCTGATGCGGCCATCGGTAAACAGCGCCTGGGCCTGCTCCAGCGGGTCAGCCGCCGCCGGTGGTGGCATCTTCACGTGAGGCTCCAGCAGCGCCCGCACCGCCGACTCCGGCTGCGCCCCGGCAAACCCATCCACCGGCTGGCCATCCTTGAACAGCACCACCGTCGGCAGGCTTTGAATGCCAAAGCGCGCGACGATGTCCTGCTCGGCCTCGCAATCGACCTTGGCGAGCAGCAACTCGCCCTGATAACTCTGGGCAATCTGCGCCAGCATCGGCATCAACGCCTTGCACGGCGCGCACCACTCGGCCCAGAAATCCACGAGCACGGGTTTTTCGAAGGAGTTCTGGATCACGGCCTGGTCGAAATTGGCGCTGGTGACGTCGAAGATGTACGGCGTGGGCTCACTCATGGGGCGTCTCGAATAAAGCGGGAATGGGGCAACTATAAGGGCTGGCGAAGGCTACCGGAAGCAGCGGGGTGTTCTGTTTCCAAGCGCATGCCAAAAAGGGTCCTGATACCAATCGAGAGGGAAGCCCATCGCTTTCAGGCTAACTTCCGGAAATTCGTAAATAAGGCGATGCAGGCGTTGATCCCAGTGACTGTGGGGGCTCACCTGATGCATCAAGTGATTCAGAATGCAGAGTGCTGCAAAAATGCGGGTGTGTGGCCCTGGCTGAAAGAGCTGTCCCGGCCATAAGAAGTTGGCTTTCCTTGGCAGTTCGGGACGAATGCCTAACTCTCGGTTCCACAGTCGTGAATGATGGGCGCACATGTTTCGAATGGTGGTCAGGGTGTGCAGCCAGGACTGCATGAGGGGGGCCGCAAGTCCCAGGCGCTTGGCAATGGCCTTTTTATCCGCGTCTTTCGCCAAGCCCTTATATAAGTGGGATAAATCACCCAGCGTCAGTTCCTCCAACATGGCCCAGCCTGGCATAAGAGGTGGGTGGACGTAGGTTGCTGGGTAGTAACGGGCGTAGCTTTCTTTAGCTCTTTGGCGTTTAAGGAGGCGTTTTCTCATGTCGTCCGAGCGCAATCGATCGATGCTCTCGCATTCGCGCTGGAAGTGACGCATGGCTGTGGATTGTTTGAGGGACAGCGTCGTAAGCAGCCGCTGATGATCGAACATCTGATGGAACATCTGCGAGTTTATATACCAGTGACTGCCATGGGCGGGCCCCATGTGGTTGCTGATGGCCGAGCGCGATGCTATTTCGACTCTCTCGATGGCATCCATGGTCAGCAAGCGAAGCTGTCGGTCGAAGTCGTAGAGACGAGTTAACTGTTCAAACTGGCTACCGTCACGAAAACGATGGTTGACATCCTCCGGCTGCTGAAACGGCCGCATATAGGGGGTGAGCCGAAAGAAGCTGACCGATTGCAAAAAAGACGCGGCGCCAACCTCGTCCTGAACATTCAATCCGCGGTGCTTGAGCAGCTCAAGCTGGGCAGGAACGTCAATGGCGGGTTTGCTGAATGTCCTCATACCCAAAAAATACCGGGCATAAAAAACCCGCACAATTTGTGCTTGGCTACTGACGCAACCAGAGGCATGGCGGGTGTATTGCCGCAAAGATTAGTGAGCTGCCCGTTTTTTTGCAAGCGGGTTGCGTGGTCAGCAATGAGTGAAACTGTTTGGAAAAGCATGCAGGTCGATTGTCCAAGCCGCGTGCGAAAGGAGGGCATTTTCCATGCGCCTCTTTTCGTTGTCTTAACCAATCTATTGCTGAACCTTTGTAAGGTGCAGCTTTAACGCCGCGAATGGTACAGGCTCACCTTGCGAAACTCCCAAGGCTCGGCCAGGTCCGGCAACGTCAGTGCATCGAGTATCTCCAGCCGCCGATAAGCCGGGTGCTGGAAGTCCCGCACGCGCGAGTCCGCCACCAGCGCTTCGCGGCCTCGGCTGAGGAAGTGGTCGAGCAACGGCAGGTTGGCGCGGTCGTAGAGCACGTCGGCGACCAGGATCAGGTCGAAGCGGTCGGCTTCGGCGAAAAAGTCCGGCGAGTAACTCAGTTCCACACCGTTGAGTTCGGCATTCGCCCGGCAGGACGCTAACGCCAGCGGATCCAGGTCGCAGGCCACCACTTCCAGCGCGCCGGCTTTAACCGCCGCAATCCCGGCCACACCGGAGCCCGCGCCGAAATCCAGCACGCGCTTACCTTTCACCCATTGCGGGTTCGCCGCCAGATACCGCGCCAGCGCCAAGCCGCTGGCCCAGCAAAAACTCCAGTAGGGCGGTTCATGCAGGATGCGCCGGGTTTCCTCGGGGCTGAAGGCGCGGTCCATGTTGTCCGCATCCAGCAGCCACAATGAAAGCGTGGTATCCGGCAGCGGGCAGGGCAGCAGTTGGGCGTCGCCGATCAGCGCGCTCAGGGCGCGCTGCAAGTCCAGCGGCGGCGTCATGGTGCCTTGACGAGTTCCAGGGGGCCGGTGGTCTGGGTGATCGCCTGGGTGATGCGTACGGCAGGCAGGTGCAGGATCAACTGGCCGGATTGGCTGGCACGGCCACGCAATTCAACCCGCGCACCGGCTGGGAACGCCTCGGGGTTGTAGCGCAGGCGGAAGGCCAGGGGCTTGCCATTGCCGGTCAAGACGCTGCTCGCCAACAGTTGTTGCGGGCGCGAACGGTCATCGATCACCAGCAGCGCCATCTCGACTTCGGCGCCGGCCGGCACGTTGGTGAGGCTGCCGCTGATTTCGCGTTGATAGGCGGGCAGGGGACCGAGGTCTTCAATGCCGGGGACTTTTTTCTCTTGTGCGGGCGTCGGTTGAGGGGCGGCCGGCTTGGGGGCTTCGCTGCTGCAGGCGACCAGGACACTGAACACGGTGAGCAAAACAAGTGGTCGTAACTGCATGTACGGCTCCAGAAAAGGACAAAATCCGTGGCTTGAAATATAAGAAACATATAGGCCTGCCTATATACCGTAAAGGCTATAGCTTGTCTTGCCACAGGGATGCGCTACCATGGCCCTCCCTTTTTTTGTTGCCTGCCACCATGCACTGTCCCTTCTGCGGTGCCAACGACACCAAGGTCATTGACTCGCGTCTGGTCGCCGAGGGCGATCAAGTGCGTCGCCGGCGCGAATGCCTGGCCTCTGGCTGCGGTGAACGTTTCACCACCTTCGAAACCGCCGAACTGGTATTGCCGCGCCTGATCAAGTCCGACGGCAGCCGCCAGCCTTTCGACGAAGAAAAACTGCGCGCCGGTATGCAGCGCGCCCTGGAAAAACGCCCGGTGAGTGTCGAGCGGCTGGAGGCGGCGCTGGCGCATATCAAGCACAAGCTGCGCGCCACCGGCGAACGCGAGGTCAAGAGCCTGGTGGTGGGAGAGCTGGTGATGGGCGAGCTGCAAAAGCTCGACGAAGTCGCCTATATCCGTTTCGCCTCGGTGTATCGACGCTTCCAGGACCTCAACGAGTTCCGCGAAGAGATCGACCGCCTGGCCCGTGAGCCGGTCAAAGAATGAACCCACTTTCTGCTGAACAGGCTGTGCTGGACGCCCATTACATGGCCCGCGCCCTCGAACTGGCGCGCAACGGCCTGTACACCACCCACCCCAACCCGCGTGTGGGCTGCGTGATTGTCCGCGCTGGGCAGATTGTCGGCGAAGGCTGGCATGTGCGCACCGGCGAGCCCCATGCGGAAGTGCATGCCTTGCGGGCTGCCGGTGACAAGGCGCGCGGCGCCACGGCGTACGTAACCCTCGAGCCCTGCAGCCACTACGGCCACACCCCGCCGTGCGCCGATGCGCTGGTGAGTGCCGGGCTGGCGCGGGTGGTCGCAGCGATGCAGGACCCCAACCCGGAAGTCGCCGGGCGCGGCATGCAGCGCCTGGCCCAGGCCGGGATCGTGGTGCGCAGCGGCGTGCTGGAAGGTGAAGCCAGGGCCCTGAATAAGGGCTTCCTCAAGCGTATGGAGCATGGCCTGCCGTTTGTGCGGGTCAAGCTGGCGATGAGTTTGGACGGCCGCACTGCCATGGCCAGCGGCGAAAGCCAATGGATCACCGGCCCCGCCGCCCGCGCCGCCGTGCAGCGCCTGCGTGCCGAGGCCAGCGTGGTGCTGACCGGTGCCGACACCGTATTGGCCGACGGCGCACGCCTGACCGTACGCGCCGCCGAACTCGGCCTGGACGACGCCACCACGGCCCTGGCCATGTCGCGCCCGCCGCTGCGTGTGCTGATCGACGGCCGTTTGCGCGTGCCGCTCAACGCACCGTTCTTTAAAGCCGGCCCGGCGCTGGTCATCACCTGTGTCACTGCGGAAAACCAGTTCCCCCGTGGCCCCGAGTGCCTGGTGGTGCCGGGCGTGGACGGCCAGGTCGACCTGCGCTCGGCGCTGGTGGCGCTGGCCGCCCGTGGCGTCAACGACGTACTGGTGGAAGCCGGCCCAAGCCTGGCGGGCGCGTTTGCCCAGCAGGGCCTGGTGGACGAATACGTGATTTTCGTCGCCGGCAAGTTCCTCGGCTCCGCTGCCCGGCCTTTGCTGGACTGGCCACTTGAGAAGCTGGCCGACGCTCCCCAACTCAAGATCACTGAAATGCGCGCTGTAGGCGACGACTGGCGAGTCACTGCCATCCCTGTGCCAGCAGCGAGCGTATAATTCTGACCGGGCGCTCAAGTGCCCGCACCGTTTTCCAGGAGAAGGCCATGTTCACCGGCATTATCGAATCCATCGGCAGCATCCGCGCCATGACCCCCAAGGGCGGCGACGTGCGCCTGCTGGTTGAAACCGGCAAGCTCGACCTCGGCGACGTCAAGCTGGGCGACAGCATCGCCGTCAGCGGCGTGTGCCTGACCGTCGTCGAACTGCCGGGCAACGGCTTTGCCGCCGACGTCAGCCGGGAAACCCTGGACTGCACCGCGATGAACGACCTCAAGGCCGGCAGCCCGGTCAACCTGGAAAAAGCCCTGACCCCGACCACCCGCCTGGGCGGCCACCTGGTCAGTGGCCACGTCGACGGCGTCGGCGAAGTGGTGGCCCGCAGCGAAAATGCGCGTGCCGTGGAATTCCGCATCCGCGCGCCCAAAGAGCTGGCCAAGTACATTGCCCATAAAGGTTCGATCACCGTCGACGGCACCAGCCTGACCGTGAACGCCGTGAATGGCGCCGAATTCGAACTGACCATCATTCCCCACACCCTGAGCGAGACCATCATGGCGTCGTACCAGCCTGGTCGCCGGGTGAACCTGGAAGTCGACTTGCTTGCCCGTTACCTGGAGCGCCTGCTTATGGGCGATAAGGCCGCAGAGCCTGCCGCCGGTAACATCACTGAAAGTTTTCTGGCCGCTAACGGCTACCTGAAATCCTGACCAAGGGGGTGCCCTGTGGCGCTCAATAGCATCGAAGAACTGGTTGAAGACATCCGCCAAGGCAAGATGGTCATCCTGATGGATGACGAAGACCGCGAAAACGAAGGCGATATCATCATGGCCGCCGAGGCCTGCAAGCCTGAGCACATCAACTTCATGGCCAAGCACGCCCGTGGGTTGATCTGCATGCCCATGAGCCGCGAGCGCTGCGAGCTGCTCAAGCTGCCGTTGATGGCGCCGCGCAATGGTTCAGGGTTTGGTACCAAGTTCACCGTATCGATTGAAGCGACCACCGGCGTCACCACCGGCATTTCCGCCGCCGACCGTGCCCGTACCGTGCAAGCCGCTGCCGCCAAGGACGCCAAGGCCGAAGACATCGTCAGCCCCGGCCACATCTTCCCGTTGATGGCTCAACCGGGCGGCACCCTCGCTCGCGCCGGCCACACCGAAGCCGCCTGCGACCTGGCGCGCATGGCCGGTTTCGAGCCCTGCGGCGTGATCTGCGAAGTGATGAACGACGACGGCACCATGGCCCGCCGCGCCGAACTCGAAGCCTTTGCCGCCGAACACAACATCAAGGTCGGCACCATTGCCGACCTGATTCACTACCGGATGATCCACGAACGTACCGTTCAGCGGATTGCCGAGCAGCCACTGGACAGCGAACTGGGCCAATTCAATTTGGTGACCTACCGTGATTCGGTGGAAGGCGACGTGCACATGGCCCTGACCCTGGGCAGCATCTGCGCCGACGAGCCGACCCTGGTGCGCGTGCACAACATGGACCCGTTGCGCGACCTGCTGATGGTCAAGCAACCGGGCCGCTGGAGCCTGCGCGCCGCCATGGCTGCGGTGTCCGAGGCCGGCAGCGGTGTGGTGCTGCTGCTGGGTAACCCGGTGGATGGCGACGTGTTGCTCGCACATATTCGCGAAACCGCCGAGCAGACCCAGGTGAAAACGCCGACCACCTACAGCATCGTCGGCGCCGGTTCGCAGATCCTGCGTGACCTCGGTGTGCGCAAAATGCGCCTGATGAGCGCACCGATGAAATTTAATGCGATATCCGGATTCGATCTGGAAGTTGTAGAATACGTGCCCTCCGAATAAAGGCCGGCGCTTTTTGCCCCTTGTTCGCGGTTAAATCATCACTGAGGGACGCACTTTTCGCGTCCCGGCTCTTTAAGAGATTTGTCGAATGACCCTGAAGACCATCGAAGGTACCTTCATCGCCCCCAAAGGCCGCTATGCCCTGGTGGTTGGCCGCTTCAACAGCTTCGTGGTTGAAAGCCTGGTAAGCGGTGCCGTGGATGCCCTGGTTCGCCACGGTGTGAGCGAGAGCGACATCACTATCATCCGCGCCCCTGGCGCCTTCGAAATTCCACTGGTTGCGCAAAAAGTTGCTCAGCAGGGTGAATACGCGGCGATCATCGCCCTGGGCGCGGTCATTCGTGGCGGTACTCCGCACTTCGAATACGTGGCCGGCGAATGCACCAAGGGCCTGGCCCAGGTGTCCATGGAGTTCGGCGTGCCAGTCGCTTTCGGCGTACTGACCGTGGATTCCATCGAGCAAGCCATCGAGCGTTCCGGCACCAAGGCCGGCAACAAAGGCGCTGAAGCTGCCCTGTCCGCCCTGGAAATGGTCAGCCTGCTGTCGCAGTTGGAGGCCAAGTGATTTCCGACGAGAGCGATTGCTTCAACCCACGCGACGAGCGCCCAGCGGACGCCGGCAAGCCGTCGAAAAGCGAAAAGCGCCGTGCTGCCCGCCAGCTCGCCACCCAGGCGCTGTACCAGCGTCACATGGCTGGTACCTCGCTGAACGAGATCGAAGCGCAGTTTCGCGTCGATAACGACTTCACGTTTGCCGACCAGAGCTACTTCCACGACATCCTGCACGGCGTTCCGGCCAACCTGGCCGAGATCGATGCGGCATTGACGCCGTGCCTGGACCTGACCCTCGAAGAACTGGACCCGGTTGAACTGGCTGTACTGCGCCTGTCCACCTGGGAGCTGCTCAAGCGCGTCGACGTGCCGTACCGCGTGGTGATCAACGAAGGCATCGAACTGGCGAAAGTCTACGGTTCGACCGACGGTCACAAGTTCGTCAACGGCGTGCTCGACAAGCTGGCCCCGCGCCTGCGTGAAGCCGAAGTGAAGGCGTACAAGCGCTAACCTGCGCTTGAGTCCTGAATGGGTGAGTTCGAGCTGATCCACCAGTACTTCGCCGCCGCGCCGTGCGCACGGGGCGGCGAGGGCATTGCCCTGGGGATCGGCGACGACTGTGCCCTGCTGGCGCTCCCCGCCGGGGAGCAACTGGCAATTTCCACCGATACCTTAGTGGCCGGCGTGCACTTTGCCGACCCCTGCGACCCGTTCCTGCTCGGCCAGCGCTCGCTGGCCGTGGCGGTCAGCGACCTGGCCGCCATGGGCGCCCACCCCCTCGCGTTTACCCTCGCACTCACTACGCCGACCGTCGATGCCGATTGGCTGCAACGCTATGCCCAGGGGTTGAACGCCATGGCGCAAAACTGCGGTGTGGGCCTGGTGGGCGGCGACACCACGCGCGGTCCGCTGAGCCTGACCCTGACCGTGTTTGGTCGTGTCCCGGCCGGTCAAGCGTTGACCCGCAGCGGCGCACAGCCGGGCGACCTCTTGTGTGTCGGCGGCGAGTTGGGTAATGCCGCCGGTGCCTTGCCGCTGGTATTGGGGCAGCGCAGCGCCGATGCCGCGATTGCCGACCCGCTGCTGGCCCATTACTGGTCGCCACAACCGCAGTTGGCCTTGGGCCTGGCTCTACGGGGCAAGGCCACATCGGCGATGGATATTTCTGACGGTCTTCTGGCCGATTGCGGGCATATCGCCAAGGCCTCGGCTGTCAGCCTGTTGATCGAGCGCCAGAAGCTGCCGCTGTCCCACGCGTTGCTGGCGTTTGTCGGTGATGACGAGGCGCGGGTCGCCGCATTGAGCGGCGGCGATGACTACGTGCTGGTGTTCACCCTGCCGCCCGTCGAGTTGGCGCCGTTGCTGGCTGACGGTTGGCCGGTGCATGTTATCGGCCAGGTCCAGGCGGGGCAGGGCGTAACGCTGCTTGACGCTCTCGGGCAAGACATCACCCCGGCCATCCGGGGCTATCAACATTTTTGCCCGGCACCTTGAATCGCGTGCTGCGCTACGCTCTATTACGTCGTTCTGGATGCTGGATTTGCAGGAGATCATCGCCATGGATGTACGCCGCTGGCTGCTGATGCTGCTGTGTGCCCTTCCGGCATGGTCCCAGGCGCAGGAGGTGCCGGTGGTGCCCGGCAAGGTCATGCTGGCCAGCGAGGCCTGGGACGACTACACCAATGCCGACGGCAGCGGCCTGGCCTGGGATGTGTTGCGGCACGTCTTCGAACCGGTCGGGATCACCCTGCAAACCCGCATTGAGCCCTATACCCGCTCGGTCGGCCTGGCCCAGCGCGGTGAAGTGGATGGCTGGGTCGGTTCCTACCGCGATGAAGTCAAGGGTGTGCTCTACCCGCACTGGAACTTCGATTCCGACCCCATCTACGCCCTTGGGCTGGCGACCTCGCCGATACCGAGCGCCGCGACGCTGGGGGATTATCGCCTGGCCTGGGTGCGGGGCTACAAGTACGAGGCGTATTTGCCCCATGTGCGCCGTTTCAATCAGATCCAGCGGCGCGATGGTATCTTGCCGATGCTGCAGCACGGTCGTGTCGACTTCTACATTGATGCGCTCACCGAAGCCCGATACATCCTCAGTCAGGCGGATGTCCAGTCCCAGTTCCGACTTACCCACATCATTGACCTGCCGCTCTACGTTGGTTTTGCCGATACCGAGCGTGGGCGGGCATTACGCACCGTGTTTGACCAGCGCATGGCGGTCCTGGTGAACAGCGGCGAGCTGAAGCCGATTTTCCTGCGCTGGAAACTGCCTTATCCGTTCTGACCTGCATAGAACCGGGACGAAGGCCAATCAAACCGATTGATCTTTATCAGCGATAATTCAGCTTAAGCGTCTGTAGGAACCTGCTGTTACAATGCCCGCCTCTGTGAAATCTGAAATCAGGAGCACACGGTGCCCGTCGTTTTCGTCGCTGCTTCCAAGCTGCCTACCCCTTTTGCCACGTTCACCATGAGCGGCTTTCTCGAAGAAGCCACCGGGCGCGAGCACGTTGTGCTCAGCCTCGGCGATATCGCCGATGGCGCACCGGTTCTCGGTCGCGTGCACTCCGAGTGCCTGACCGGCGATGCGCTGTTCAGCCAGCGCTGTGACTGCGGCTCGCAACTTGAAGCGGCGATGCGCGCCATCGCCCGTGAAGGCCGTGGGGTGCTGTTGTACTTGCGTCAGGAAGGCCGTGGCATTGGCCTGCTGAACAAGATTCGCGCCTACGAGCTGCAAGACGGCGGCGCCGATACCGTCGAGGCCAACGAGCGCCTGGGCTTCGCCGCCGACCAGCGTGACTACGCGATCTGCCTGCCGATGCTGGAGCACCTGGGCGTGAAGTCCCTGCGCCTGATGACCAACAACCCGCGCAAGGTCAAAGCCTTGACCGAGATGGGCATCACCGTGGCCGAGCGCGTACCGCTGCACACCGGGCACAACCCGCACAACAAGCTCTACCTGGCGACCAAGGCCAGCAAGCTCGACCACATGATGGGCAACGAGCATCAAGGCGAGGTCGACCGCGCGTG
This sequence comes from Pseudomonas sp. JV449, assembly GCF_032424295.1. Taxonomy (NCBI): domain Bacteria; kingdom Pseudomonadati; phylum Pseudomonadota; class Gammaproteobacteria; order Pseudomonadales; family Pseudomonadaceae; genus Pseudomonas; species Pseudomonas sp. JV449. Next base: position 112,389 of record NZ_VYKD01000033.1, on the reverse strand, counting down.
ACCCGTGGCCAGGTGAAACGGCGACTGTCCTTCAGCTGGTGGCAGTACCTGGCCCTGGCGCTGCTCCCGCTGTTCGTGATCAACCTGGTGTTTGGCCAGGCCGAGCCCTTGTTGCCGGTGCTGGCCATGCCGTTCTTCATCGCCGGCGTGGCGTCGATGTTTCTCAGCCTGCGCTACTTCAACGGCTATAAACACGCCCTGATCGCCACCTCCAAAGCCCTCGATACCGCTGAAGAACCGGCTGCCTGGATCACCCTGGCGGCCCGTCGGCGCACGGCCTTGATGGTGGCGGCCGTGCCGGCGTGGGTGGGCGCACTGGCGGTGTTCGTCGGCCTGGAGGCGGTGCCGCTTTTCCTGTTGGCGCTGTCGACGACGGTGCTGTTTTACCTCTACCGCATCCCGCGTCAGTTGGGATGATGCGCCGCTGGCTGGCGATTCTGCTGCTGGCATTCAGTGCCCAGGGCCTGGCGGTCGAACGGGTCGTGAGCCTGGCGCCCTCCCTGTCTGAAATCGTGGTTGAGCTGGGTGCTACCGACCTGCTGGTGGGCGTGCTCGATGGCGGTGAGCGGCCAGCGGCGCTGGCGAACGTGCCGTCGGTTGGGCGTTATGGGCAGTTGGACATGGAGCGCCTGCTGAGCCTCAAGCCCGACCTGATCCTGCTCTGGCCCGGCAGCGTCGGCCCCGCCCAGCGCGAGCAACTGCAGCGCCTGAATATCCCGGTGTATGTCGCCGAACCCCATAGCCTTGAACAAATGACCACCCAGGTCCAGGCCATCGCCGAGCAATTGGGCCGTGCCGACGCCGGCCGGCAATTGGCCGCGCACCTGCGCCAGCGCCTGGCGCAGTTGCGTCAGCGTTATCAGCGGGCCGAACCGTTGCGGGTGTTCTACCAGGTGTGGAACCAGCCGCTGTACACCGTGGGCGGCGGCCAGATCATCAGCGACGCGCTGAGCGTGTGCGGTGCGCGCAATGTGTTTGACGACCTGAAGCTGCCCGCGCCGCAGGTCAGCATCGAGTCGGTATTGCAGCGCAATCCCGAGATGATCCTGGTGGGCGATCAGGCTCAGAGGGAAGCCTGGAAGATCTGGCCAGCGATGGCGGCGCGGGTGCGGCTGGTTCCGGATAAAGGCCTGGAACGGCCCAGCGGGCAGATGCTGGAAGCGCTGGCGCGGCTGTGTCAGGTGATCGCTCCGAGCCGTTGAGACCAGTCCGGGCGACAATCAGATTTCAGGTGTCCAGGTCACGCCAAACATCCACGTCCGGCCTTCTTCACGGTAATCGTGATTGTTGACGAATGCCGGATCGTTGTAGCTGTAGCGCGCCCGCGCATAAGACTTGTCCAGCAGGTTGTCGACCTTCAGCGACAGCCCCACTTCCCGCGTCACCGCCCAACTGCCGCGCAGCCCGAGCAACCCATAGCCGCCCAGGCGCTGGGTGTTGGCTTCATCGTCATAGCTGTGGCTGATCGCCTGCCAACTGGCGCCCACGCCCACCTGGTCGAATTGCCGGTCCAGGTCCAGGCTCAACGTACGCCGCGCCCGGCGGGCCAGGGTGTGGCCACTGTCGCGGTCGCGCGGGTCGATGATCGACAGTCCGAGGTTGCCTTGCCAGCCGAACAGGTCCTGCTTGAGCGCCGCCTCAACACCGTTGAGGCGTGCCGACGCCACATTCTGCGGCTTGCCGGTTTGGTCGAGAATGATCGCATCGCTCAAATCGGTGCGGTACAGGGACGCTTCCAGGCGCGTGCTGTCACTCAACTGGCTGCGCCACTGCAGTTCGTAGCTCTTTGATGTTTCGGGCTGCAGGTGGGGGTTGCTGTACTTCGTGTCCGGATAATAGAGGTCGTTGAAGGTCGGCGCGCGGAAGCCTTCGCTGTAGCTCAGCAGCACGTCATTGTCGGGGTTGACCGGCAAGGTCAGGATGCCGCTCCAGCTGTTCTGCCCGCCGAACTGCTGGTTCTGGTCGTGACGCAGGCCCAGTTCGGTGGAAAACCACGCGCTGTGAAAGCGATGCTGCATAAAGGCGGCGCGGTTCCAGCGGCTGTTTTCGGTAAAGGTGGTGGAGCCGTGGAAGCGGTCTTCGTACCAGTCGCCGCCGAGGATCAGGCTGTTCTGCTCATCCAGCCTCAGGTCGTTCTGCCAGTTGACCGAATCACGGTAGGTGTTGAATACGCTGAAATCCTCGCTGAGGGTGTCGCGCTTGGTGTCGCGGTTCTCGCTGTGGCCCAGCTCCAGGCGCGATTGCCAGTGCTCATTGAGCGTGGCGTCGACATAGCCGCTGGCGCTGCTCACGGCGTAGTCGGTGTAGGGTTTCTGGCTAACGGTTTGCCCGGTGGCGGCGTCGTAGCGGCCGAAGCTGTTGTCGTACTCCGATTTGCCGCGGTTATCCAACAGATTGAAGCCCACCTCCAGTTCATCGCTGAAGGAGTGGCTGAGGTTCAGGCTCACGGACTGGTTGCGATAAGCATCATGGTCACCGTCGCTGGGGAACGACTGGCGGGTTGAGTTGATGCCGGCAGTGTCATCCAGGCTCGCGCCCAGGTTGAAGCGCGTCTGTTTGTCACCGCCCGAAAGGCCAAGGCTGCGCTCCCAGGTGTTGTGGCTGCCGAACCCGAGTTTCACGCGCGGTTGCACGCCTTGCTCGGCATTGCGCCGGGTGAATACCTGGATCACGCCGCCAATCGCGTCGCTGCCGTAGATCACCGAGCGCGAGCCGCGCAGCACTTCCACCCGCTCAATCTGGTCGACGTTGAGGTATTGCAGGCCGCTGTCGCCGGAGGTGGTGTTGGCGATGCGCTGGCCGTCTACCAGCACCAGGCTTTGGGCGGACTTGGTGCCCCGCAGGTAGATGCCCGGCAAATTGCCACGGCCGCCGGAGGGTGCGACTTGTACACCGGGCACACGGCTGAGCAGGTCGGTGAGGCTGGTGGGTTGCAGGCGGTCGATGTCGTCGCGGGTGAACACGGTGTTGGCGGCGCTGCTGTCGTTGCGTGCCTGGACCTGGCGGTTGGCGCTGATGACGACGTCGGGGAGTTTCAGGGCGTTGTCGCGGGTGTCGGAGAGCAATTCAGGGGAGGGCAGAAGCAGCAGGGCAAGGTACAGGTGTTTCATGGGCTGTCCATAGCGCTTGAGGATGGCACCAATCAAATGTGGGAGGGGGCAAGTCGAATCGTCGCACCGCCCCTCCCACATTGGGTCCCGGTTTCTACTGGGCCAGCAGCGCCAGGCGCTCGCGCACCGAAGCCTCGATCCCTGCTTCATCCAGCCCGCACTCAGCCAGCATCTGCGCCGGCTTGGCATGTTCGACGTAGGTATCCGGCAAGCCCAGGTGCAGCACCGACCTGAGGATGTTTTCCCGCGCCAGGAACTCACTGACCGCCGCACCGGCACCGCCCATGATGGCGTTCTCCTCGACGGTCACCAGCAGCTCATGACTGCCGGCGATGTCGCGCACCAGGGCTTCATCCAGCGGCTTGACGAAGCGCATGTCGACCACGGTGGCGTCGATCTTCTCGGCCACCTTGAGCGCTTCGGCCAATTGCACGCCAAACACCAGGAACGCGGTCCTGCTGCCCTGGCGACGCACAATGCCCTTGCCGATTTCGATCGGCTCCAGGTCCTTCTCGATCAGCGCGTTGGGGCCGTTGCCCCGTGGGTAACGCACGGCGGCCGGGCCGTTATACAGGTGGCCGGTGCTGAGCATCTTGCGCAGTTCGTTTTCGTCGCTCGGCGTCATCACCAGCATGCCGGGGATGCAGCGCAAGTAGGACAGGTCGAAGCTGCCCGCGTGAGTCGGGCCGTCTTCGCCGACTAGACCGGCGCGGTCGATGGCAAACAGCACGTCGAGGTTCTGCACGGCGACGTCATGCACCAACTGGTCATAACCCCGCTGCAGGAACGTTGAGTAGATTGCCACCACCGGCTTGGCGCCTTCGCAGGCCATACCGGCCGCGAACGTGACAGCGTGCTGCTCGGCAATGGCCACGTCGAAATAGCGCAGCGGGAAACGCTCGCTGAACGCCACCAGGTCGGAGCCTTCCTTCATCGCCGGGGTAATGCCCACCAGGCGTGGGTCGACGGCGGCCATGTCACACAACCATTCGCCGAACACACCGGAGTACTTCGGCCCGCTGGCTTTTTTCGGCGCAGCGGCGGGGGCGTCCAGGGGTTCCAGCTTGGTGATCGCGTGGTAGCCGATCGGGTCGACTTCCGCCGGGGCGAAGCCTTTGCCTTTCTTGGTGACGATGTGCAGGAACTGCGGGCCCTTGAGGTCGCGCATGTTGCGCAGTGTGGCAATCAGGGTCGGCAGGTCATGGCCGTCGATGGGGCCGATGTAGTTCCAGCCCAGCTCTTCGAACAGCGTGCCGGGGACCAGCATGCCCTTGGCATATTCTTCGGTACGCCGGGCAATTTCCCAGGCGCCGGGCAGACGCGAGAGCACCTTCTTGCTGCCTTCGCGCATGCTGGCATAGGTGCGGCTGGAGAGAATCTTGGCCAGGTAATTGGACAGGCCACCGACATTGCGCGAGATCGACATGTCGTTGTCGTTGAGGATCACCAGCATGTTGGCGTTCACTTCCGGCGCATGGTTCAGCGCTTCGAAGGCCATGCCGGCAGTCAGCGCGCCATCACCGATCACGGCGATTGCCTTGCGGTCGCTGCCTTGCAGCCGGGCGGCAATCGCCATGCCCAGCGCTGCGCTGATCGAGGTGCTGGAGTGGCCGACGCCAAAGGTGTCGTACTCGCTTTCGGCGCGGCGCGGGAAGGCGGCAACGCCGTCCTTCTGGCGCAGCGTGCCCATGCGCTCGCGGCGGCCCGTGAGGATCTTGTGCGGATACGCCTGATGGCCCACGTCCCACACCAGCCGGTCATCCGGGGTGTCGAACACGTAGTGCAACGCGATGGTCAGCTCGATGACGCCCAGGCCGGCACCGAAATGCCCACCGGTCTGGCCGACCGTGTAGAGCAATTCCAGGCGCAACTCATCGGCCAGGGTTTCCAGCTCGGCTTCACCCAGACGACGCAGGCCGTCCGGCGTGGCAGCACGGTCGAGCAGGGGCGTGGACGGGCGCTTGCGGGGAATCTCTTGAAACGTCGTGGGCATCAGGCGAATCGTTATAGGTATAGAAGAGGCGGCAGTTTACCTCAAGCATCGCAAACTGCCCACGCAGAGCGCCGAACTTGGCCGATATGCGGTTGCAATGGCCGCCGTAATCAGTGGCGGCGTTCGACGATATACCGCGCCAGGTCACGCAGTGGCTCGGCCGCCGCGTCGAAAGGTCGCAGGGCGTCCAGCGCCTGGTCGCGTAGTTCCACGGCGTAGGCCTTGGCGGCTTGCAGCCCGAGCAGCGCAGGATAAGTCGGTTTGTCCCGTGCGATATCGGCGCCCTGGCGTTTGCCCAGGGTGGCGGTATCGCTTTCCACGTCGAGAATGTCGTCCTGCACCTGAAACGCCAGGCCAATGGCCCGGGAATAGGTCTGCAGCGCCGCCAATTGCGTGGCTTCGGCATGTCCGCTGGCCAGCGCGCCCAAGTGCACGGCGGCTTCGATCAGTGCGCCGGTCTTGTGGCGGTGCATGTGCTCAAGGGCTTTTTGATCCAGCTTGACGCTGACTGAACCCATGTCGATCGCCTGCCCGCCCACCATGCCCGCAGGGCCGGCAGCCAGGGCCAGTGCGGTGACCATGCGCAGGCGGATCTCGGCGTTGACGCTGCTCAGGCGTGGGTCCAGCAACGCGCTGAACGCCAGGCTCTGCAAGCCATCACCGGCGAGGATCGCATAGGCTTCATCAAAGGCTTTATGGGTGGTGGGCTGGCCGCGACGCAGATCGTCATCGTCCATCGCCGGCAAATCGTCGTGTACCAGGGAATAGGCGTGAATCAGCTCGACCGCACAGGCGGCACCGTTGGCCTGTTCGGCCGGCGCGCCCAGCGCTTCACAGGCCGCATACGCCAGCAACGGGCGCACGCGCTTGCCGCCATTCATCACGCTGTAGCGCATGGCTTCATACAGACGCTTCATTTCCGGGCTTGGCGCAACAAACAAGGGCTCCAGCGCCGCATTCACCCGGGCTTGGCTACTGGCCTGATACGCGTCGATCATTCCGGCTGTTCCGCGTCGAAAGGTTCTTCGGCCAACTCTCCGTCACGCTCCAGCAATACCTGGACCTTCTGCTCCGCCTGCGCCAACGCGCTCTGGCAGTCACGGGTCAGGCCGATGCCTTGCTCAAACGCCGTCAGCGAGTCCTCCAGCGACAACTCGCCGTTCTCCAGACGCTCGACCAATGTTTGCAGGTCGGCGAGCGATTGTTCGAAATCGAGTGCAACTTTTTTGCGGGCCATGGCGGCTATTCCGGTAGACGGTAAACCGGCGCGACACTAGCAGACATGGGGATTCTGGGCAAATGAGTGGGGCGTCACTCGCCCCCTGTATTGACCTGATAACGCGTGCTGCGGCCGCCTCCGGGGAGACGGACCAGGCAGTTTTTTTCCAGCAGGTCCGCCAGGTGTCGCGTCGCTGTCGCCTTGGAGACCTTGGCCACCGCCTGGTACTGCGCCGCGCTGATGCCGTGTTCGAAGCCCTTCTCACCACCGTCGAGCAGTCGATTGAGGACCTTGATCTGTTCAGCCGACAAAGGGAGGTCGCGGTGTTGCTGCCAGAACCGACTCTTTTCCAGCACCCGGTCAATCCGCCCCATGGCCTGCTGCACGCTGCGTAACAGGGTTTTAAGGAACCACTCCAGCCAGGCAGTGATATCCAGGGAGGCCTTCTGGCTGGATTCCAGCGCGTTGTAGTAGCCGGTGCGGTCTTCGAGGATGCTGGCTGACATGGCATAGAAACGGATGGCCTGGTGTTCACCCTGGGCCAGTGCCAAATCGGTGATAGCGCGTGTCAGGCGACCATTGCCGTCATCGAAGGGGTGCAGTGTGACAAACCAGAAGTGCGCGACGCCGGCGCGTACCAATGGGTCCAGTTCCGGCTGATCGCGGCTGGTTTCGAACCACTCCAGGAAATCCGCCAGTGCCTGCTCCAGTCCCAGACGTGGCGGGGCCTCGAAATGCACGGTCGGCCGATCAAGCCGGCCCGACACCACTTGCATCGGCTCATCTCCCCTCAAGGATCCAATATTGAGCGCTCGAGCGGCATAGCCCGCTTCCGGGGCCGGGAACAATAAGTGATGCCAGTTCAATAGGCGGGCGAGGGTAAACGGCTGGGTGAATTGTTGAGTGGCATCCATCATCAACTCGGCGAGGCCTTCGCTGCGGCGGCTTACCTGACCGTCTTCCATCGCTTCCAGGCCCATCCGCCTTGCCAGGGACGAGCGCACCGAGCCGACATTCAACTGCTCACCCTCAATCGCCGAGGACGTCAGGATATTTTGCAGCAGCGCATCCAGTTCATTCTGTGCGCTGACTGCCTGGCTGACGGAGCCGAGCATGCCCAACAACTTGCCCTGGGCTTGTCCGCACTCGCGCAGCAAAGCCGCGAAGCGACCGGGTTGCCAGTGGAAGTGAGGCCAGTCGGCGCGTTGCCAGATCCAGTGCGGATGAGCCATAGTGGGATGCCTGGGGTGCGTGAGCCGAATAAAGAGGTTATTCGGCTCATTTGGTGAGCCGATTGTGCTGCGGATTTGGCTCAGGGTCTAGTCTGGTGATCGGTGTTTTCTGTAGTTTTTGTGATGTGAAATTTTGACTTATGCCCCTAGACCATATGGCTATCAGCAACCATTAGAAGATTACCTATCTGGCATCTAACAGTGGAAGCGTGGTCATTTGTCGTTAGAATATCAAAGGCAATATTTTGGGGTCTCAGCCCGTAATTAGCTCGTAGCTGATTTTTTTGCGAACCTTTAGTGAGTTGTAATACTCGTTGTCCTAGACACCGGACACACAAGTTAATCCCAGCGAGCCTATCTATTGTATGCGATCCATAAACCCCACCTACCCAACAGTGGGTTAACGATTTACCGTGGCATTTCTGGCGAGCAGTTCCACGGCAGCAAGGCTTCATAATCTTCAAGCGACGAAGCCTGAGGCAGCCACGTATAGGGCTCCTGGCCGTTGACCTTGGCGGTCTCGACCAAGCTGTAGATCTTTGCGCTGGCGGCGGCGCCGTTGACGGTATCGCTCGCCAGGCCAAGCAGGGTTGGGGCAGCAAGGTTATTGAACGTCTTTCCCAGGATTTACGCGCAGCCTTCCCGAACATGAAGGGTTTTTCTCCACGTAATTTGAAGTACATGCGTGCTTTTGCCGAAGCTTGGCCGGATTCGGAATTTGTGCAAGAGGTGCTTGCACAATTGCCTTGGTATCACCAACTGGCGCTGCTGGACAAACTCCCTGGCCCCGAAACCCGTCGCTGGTACGTCGGCCAGGCAATTGAACACAACTGGTCGCGCAACACGCTGGTCATGCACATCGAAAACCGTTTGCTGGAGCGCAGTGGTAAAGCTGTCAGCAACTTCGAAATCCATCTGCCCAAACCTCAATCCGATCTGGCGCGTGAATCGCTGAAAGACCCTTACCGCTTTGACTTCCTCAGTCTGACCTTGGGTGCGCAGGAGCGCGATATTGAAAACGCCTTGATCAAGCACGTCACCGACTTTTTATTAGAGCTGGGTGCGGGTTTCGCTTTCGTTGGTCAGCAGGTGTTGCTGGATGTCGGCGGTGACGAGTTCTTCGTTGACCTGCTGTTCTATCACTTGAAGCTGCGCTGCTACGTCGTGATCGAGCTCAAGGCCGGCAAGTTCAAGCCCGAGCATCTGGGCAAGTTGAGTTTCTATCTCGCCGCCGTGGATGCCCAACTTAAGCATCCACAGGATGTCCCGACAATTGGTCTGCTGCTGTGCAAGAGCAAGAACGAAGTGGTAGCCGAATATGCGCTTCGCGATAACAACCGGCCCATAGGTGTGGCGCAGTATCAGTTGGTGGAGTCCTTGCCAGCGGAGCTGCAAACCAGTTTGCCGAGCATAGAGCAGATAGAGCGCGAGCTTGCCAAATAACAACAAAGCCTGCTTTTGAAGGCAGGCTTATCGCGAATCTCGGCTCACTTACTTCTGATGCGCCGTCAACGCCGCATATCCATTCATCAAGTTGCGATAGTTGGGAATGCGCTGGGACAAGAGATTGCCCAGGCCTTCGATATCGTTGCGCCAGTCGCGGTGCAGCTCACAGGCTACCGAGAACCAATTCATCAACTGCGCACCGGCCTGGGTCATCCGGCTCCACGCGGCCTGCTGCACCGTGGTATTGAACGTGCCGGAGGCATCGGTCACCACAAACACCTCAAACCCTTCCGCCAGTGCCGACAAGGTCGGGAACGCTACGCATACATCCGTGACCACGCCGGCGATGATGATCTGCTTGCGGCCGGTGGCTTTGATTGCCTTGACGAAGTCTTCGTTGTCCCAGGCATTGATCTGGCCGGGGCGGGCGATGTACGGCGCGTCCGGGAACATCTCTTTCAACTCCGGTACCAGCGGGCCGTTGGGGCCTTGTTCGAAGCTGGTGGTGAGGATGGTCGGCAGGTTGAAGAACTTGGCCAAGTCGGCCAGGGCCAGCACGTTGTTCTTGAACTCGTTGGGCGAGAAGTCCTGCACCAGGGAAATCAGGCCGGTCTGGTGGTCGACCAGCAGGACTACGGCGTCGTCTTTGTTCAAGCGGTTGTAGGTTGGAGTGCTCATGGTTGAATCCTTTTTTGTTCAGGTTGGTTGGGCGTTGCGTTCAACATGGGCACAGATTAATGGGTGGATGCTGGGGGATAAATCGGCTGGAATGGGTAATACCGTCAACTCAAAGGCGACAATTCATGGATTGTCAGTAGGACTGATCCTTTTAGCGGTCGGGAAAGTAAGTCAAAAAATCTCACGCGTGAGCTATTGAGTGTGGCAAAAAATGCCTGTAGATTTTCTCACGCGTGAGTTTTTCACAGCGAGGTCAGTACCATGGAAAGCAGCTCTCCATCGAGTCCGCCTAACGGGCCCGATACCGATTCAGCAAGCCTCAAGGGAGAGCGCTTGAAGCCGTCCGCCAAAAAGCCATCGAGCTTTTACATGAAGCAGATGCGTGCAGGCCTGGCGGCCGCCGGCTACGTGAAACACGAGACTTGGGTGCTTCCCGAAAACCGAAGCCTGCTCAAGCAGATGGAGAAACAGCTTCGCCAGCCGATTCTGGCTGGCTCATTCATGTCGGAGAATTTCATGAGCGCAGGTACCAACTGGAATATCGATCGCCTCTTCACCGCTCTTCAGGCCCTGGACGACGTGGTGTCCAAGGACATTACGCTTTCTCTGGTTCAAGGCTCCGAGTCCAGCATCAAGCTGGAAATGAACGACTTCGGTGGCCTGCCGATTTACATCGCGGTGGTGGGCGAGCAGATCATCGTTGACACCGTGCTGGTCGATGTCGAGTCCATCAACGATGTCGCTAAATTCAATGACGCGGTGTTGCGCAGCCGGGAAATGTTCCCGCTGTCCTCCATCGGCATCGAGTCCATGCCTAACGGGCAAGTGGTCTACAACATGTTCGGTGCATTGAGCTCCGACTCCAGCCTGACCAATATCGTCACCGAGGTGAAAACCCTGGTCGACAACGTGCAGCGCGCCAGCGAAGCCTTCGAACGTTTCTTCAATTAAGTATTCGGGAGTATCCAATGACTCAGTCCATCTGGAGCAAATTGTTCACCGCGCTGCGTGGCGGTGCCAACGAAGTCGGCGAATCGATCGTCGACCAACAGGCCCTGCGCATCCTCGATCAGGAAATCCGCGATGCCGATACCGCGCTGGCCAACGCCAAGCGTGAGCTGGTGAGCATCATGGCCAAGCACAAATTGGCGACTGATCGCGTCAATGAGTACGACGCCAAGATCAAGGACCTGGAGTCCAAGGCCGTAGCTGCCCTGCAGGCCAATCGTGAAGACCTCGCCCTGGAAGTGGCCGAAGCCATCTCGACCCTGACCAACGAGCGGGATGTCGAGCATAAGCAAGCCACCGAGTTCGGTGGCTATGCGGAAGGCATGCGCAAGGACATCACCAAGGCCGAAAGCCGGATCAAAAGCCTGCGTCAGCAAGTGGACATGGCCAAGGCGCGCGACAGCGTACAGAAGGCCCAGGTCAGCGCCTCCATCGCCAGCGGCGGTGCCAACGGCAAGCTGGAAACCGCCGTCGGTACGCTGAATCGTTTGCAGGCCAAGCAGCAGCAACGCGCCGCTGAACTGCAAGCCCAGGATGAACTGGCAGATGCATCGACCGGGACCGACCTGGAGCGCAAGCTGCGCGACGCCGGCATCACGCCGAACGAAGGCAGCGCCAATGCGATTCTGGAGCGTTTGAAGCAAAAATCGGCCGAGTAAGCAACGTCGCCGCAGGAAGGGCAGTGTCTGCCCTTCTTTTTTTACGTCGAGGTCAGGATGGGCGCCCTGAAGGGTTTCAAGACAATCGCAGGCCTGGCGCTGTTCATGGTCGCGCTGCAACTGCTCAATGCAGCGACCGGTTACAGCCTGATGACGTTCGGCCTGATCCCGAGAACGCTGCAGGGGCTGCCGGGCATCCTCACCTCACCGTTTTTGCACGGCTCGTTCGCCCACCTGAGCGCGAACCTGGTTGCCTTTTTGATCCTGGGCACCCTGGTGATTATCGAAGGGCTCAATCGGTTTGTGACCGTCAGCGCGATCATCATCCTGCTGGGCGGTTCGCTGGTCTGGCTGTTCGGTTTTGCGGGTGTGCACGTGGGGGCCAGCGGCTGGGTGTTCGGGTTGTGGGCCTACCTGTTGTCTCGCGCCTGGTTCCGCAGGAGCTGGAGCAACCTGATCACTGCCGGAGTGGTGGCGGTACTGTATGGCGGACTGGTCCTTGGCTTCCTGCCTCGCCAAGGCGTTTCCTTCGAAGGGCATCTGTTTGGTGCCTTCGCCGGATTTATTGCCGCCAAGGTACTTCTCTCTCAACCACGCAGCAGGTTTAATGCCGGCTGAACGCACTTGAGCACCCAGGGAGTCAGGGACGCAATGCCGATTTTTCTTTTGTTGCGCAGGTACGCCGCTTCCCTCTTTCACCGCTTCGGCTGGGCAGGCCTGGTCATCGCCTTGGGGGTACACCTGAGCACGGCTTATCTGGGCCTGGTGGTTCTGGGCGAACAACACCTCACCGCGCCCGCCACGTTCGTTTACTTCTATCTCACCACCACGCTGACCGTCGGCTATGGCGATCTATCGCCGCAGACCTCTTTGGGACGCTTGTTCGTGGCGACCTGGGTCATGCTCGGAGGCATTGCGCTGCTGACGGCAGCCATCGGCAAAACCACCAGCACTGTCATCGATGCATGGAGAAAAGGCATGAAGGGCAAAGGCGATTTCACCGGCAAAATCGGCCATACCGTGCTCATTGGCTGGGAGGGCGCGTCCAGTGAACGGGTCATCGAGTTGTTGCTGCAAGACGAAACCTCGAACGACAACCTGATCGTCATTTGCGATTGCACCCTCGAAGAAAACCCGATGCCGGGCAAGGCGGCCTTTATCCGGGGGGAGAGCTTGTCCTCCACAGCGCTGTTGCTGCGTGCCGGTGTGCCCGGTGCCGAGCGTGTGCTGGTGCGAACCCCGTCTGACGATCTGACGCTGGCCACCGTGCTGGCGGTGAATCAATTGAATCCGGTCGGGCATGTGGTCGCCCACTTCAATGCAAGTGAGATCGCCGCACTGGCCAGTTCCTACGCCCCCAGCCTGGAATGCACCTCAAGCATGGCTATCGAAATGCTGGTGCGCGCCTCTCAGGACCCGGGCTCGTCGGTGGTCATTAATGAGCTACTGTGCGTGGGGCAGGGGGCCACCCAATACTTGATGAGATTGCCCGAGGCGTTTGAAGCCACGTTCGGCGATCTGTACACCCAGATGAAAGAACGCCACAACGCCACCCTCATCGGCTATCGCGCCAAAGGTGCCCCGCAACCGTCGATCAACCCGCCCAGTGCCACGCGCGTTGAAGGCGGCGAGCTCTTCTACATTGCCTCCACCCGCCTCAAGGAAATCTCCAATGGGATGGTTTAAACAGTTGATGGGGCTTGAGGCCCCGCAAGCGAATACACACTCGAAAGGCGCCGCCGAACCGCTGCCGACCACCGGGCCGCTTGGCCTGGCGCCGGGCAAAGGCGTGATATTCGACACGACCCTGAAGTTGTTGCTCGAAGGGAAGACCACGGTGGTTATCCCCGGCTCCCAGGAAATCTGGAGTAACGGCACCGTTGACCTCGGGCAGTCGACCTGGCTGTCGCGCTACTACATGAACGACGAAGATTACTGGCTGCAGGTGCACACCACGGGCGACATCGCCGGGCAGGTCGAGTCTGTGATCCTGTTCAACTACCTGAGCTACGTCACTATCAGCAGCGAAGCTGAATTGCGCCGGCTGGCGGGGCCGCAGAGTCCGATCGGGTTGCCGACCTACACCCATAACGGCGTCGAATACGCGCGCGTGTGGGGCAGCGAGGCTGGCCAGACAGAATTGGTGGCCATGAGCGAGCAGGTGATAAACCCCGAGGACTCCTACAGCGTCGAACACCGCTCGATGCTATATGCCCGTGACACCGGCCTGACCGATCGACGGGAGTTTCTGCTGTTCTCTGTCGAAGAAGACGCTGAAGGCACTGTCAGCCTGAGCACCTCCCTGGGCATTTCACTGTACACAACCGACCTGAATGCGCTCTAAAAAAGGAAGAAATCCATGCTAGAAGCTCTCTCCATCTCCCTGAACAAAGCCGCCGTGCTCGGGTTTGTCACCTACATCCTGGGGGCTGCCGTGCTGTTTGCGCTGTTCCAGTTCATCTATACCCGCGTCACCCCGCACAAGGAATTCGAGCTGATCCGGGCGGGCAACGTTTCCGCAGCGGTCGCCCTGGGCGGTGCCATCGTCGGTTTCGCCATTCCGGCCAGCAACGTGATTGCCTATTCGATCAGCATCCTCGACTTCGTCGTCTGGGCGGTGATCGCAGCCGTCGTCCAACTGTTGGCGTTTCTGCTCACCAGTCTCGTGCTCAAGGGCACTTCCGAGCGCATCAAGAGAGGCGAGCTCGCAGCGGGCATCTATGTGGCGGCGGTGGCCATCAGCGTCGGCATGTTGAATGCCGCCTGCATGACACCTACCCAGAACTGATTGCGCACGGAGCTCCCGATGAAACGAAGCAAGTACGTCCAGCTTTCGCTGGCAGCGTCGGTCGCCATGGCGATATCCGGTTGTGGGCCGACGGAAAAAACCTACGATTTGCAGAAGAAGTACAACTTCCAGTCGGTGCAGCAATGCGCCGATGAAAAACTGCCGGTGGACGTCTGTTCGGACGCCTACATGACGGCCCTGGCCGAGCATCGCCGCATCGCCCCGGTATACGCCAGCCAGGCCGATTGCGATGCCGACTTTGTCGCCGGCTGGTGCCAGCTGGACTCCAATGGCCAGTTCATTCCCAAGCTGGGCGGTTTCGAACTGACCGCCGAAGGCCAGGTGACACAATCCCAGGTAGACGCGGCCAACGCCCAGGCGGGTAACGCTCAGGCAAGCGGCGGCTCCGGCTTCTCCACCAGCAGCCTGCTGACCGGTCTGCTGATCGGCAACATGCTGAGCAGCAATCGCAACAGCTACCGCTCTGAGCCCGTGTATCGCTATCGCGATGATCGCGGTGATTACGGCAACTCGACGCTCAATCAGCGCGTCTCCAATGGCGCGACGTTTGGCCGCTCGAATCAGGCCCGTTACGGCAGCAGCAATTACACCAACACGCTGCGCACCTCCAGCCAGTCGAGCTCCGTGGCGTCGGCCACCTCCCGTGGCGGCTTCGGCAGCAAGGCCAGCGCACGCAGCGGCTGGGGCGGTGGCGGGTCGAGCAGTTAAGGAAGCCGGGCCATGAAGAAAATCCATTGTGCAGAACGTCATGACTGGAAACAGACGGCTGAAAACCTCGGCTTTCTGTTCCATACCATCGACAACGAACCCTACTGGGACGAGCGCGCGTATTACCAGTTCACGCTCAAGCAAATCGAGCACGACCTCGAAGACCCGACCACCGAGATCCACGACATGTGCATGGACCTCGTCGCCCGCGTGGTCCAGAGCGAAGAGCTGCTCGAACGCCTGAGCATTCCCGCGCCCTTCTTCGACATGATCAAAACCTCATGGCTCGAAGGCCACCCGCACCTGTACGGGCGCATGGACTTCTCCTACAACGGCACCGGGCCCGCCAAGCTGCTGGAACTCAACTACGACACACCGACCAGCCTCTACGAGGCCGCGGCGTTCCAATGGGGTTGGCTCGAGCAATGCATCGAACGCGGCCTGCTGCCCAAGCATGCCGACCAGTTCAACAGCATCGACACCAAACTGCACCAGGCCTTCGCCCAACTGCAAATCAACCAGCCGTTCTACTTCGCCTCGATGAAAGACTCGGTCGAAGACAAAGGCACCACCGACTACCTGCGCCTCGTCGCGGAAAAAGTCGGCATCGAATCACGCCACATCGACATCGAAGACATCGGCCTGACCAGCGAAGGCCGCTTCGTCGACCTCCAGGACCGCTGGATTCCCCACCTGTTCAAACTGCACGCCTGGGAATTCATCTTCCACGAACCCTTCGGCGCCGCGATTGCCGAGAGCGACACCCAGTTTTTCGAGCCTGCGTGGAAATCCATCATTTCCAACAAAGGCATCCTGCCGCTGCTGTGGGAATTCAACAAAGGCCACCCGAATCTGCTCGCGGCCCACCTGGATACCGAACCGGGTAAAGCTGTGCCGAAGGGCTGGGTGCGCAAGCCATTCTTCTCGCGGGAAGGGGCGAACATCGAGCTGCAAACGGCCGATGGGCTGATTGTTAAGGAGGACGGGCCCTATACGGATGCGCCGTTTATTCTCCAGGAGTTTGCGCCGTTGCCGCGGTTTGGGGACAGCTACACGTTGATTGGGTCTTGGGTGATTGGGGACCAGGCGGCGGGGATTGGGGTGCGGGAGGATAATAGTTTGATTACCAAGGATTCGAGCCGGTTTTTGCCGCATTTGATATTGGATTGAGGCTGGAGCTTAAAGGGCCAGCAGGGCTGATCCCTTTCATTTGCAGGACGTTTCCGAGAGAATTCCAACTGCATTGCGCCAGCGGGAATGGTTGACTAGGCTGCGGATCGTCACTGCCTATTCAGTGATCGGGTTTAGTCGCCCTTACCTCGCTAGGCGCACGCCATCTCAAAGACAGGTGTCTTCTCATCTGCACTTTATGGTGGCTGTGCGCAGGGCACCCTCGGGTGCGCCGGTGCCTAGCGGCCGGTCGACTAACCTGCGTACAGCCGCCACCTCTGATTGTTTAGTCGCGAAAGGACGGTGGTAATCACTTACTGCTAGAGGTTTTGCTATGGATAACGTTATTTCGGATTCACAGTCTTCGCGTGCAACCAATCCATTTGTCGTAAATGAAGAGTTGAGCTTTGAGGATGCCTGGGTGCGTGTGGCTGAGTTGCTGCAGTGTGCGGTGGCGACTTCGCAAGTTCTTGGGGAGCCGGTGGCTGCACCGCAGAGGGCGGTGATGCATCTGGTGGAGATGGCGAAGATGGTGGCGGATCGGGCTGTGGAGTGCATGCGGCCCGCATAAGGCGACTGAGAGAAGGGCCGGATATGACAGCCCGCTTTTGATTACTCAATTGTCCAACAGCTGTTGGACAATTGAGTCTCGATACTTATCAGGCATTAAAAAGCCGGCTTGTGGCCGGCTTCTCTGTGATCGCCTCAGCTTGTTTTTGACAAACCTCAGCAGTCTTCAAATCGCTCAGCCCACATTGCGTCGGGCTGAATAGTAGGGGCATCTGCGGGAAATCCTCCGCATCGCCGAGCAGGGTGGATAGCGCAAAGCCACCCCCTGCCAAATGTGCGGCGCATGATACCCACATTCACTTCAGTTGCCCACCTCCGGATCCGATTTAGAGCCTTCCCAGCCCAATAAATGCTCATCCAGCGGCACCGGCGGCCTACGGTTATTCAACGTGGACCACCAGAACACCCACCCCACAATCTGGAAGTTCTGCTCAAACCGTTGCTCGTGGGTCAGGTATTCGTCCGGATGTTCACCGGCATTGTGGCTGCGCATGCGCAACCCACCTCCAGGGCGGTTGTAGAGGTATTTGATGCGGAGCATTCCGTCGTGTTCGACCGCGTAGATTTCACCGTCGATGATTTGGGTGCGGCCTTTGTCGATGGCGAGGGTGGCGCCTTGTTGGATGATGTCGATCATGCTGTTGTCGACCATGTAGGCGCCCAGCGCGCGGTCGGGGTTGACGTTGAGGGTTTCGAGGGTGTGCAGGGAGACGCGGATGCGTTCGGTTGAGGTGAAGGTGGGGTGGAGGGGGATTTCCACGTCGATTTTTTCCGGGCGGCAGGCGGGGCCTGTGAGGTATTTGCCAGTTTCTTCGCGGGCGGGGAGTCCTTTCCTGGTGCCGGGGCCTTCCAGCAGGAAGTTGGCCGGTGGGTGTTTGGGGCCTTCGCCGGTGCGTAGCCAACGGCTGGAGATGCACAGCAGTTCTGCGATCTCGTTGAGTCGGCCCATGGGTACACCGCGTTTGAACCAGTTGTTCACGTGTTGAGGCGTGACACCACGGTTCTTGGCGAAGTCGGAGGCGGAAAGATGAACTTCCCGTAATAGCGCTTTTAAGCGATCACCTGATGTATTCATAAACGCAGAGTTTACTGGCCGAGAAAACACATCAAATAAACCATGCGTTGAGTTAGGCCTGTAGGTTTTTGCTTAGTTGTGGCTTATTACTTCGGAATTCACAGATGATTAAACTAAGTTTATAAGATGTTGAACTTGTCGTTTAATTTTTCCCACAAAAAAAGCCCCAAGTAATCGGGGCTTTTTCAATTGCCGAGGCAATGAGTAGCCGGTATCAGCCTTTGTAGGCAGCGACCGACTTCATGATTTCGGCGCGGGCGGCGTCTGCGTTGCCCCAACCGTCGATCTTCACCCATTTGCCTTTTTCGAGGTCTTTGTAGTTCTCGAAGAAGTGCTTGATCTGTTCCAGCAGCAGTGGCGGCAGGTCGGTGTATTCCTTCACGTCCACGTACAGCTGGGACAGCTTGTCGTGTGGCACGGCGATCACTTTGGCATCGCCACCGCCGTCGTCGGTCATGTGCAGGATGCCGACCGGGCGAGCGCGGATGACCGAGCCTGGGGTAACCGGGTAAGGGGTTACGACCAGCACGTCGAGGGGGTCACCGTCGTCGGCCAGGGTGTTCGGGATAAAACCGTAGTTGGCCGGGTAGAACATCGGGGTGGCCATGAAACGGTCAACGAACAGGCAGTCGCTGTCTTTGTCGATTTCGTATTTGATCGGCGCGTGGTTGGCCGGAATCTCGATGGCGACGTAGATGTCGTTCGGCAGGTCTTTGCCAGCCGGAATCTTGCTGTAGCTCATTGGGCGTTGCCCCCGTAGTTGGCCATATGACATGGCCGGATTGGCCTAAAAGTGGCGGCGATTATAGGCATATTCTGACGGCGATGCCATGCGCCAGACGTCGTACGGTCATTCGCCTTGTGGCTGATAACGCGGGTCGTGCGCTTGCAGTTGGGTCAGGCGGGCCAAGGGATCCTGGCGGTAAAAGCGGCTGAGTTGGGCGTACACCTGTGGATAACTATTGACGAGTAAATCCGGGGCGCTGAAAAAATATTCGCTGGTGACCGCAAAGAACTCCGCCGGGTTTTCCGCCGCGTACGGGTCTATCTCCGTCTCGGCGTCGGGGTTGGCGTCCAGCTGGCGATTGAGGTCGTCATAAGCACCCTGCATCACGCTGGCCCACTCCTGCACGCGCATGTCGGGGTGCAGTGGCGGCAGGCCATTGGCGTCGCCGTTGAGCATGTCGAGTTTGTGGGCCAGTTCGTGGATCACCAGGTTGTAGCCTTCCCACTGACCGCTGGCCAGTACGCCGGGCCAGGCAAGAATCACCGGGCCTTGCTGCCAGGCTTCGCCGCTGTGTTCGCCGTCCCACTCGTGTTCGATGCCGCTGCTGTCGCGATGGCGCTGGGGGCTGAGGAAGTCGTCGGGGTACAGCACGATTTCATGGAAACCCTGGTACCAGTCGAGGTCGCCCAGGTTCATCAGCGGCAGTTGCGCCTGGGCGGCGAGCAGCAGGCGTTGTTCCTGGTGCAGCTCGACGCCGGGCAGGGCGGTGAGGTGTTTTTCGGCGAGGAACACCACGCAGGCTTCGCGCAGCCACTGGTCCTGCTCGGCACTGATGCCGTCGAGGAAGGTCAGGTGGTGGCGCACCCGCTGCCAGGTGTCATCGGCAATCGGGTGCTTGGCCAGCAGGCGTCGGCGCCGCCAGGCGCTGAGGGACCACATGCCGGGTTACTGCGATTTGGCTTCTGAAGACGTGCGACCAAAGCGGCTGCGGAACACGCCAATGATCATCGGCACCAGCGACAGCAGGATGATGAACACCACCAGCAGCGAAAGGTTTTTCTTGATAAATGGCACGTTGCCGAAGAAGTAGCCCAGGGTCACCAGGCCGCCGACCCAGAGAATGGTGCCCAGCACGCTGAAACCGAAGAAGCGTGCATAGGGCATTTTCGCGATGCCGGCAACGAACGGCGCAAAGGTGCGCAGGATCGGCAGGAAACGCGCGAGGGTCACGGTTTTGCCGCCGTGCCTGTCGTAGAAATCGTGGGTCTTTTGCAGGTAGTCGCGGCGGAAGATTTTCGAGTTCGGGTTGCTGAACAGGCGTTCTCCCGCCGTTCGCCCGATCACATAATTGGTACTGTCGCCGAGGATTGCCGCCAGCATCAGCAGCCCGCCCAGCAATACCGGGTCCATGCCACCGCCTGCTGCCACGGCGCCGGCGATAAACAGCAACGAATCACCTGGTAGGAACGGCATGACCACCAGGCCGGTTTCGCAAAAGATGACCAGGAACAGAATGGCGTATATCCACGGACCATAATTGGTTACCAGCATGTCGAGGTACACGTCGAGATGCAGGATAAGGTCGAGCGGGTTGAAATCCATGGATGGCACCTGTGTGAACGGCCCGACTCGGCAGGCCTGTGCGGAAGCTCGGGTAATAAGGCTACACGTGTATGTAGTGTTTCTTACAACCCTGAAAGGTCCGCATTATACGGATTGAGAGGTGAAAAGCGTGTTGGTTTTGTAGCGGGGGATGTCGCGGGGGGACGGTCCACAGATCGCCAGAAAGGCACTGTGGGAGCGAGTTTGCTCGCGAAAGCATTCGGTCAGTTATAAATAGTCTGACTGAACAGCCGCCATCGGGGTAGCCCCCTCCCACAAGGTGTCCATGGTGTCAGGGCGTCAGTCTTCGCTGATCGGCAAGGTGTAGTTCTTGAACTCGGTGTCTTCACGAAACCCGATGGACTCGTACGTCTTCTGCGCCACCTGGTTATCACTGCTGGTCGATACCCGCAGCCGCACTGCGTGGGTTTCCTTGGCCATTTTCTTCGCCGTGCGCATCAGGTTATCCGCCACCAGTTGCCGGCGCGCGTCTTCGGCCACATAGATGTCGTTGAGGATCCACACGCGTTTAAGCGACAGCGAGGAAAAGCTCGGGTAAAGCTGGCAAAACCCGAGCACGCGTTTGTCGTCGTCATCGGCTAGGGCCAGGTAGATCACCGACTCCTTGCGGCGCAGGCGCTTTTCCAGGAAGGCCCGTGACGAATCCGGAAAGGGCAGGGCCCCGTAGAACTCGCGGTACTTGACGAACAACGGGGTCAACAGGTCCAGGTGTTCCAGGGTCGCTTGAGTAATCCGCATGCCAGGCCTCAACTTCCAAATGGGGTATGACCACACGAGCGGCCGTGACTTGATGCTGCCTAAAGGCGCGAAAAAGCGCAATCGTGCCGGGATCAGTCGGTGGGTGGGCTGAGCAGGAAATTGCCCTTCATCAGGTCCGGGTCGTCGGATTCAAGGGTCTGAACCTGCGCCTCGTCCTTCAGGTTGACCCCCGACAGCTGCCGGCGACACGCCTCTCGCATCAAGTACAGCAGGCGATGGGCCGCCATGCCATAGCTCAGGCCTTCCAAGCGCACATTGGAGATGCAGTTGCGATAGGCATCGGTGAGGCCGACCTTGGGGTTGTAGGTGAAGTACAGCCCCAAACTGTCCGGCGAACTGAGCCCCGGCCGTTCGCCGATGAGGATCACCACCATCTTGGCGCCGAGCAGTTGCCCGATTTCATCCGCGACCGCCACGCGGCCCTGTTCCACCAGGATCACCGGCGACAAGGACCACCCTTCAGCGTGGGTCTGCTCTTCCATGCGCGTCAGAAACGGCAACGTATGTTTATGTACTGCCAGCGCCGACAGACCGTCCGCCACCACGACCGCCAGGTCCATGCCGCCCGGATGCTCAGCCGCGTAATCCCGCAGGCTTTGGGCCGATTCGTCACTCAAGCGCCGCCCCAAATCCGGGCGTTGCAGGTAGCTGTGCCGGTCGGTTGCCGCGCTGTGCAGCAACAGGCTATCGCGCCCACGCTCGGCCAACTGACTGCTCAGGCCTGCATGGTCGAAGGGCAGGTGCACCGCGTCCCGTGCCTGGGCGTGGGCAAATTGGAAATCAAGTTGGGCGTTGGTGGGAATGCTGGTGCCGGTGCGGCCCAGGGCAATTCGCGCCGGGGTCAGGCGGCGCAGTTCCAGCCACGGGTTTTCAGGCAGGTCGAGTTGCACGGGCGGCTCCTTCATCCCAATTGCGCCAGGGCGTGGCGAAACGCCGGTGGCAGGCTGTTGCCGAAGCGCACCTTGCCGTCGGCTTGCGTAAAGATGCCCATTTTGGCCAGCCACTGTTCAAACTCCGGCGCCGGTTTTAAACCCAATGTCTGGCGAGCGTACAAGGCGTCGTGGAACGAGGTGGTCTGGTAGTTGAGCATGATGTCGTCGGAGCCGGGGATCCCCATGATGAAGTTGATCCCGGCGACGCCCAGCAGGGTCAGCAGGGTGTCCATGTCGTCCTGGTCGGCTTCGGCGTGGTTGGTGTAGCAGATGTCGCAGCCCATGGGCACGCCCAGCAGCTTGCCGCAGAAGTGGTCTTCAAGGCCGGCGCGGATGATCTGCTTGCCGTTGTACAGGTACTCGGGGCCGATAAAACCGACCACGGTGTTGACCAGAAACGGCTTGAAATGCCGGGCCACCGCATAGGCGCGGGTTTCGCAGGTTTGCTGGTCGACGCCAAAATGCGCGTTGGCCGACAAGGCACTGCCCTGGCCGGTTTCGAAATACATCAGGTTCTGGCCCAAGGTGCCCCGGTTCAGGCTCAAGCCCGCCTCGTAACCTTCCTGCAGCACGCTCAGGCTGATGCCGAAACTGGCATTGGCCGCCTCGGTGCCGGCAATCGACTGGAACACCAGGTCCAGCGGCACGCCGCGGTTGATGGCTTCGATGGAAGTGGTGACGTGGGTCAGCACACAGGCCTGGGTGGGGATTTCGTAGCGCTGGATGATTGCGTCGAGCATCTCCAGCATGGCGCAGATCGAGGCGATGCTGTCGGTGGCCGGGTTGATGCCGATCATGGCGTCGCCGTTGCCGTAGAGCAGGCCGTCGAGAATGCTCGCGGCGATACCCGCCGGCTCGTCGGTCGGGTGGTTGGGTTGCAGGCGGGTCGACAGGCGTCCGCGCAGGCCCATGGTGCCGCGAAACCGGGTGACCACACGGATCTTCTGCGCCACCAGTACCAGGTCCTGCACGCGCATGATCTTCGACACCGCCGCTGCCATTTCCGGTGTCAGCCCCGGCGCCAATGCGCGTAGGGATTGTTCATCGGCGGCGTCGCTGAGCAGCCAGTCGCGCAGGCCGCCGACGGTCAGGTGGCTGACCACGGCGAAAGCCTGCTTGTCGTGGGTGTCGATGATCAGCCGCGTGACTTCATCGCTTTCATAGGGGATCAGCGCTTCTTCGAGGAAGTGTTTCAGCGGGATATTTGCCAGCGCCATTTGCGCCGCCACCCGCTCACCGTCGTTCTGCGCGGCGACGCCGGCCAGAAAGTCCCCGGAACGCGCGGGACTGGCCTTGGCCATCACGTCCTCGAGGCTGTCGAAGCGGTAGGTCTGTGCACCGACCGCGTGGGAAAAGCTTGCCATACAGTGTCTCCTTGACGACGCGGGCAGGAGAGGAACCCGCGTCGAGGTTTACGGCAGTTAGTGCAAGGCGGCCTCTGCGGCCTGGATCGCGGCGAATTCTTCTTCGGGCGTGCCTGCTACCAAGTGATGCCGGCTGTAGAAAGCAAAGTAAGCAATTAATACTCCATAGATGATCGCGGCGCCAATCACCACCCGTGGATCCACCAGAAAGCCCGCAACGACGGCCACGCAGGCCAGTACCAAGGCGACACCGGAGGTGAAGATGCCGCCCGGCGTGCGATAAGGACGGTCCATTTTGGGGCGACGGATACGCAGGGTGATGTGCGCGGCCATCATCAGCACGTAGGAAATGGTCGCGCCAAACACCGCCACCAGGATCAACAGATCCCCCTGGCCGGTCAGCGACAGGCCGAAGCCGATAATCCCGGGGATCACCAGGGCCAGTACCGGGGCCTTGCTCTTGTTGGTCTGGGACAGTTTGCGCGGCAGGTAGCCGGCACGGGACAAGGCAAAGATCTGCCGCGAATAGGCGTAGATAATCGAGAAAAAGCTCGCGATCAAGCCTGCCAGACCGACCAGGTTGACGAAGCTGCCCATCCAGGTCGAACCGCCATAGGACAGCGCCAGCGCTTCCACCAGCGGGTTACCGGATTTGACCAGTGCGTAGGTGCCCGCGCCGCCCGGTGCGATCACCAGGATCAACAGGGCAAAGCTGGTCAGCACCACAATGGCGCCGATCAGGCCCCGGGGCAGGTCGCGCTTGGGGTTCTTGGTTTCTTCGGCGGCCAGGGGCACGCCCTCTACGGCGAGGAAAAACCAGATCGCATAGGGGATCGCCGCCCACACGCCGACATAGCCGAATGGCAGGAAGGTGCTGGCGCCCTTGGCCTCGGTCACCGGAATATCCAGCAGGTTGGCGACATTGAAGTGCGGCACCATCGACACCAGGAACACGCCCAGCGCAATCGCGGCGATGGCGGTGATCACGAACATCAGCTTCAAGGCTTCGCCGACGCCAAAGATATGGATGCCGATAAAGATGATGTAGAACGCCAGGTAGATCATCCAGCCGCCGATGCCGAACAGCGACTCGCAATAGGCGCCGATAAATACCGCGATGGCGGCGGGGGCGATGGCGTATTCGATCAGGATGGCGGTGCCCGTCAGGAACCCGCCCCAGGGCCCGAAGGCACTGCGGGCAAAACCGTAGCCACCGCCGGCGGTGGGGATCATGGAAGACAGTTCGGCCAGGGAAAAGCACATGCACAGGTACATGGTGGCCATCAGCAATGTGGCGAGGAACATCCCGCCCCAGCCACCCTGGGCCAGGCCGAAGTTCCAGCCGGCGTAGTCGCCGGAGATGACGTAGGCAACGCCAAGACCAACCAGCAGGACCCAGCCGGCGGCGCCTTTTTTCAGTTCGCGTTGTTGGAAGTATTGGGAGTCGACTTTTTCGAAGTCGACAGAAGATCCAGTCGGTTCGCTAGGCATGGGAAAGTACCTTTCATTGTTATTGTTTTTTAACTCGGCCTCTGTGTGCCGAATGCAATTGGCAAGTACTTGTGGAGAGCTAAGTGTGGGAGAGGGCAAGCCCCTCCCACATTTGAGTGCATTTCAACTGTGGGAGGGGTTAGTTAGAAGAAGCCCAACGGATTAATGTCGTAGCTCACCAGCAGGTTCTTGGTCTGCTGGTAGTGATCCAACATCATCTTGTGGGTCTCACGGCCCACGCCGGACTTCTTGTAACCGCCAAACGCGGCATGCGCCGGGTACAGGTGGTAGCAGTTGGTCCACACGCGGCCCGCCTTGATCGCGCGGCCCATGCGGTAGGCGCGGTTGATGTCGCGGGTCCACACACCGGCGCCCAGGCCGAACTCGGTGTCGTTGGCAATCGCCAGGGCTTCGGCTTCGTCCTTGAAGGTGGTGATGCTCACTACCGGGCCGAAGATTTCTTCCTGGAACACGCGCATTTCATTGGTGCCCTTGAGCAGGGTCGGCTGGATGTAATAGCCGCCGGCCATATCGCCGGTGAGCTGCTCGACCTTACCGCCAGTGAGCAATTGCGCGCCTTCGCCCTTGGCAATTTCCAGGTAGGACAGGATCTTGTCGAACTGCTGCTCGGACGCCTGGGCGCCGACCATGGTGTCGGTGTCCAGCGGGTCGCCGCGCTTGATCTGCTCGACCTTCTTCATCACCACTTTCATGAAGTCGTCGTAGATCGACTCTTCCACCAGCGCGCGGGATGGGCAGGTGCACACTTCGCCCTGGTTGAAGAACGCCAGCACCAGGCCTTCGGCGGCTTTCTCGATGAACGACGGTTCGGCTTTCATGATGTCGGCGAAGAAGATGTTCGGCGACTTGCCGCCCAGCTCGACGGTGGACGGAATGATGTTCTCGGCCGCCGCATGCATGATGTGCGAGCCCACCGGGGTGGAGCCGGTGAAGGCGATCTTGGCGATGCGCTTGCTGGTGGCCAGGGCTTCGCCGGCCTCCTTGCCGAAGCCGTGCACCACGTTCAGCACGCCCGGTGGCAGCAGGTCGCCGATGACTTCCAGCAGCACGTTGATGCCCAGCGGTGTTTGCTCGGCAGGCTTGAGCACCACGCAGTTGCCGGCGGCCAGGGCCGGGGCGAGTTTCCACGCGGCCATCAGCAGCGGGAAGTTCCACGGGATGATCTGGCCGACCACGCCCAGTGGCTCGTGGAAGTGATAGGACGCGGTGTGTTCGTTGATCTCGGCGCTGGTGCCTTCCTGGGCGCGGATGCAACCGGCGAAGTAGCGGAAGTGGTCGGCGGCCAGCGGGATGTCGGCGTTGAGGGTTTCACGCACCGCCTTGCCGTTGTCCCAGGTTTCGGTGATGGCCAGCAGTTCGAGATTCTGTTCGATGCGGTCGGCGATTTTCAGCAGCACCAGCGAGCGGTCCTGGGCCGAGGTCTTGCCCCAGGCGTCAGCGGCAGCGTGGGCGGCGTCCAGCGCCTTGTCGATGTCTTTGGCAGTGGAGCGCGGGAATTCGGCGATAGGCTTGCCGTTGACCGGCGAGGTGTTGGTGAAATAGTTGCCATCGACCGGGGCAACGAATTCGCCACCAATGTAGTTGCCGTACTTGGCCTTGAACGAAACGATCGCGCCTTCAGTACCGGGGTGTGCGTAACGCATGGTGGGTATCTCCTGGCTTTTATGTTTATTGGAGTGCAGCGCGCAAGCGCTTGATAAAGCGTAGAGCAAAGGTTGGGCCACTGCTTTGCAGGCCAGGAAAATCAAGGGCTTGGGGTTTGTTGCAAGGCGTTGCTGTGACACGGGTGGTACAGGCGCTGTGACAGTTTGTGCCATAAACGGTACAGGCCGTGACCGGCGAGTCGGCCCGGGATTGCATTGGCTGGGTGCCTGGGGGATGCTGGTGGCTCTCACGCAGGGAGAATAATAAGAACATGCACAACGATCATTTCAGTCGCCATGCCCAGCAAGTCCTTACTGTGGCGCGTGGGCGCGACCCGTCGAGCGACCCGTCCATCGCCCGCTCCTGGCTGCGCTGCCTGGAGGACTACCACCTCGATCCTGCCCAGACCATCGCCCCTACGGTGCTTGAGCACGGCCGCCTGCTGGAAAGCCGCGAGCGCCTGCAACAGGTGCTGCATATCGCCGGCAGCGAGATGAACAGCCTGCACCAGCAGCTGTCGGGCGCTGGCCACGCGGTGCTGCTGACCGATGCCCGTGGGGTGATCCTCAACTGTGTCACAGCACCGTCCGAGCGCAAGATTTTCGAACGCGCCGGGCTGTGGCTCGGTGCCGATTGGAGCGAAGCGTGCGAGGGCACCAATGGCATCGGCACCTGCCTGGTGGAGCGCCAGTCGTTGACCATTCATCGCGATGAACATTTTCGTGGGCGCCACACCGGGCTGACCTGTTCGGCGAGCCCGGTGTTCGACCCCCACGGCGACCTGTTGGCGGTGCTGGACGTGTCGTCGGCCCGGGAGGAGGTGTCGCGGCAGAGCCAGTTCCACACCATGGCGCTGGTTAACCTGTCGGCGAAGATGATCGAGAGTTGCTACTTCCTGCGTCACTTCGAAAACCATTGGCTGCTGCGCTTTCACCTGCAGGCCGAGTCGGTGGGCCTGTTCAGCGAAGGGTTGTTGGCGTTTGACGGCGAAGGGCGGATATGTGCCGTCAACCAGAGCGCACTCAACCTGCTGGGGCAGGTGCGTGGTGGGTTGCTGGGGCAACCGGTGGAGGCGTTGTTCGAGTGTTCCCTGGACCAACTGCTCGGTCGCGCCAGTGCCAATGCCACCGCCAGTTGGCCATTGCGCACGCGGGATGGTCGGCACTTGTTCGCGGCCTTGCGTGGTCAATCGCGCAGTGTACCTGCGCCCATCGCCAAGCCTGAACCCGTGCGCCTGGCCGGTATCTGCCTGGGCGACCCGGCGCTGCAGATTGACTTCCGTAAAGCGCTGCGGGTATTCGAGCGCGATGTGCCCTTGCTGATCAACGGCGAAACCGGCTCCGGCAAAGAGGCTTTCGCCAAGGCGGTGCATCACGCCAGCCAGCGTGCCGACAAGGCGTTCGTTGCCCTCAACTGCGCCGCCATCCCGGAAAGCCTGATCGAAAGCGAACTGTTCGGCTATCGCGGCGGCAGCTTTACCGGCGCGCGCAAGGACGGCATGCAGGGCAAGTTGCAACAGGCCGACGGCGGTACGCTGTTCCTCGATGAAATCGGCGATATGCCGTTGGCGCTGCAGACGCGCCTGTTAAGGGTGCTGGAGGACCGCATGGTGGTGCCCATCGGCGGTGAGCCCCAGGCGGTTGATGTCAGAATTATCAGCGCGACTCACCGGAATTTGCTGGAGCGCGTGCAGGACGGAAGTTTTCGGGAAGACCTGTATTACCGCCTCAACGGCCTGGAAGTCGTTTTGCCAGCGTTGCGTGAACGCAGCGATAAGCCTCAGTTGCTGGATTTCCTGCTGGCGCAGGAGGCGGGCGGCCAGAGCATAAGACTCGACCCGGCGGCGCGTTCGGCGCTGCTGTCCTACCCCTGGCCGGGCAACGTTCGGCAACTGCGCACGGTGTTGCGAACGCTGGCGGCGCTGTGTGACGACGGGCGGGTCGGCCTTGAGGATTTGCCAGCGTTGATTCGCCAGGCACGGCCGCAAGCAGTGGCCGAGGCCAGGCTTGCAGAGTCGCCCCTGGGCGACGCCGAGCGACTCGCCCTGCTCACGGCCCTGGAGCAACAACGCTGGCACATGACCCATACGGCGGAGCAGCTGGGTGTCAGCCGTAACACGCTGTATAGAAAGCTGCGCCGGCACGGTATTGCACGGGCTGCGCCATAGATCGGTCCTACAGCTAAAGAGTGCGATTTTCGCCCCCCTGCGCTAACCTGCCTCGATGTTTACGAGGTCGACTATGCACATTCATATTCTTGGTATCTGCGGCACCTTCATGGGTTCGATGGCGGTTCTGGCCAAAGAACTGGGCCATCACGTAACGGGCTCCGATGCCAATGTTTACCCACCCATGAGCACGCAACTCGAGGCCCAGGGCATTGAACTGACCCAGGGTTACGATCCGGCGCAATTCGACCCGGTACCGGACCTGGTGGTGATCGGCAATGCCATGTCCCGGGGCAATCCGGCAGTCGAATACGTCCTCAACAAAGGCTTGCCTTACGTGTCCGGCCCGCAATGGCTGGCCGACCATGTGCTGCAAGGTCGCTGGGTATTGGCCGTTGCCGGCACCCACGGCAAGACCACCACCAGCAGCATGCTCGCCTGGGTGCTGGAACACGCGGGCATGAGCCCGGGCTTCCTGATCGGCGGCGTGCCGCAGAACTTCTCGGTGTCGGCGCGCCTGGGCGATACGCCGTTCTTCGTGATCGAAGCCGACGAGTACGACAGTGCGTTCTTCGACAAGCGCTCCAAGTTCGTCCACTACCGTCCACGCACCGCGATCCTCAACAACCTTGAGTTCGATCACGCCGACATCTTCCCCGACCTGGCGGCGATCGAGCGGCAGTTCCACCATTTGGTGCGCACCATTGCGAGCGAAGGCCTGGTCATCCACCCGACCACCGAGCCGGCCTTGCAGCGCGTGATCCAGATGGGCTGCTGGACCCCGGTGCAAACCACCGGTGCGGGTGGGCAATGGCAGGTCAAGTTGCTCAGTGAAGACGGTTCCCGGTTTGAAGTGCTGTTTGACGGCGAGGCCCAAGGCATCGTCGAGTGGGACATGACTGGCCAGCACAACGTCGCCAATGCCTTGGTCACCTTGGCGGCCGCGCGGCATGTGGGCGTGGTGCCGTCCATGGGCATTGCTGCGTTGAGCGCATTCAAGAGCGTGAAGCGCCGTATGGAAAAGGTCGCCGACGTGAATGGGATTACCATCTACGACGACTTTGCCCACCACCCAACGGCCATTGCCACCACCCTCGACGGCCTGCGCAAACGTGTTGGCGATGCCCCGATCATTGCGATTGTCGAGCCGCGCTCAAACTCCATGAAGCTCGGCGCACACCGCGACGGCCTGCCGGAAAGCGTTAACGATGCCGACCAGGTGGTGTGGTATGCCCCGGCCAATCTTGGCTGGGACTTGCCAGCGATTGCGGCGCAATGCACGGTGCCGTCGAAAGTCTGTGATTCCATCGAGGGCATCATTGCGTTCGTCAAGCACCAGGCCAAGCCTGGCACCCATGTGGTGGTCATGAGCAACGGCGGCTTCGGCGGCTTGCACGGCAAACTGGCCGAGGCCTTGAAATGAGTGGCCCGGAGCGCGTCACCCTGGCGATGACCGGCGCATCCGGCGCGCCCTATGGCTTGCGCCTGCTCGATTGCCTGGTGCGTGAAGACCGTGAGGTGCACTTTCTGATCTCCAAGGCCGCGCAGTTGGTGATGGCCACCGAGACTGATGTCGCGCTGCCAGCCAAGGTGCAGATGATGCAAGCCTTCCTCACCGAGTACACCGGTGCGGCGGCGGGACAGATCAAGGTCTACGGCAAGGAAGACTGGATGTCGCCGGTGGCTTCGGGCTCCGGTGCGCCGGCGGCAATGGTCGTGGTGCCGTGCTCCACGGGAACGTTGTCGGCGATTGCCACCGGCGCTTGCAATAACCTGATCGAGCGCGCCGCCGACGTGACGTTGAAGGAGCGCCGCCAGTTGATCCTGGTGCCGCGTGAGGCGCCGTACTCGAGCATTCATCTGGAGCACATGCTCAAGCTGTCGAACCTGGGGGTGACCATCCTGCCGGCGTCGCCCGGCTTCTATCACCAGCCGCAGACCATCGATGACCTGGTGGATTTCGTGGTGGCGCGCATTCTCAACCTGTTGAATATCCCCCAGGACATGCTGCCGCGTTGGGGCGAACACCATTTGAGCAGCGATGAATAAGGCGCTGTTGGTGATACTGGCGCTGCAATTGGCCGGCTGCGCCACCGCGCGTACCCTGGACGCCGCGCAGCCCGGCGCGCCGGTGGTGTATGCCGGCACGCGATTGGATTTGTATGCAATGAACGGAGGTTGCTGCGCCAAGGACCGGTTCGGTGCCGAGGCGCCCAGCTACCCCGGTGTCGACCTGCCGGCCAGCGCGTTGCTCGACACGCTTTTATTGCCGCTGTCAGTGTTGACGGTGCTCGGTGTGGGATTTAACGCCACGGGCGGGCTCTAGCCTGGATTTTAAAAGCACCACAAAACCAATGTGGGTGGGCAAGCCCCTCCCACATTCTGCTTTGTGTTCGGCTTTATTTACCGAGCTTGCGCAGTTCATCCGACTCCACCACCCGCACCCCGTCCTGCTCTTCCAGCGCCAGGCGCCACATGGCCCGGGCCAGTTCGCAGACTTCAATGCCGTGGTATTTCCCCGGAATCAACCGTGACAGCGGCCCGGCCAGTTGCTCGGCCAAACGGGGCTCCAGCCGTTCCCCCAGCAGCAACGAAGGCCGCACGATGGTCAGTTGCGGCCAGTCCTGGGCCTTGAGTGCCTGTTCCATTTCCCCTTTGACCCGGTTGTAGAACACCGAGGATTTCGGGTCGGCGCCAATCGCGCTGATCACGATCAGGTGCCGCGCGCCCATCTCCCGCGCGCGCTTGGCAAAGGCTACGACCATATCCAGGTCGACGGCACGAAAAGCTTCTTCCGAACCGGCTTTCTTGATGGTGGTACCCAGGCAGCAGAAGGCAATATCTACCTGGCCGCTCAGTTGCGGCAGGAACACCGCCGGGTCGCCCACCGGGTTTTCCAGGTGCGGATGCTCGGCCAGCGGCTTGCGGCTGGGTGCCAGCACACGGGTCACGGTAGGTTCGTTGAGCAGGCGGTCGAGCAGGTGTTCGCCGGTCAGGCCAGAGGCGCCAGCGAGCAGGATATGCTGAGGTGTCAGGTACATGGTGTTTCCCCCTTGTTACACGTTACAGCTTAGTTGCCTTTGGCTTCCTTGCTATTCATTGAGACGCTTTCCAGCGCCTTTCGTGCCTGCTGCTTGCGTAATAATTGCCAGTGGGCGATCACGCCTTTGGGGGCCCAGATCTGCGGTTCGGACGCTTCGAAGTTGTCTGCCTGTTCGCGTTCGCTCACATGCAGCTGCGCCAGCTTGAAGGCTTGCTGCAGATCGTCGGTCTGGTTGAAGGCTTGGGCGAAGAGGGCATCGCCGAAGTAGGTGAAGTCGGCCTCTTCGGAACAGCCGAAGGACACGCGGTCGGCGCGTGAGGCGGTCATGATCAGGGTGCGTTCGTCTTTGAGCGCCGGGATGAATCCACCGGAGTAGCAGGCTGAAATCACCACGATCTTGTCGCGGTTTTTCAGCGGCGCGAGCACGGCGGCCAGTTCATCGGCGGGCAGGTCGGCCAGTTCCATGCGCGGTTGGTCCAGCACCAGTTCGTGTTCGTGGGTGCCGTGGCTGGTCATGTAGATAAACACCAGGTCTTCCGGTCCGGTGCGCTCGGCCAGGGTTTGCACGGCCCGGCGCAGGCTTTCGCGGGTGGCCAGTGGTCGGTCAGCGATATGGTCGCGGTGGTTGACCAGGCGGATCTGCCCCCGTGCGCCGAAGCGAGTGGTGAGCATATTGCTGACGTAATCGGCTTCGCGCAGGAACACGCTTTGTTTGCCGTCGCCGGCCACGGCCAGGGTGTACAGCTCCACTGCGGGGGTGGACGCAGGCACGGCAGCGAGGGCGGCATCGAGCAAATGGCCCTGGGCCAGTACGCCGATCTCCAGTGGGTCGGGCAACAATGCGCCGTCAGCATCACGCACGCGCATGCCGTTGACCCAGGTACCGGCCTGCACGGTGCCGTCGGTGAGTACCAGGGTGCCGCGGCCTTGATAGTTGTCGCTGTCAAAGCCGCCGATATAGAAGCTGCCGTCGGTCAGGTTCAGGCGGCCTTCGCCGGTAAAGCGCCAGTCGCTGAACTGGCCGACGTAGTGGCTGCCATCCACGCCGATCAGTTCGCCCTTGCCGCTGAGTGCGCCTTCCTTGAACTGGCCGATCCACACGTCGCCATCGGCGTTTTCATAGCGGCCCTTGCCGTTGAGCTGGTTCTGCTTGAACTGGCCGACATAGATGTCGCCGTCGGCGCTGTTGAACGTACCGTTGCCCTCCAGCTGGCCGTCGACGAAGTGGCCGCTGAACTGGTTGCCGCTGTCGTCATTGCGCTGGCCTTCGCCGTTCGGCTTGCCGTGGGCGAACTGGCCCTGATACTGGCTGCCGTCGGCCAGTTC
The DNA here is from genome assembly GCF_032424295.1 of Pseudomonas sp. JV449. Taxonomy (NCBI): domain Bacteria; kingdom Pseudomonadati; phylum Pseudomonadota; class Gammaproteobacteria; order Pseudomonadales; family Pseudomonadaceae; genus Pseudomonas; species Pseudomonas sp. JV449. Next base: position 79,615 of record NZ_VYKD01000033.1, on the reverse strand, counting down.
CAGGCGGCCAAGGCCGGAATACTGGTCGTCCTTGAATTCGCCGCGATAGGTCATCTGCCCTTCTTTGAGGGTGCCTTCGCCGTTGCGCCGACCGTTCTTGAACCCGCCCACATAGTGGCTGCCGGCCGTGGTGAGGCTGCCCTGTCCATCGAACAGGCCTTGCTGGAACTGGCCTTTATAGACTTCGCCGTTGCTGCCATGCCATTCGCCCTGGCCGTGCCACTGGCCTTTGTCGAACTGCCCGGCGTACCAGCTGCCGTTGGGATAATCCACGCGGCCCTGGCCTTGCAGCAGACCATTGACCACATCGCCCCGGTAACGGCCGCCATCGGGCAGGCGCGCATCGGGCGGCAACAGCGATTCGCCGTCTCCGCAAGCGGTGAGCAACAGGGCAAGGGCAAGGGGAGCGAGTGGGCGCATAGCGGGATCCGGATAATTGAGCGCCGAGTATGCCGCAGCTGCGAGATTCATACATAAATTTACATACCCTGTGGCGAGTTTCAGTGGCTCGCCACAGGAATGGGCTTACACGAAGTACAGCGACAACGACTCGGCGACGTAAGCGGGTTTTTCCTGGCCATCGATTTCCAGGGTGGCGGTGGCCTTGAGCAGCCATTGGCCGGGCTTTTTCTCGGTGACGTCGGTGAGGGTCACGTTCAGGCGCACCTTGGAATTGACTTTCACCGGCTGGATAAAGCGCACGCTGTCCAGGCCATAGTTGACGGCCATCTTCAGGCCTTCGGGCACGATCAGGATGTCTTCCATCAGCTTGGGCATCAGCGACAGCGACAGGAAGCCGTGGGCGATGGTGCTGCCGAACGGGGTTTGTGCGGCCTTGACCGGATCGACGTGGATGAACTGATGATCGCCAGTGGCCTCGGCGAACAGGTTGATACGTGCCTGGTCGATGGTGAGCCATTCGGAACGTCCCAGTTCCTTGCCGACATAATCTTTGAGCTGCGCTACGGGTACATAGGGCATTGCGTCTCTCCTTGGTTCATCGGTGCTGTTGTTATGGGTTACAGAGAACCAATGTAGATCATCATGGCCAACCAGCCCGGTCAACCCACCATGCTTTTGGCGAATGCCGGAGCATAGGGCGGGCATGCTTATAATGCGGGCGGGTCTTGAGGGGGAAAAAACGGATGCTGTTACGCGGTCTGACATGGCTGGTGCTGTTTCAATTGATCGGCACGGCGATCAATCATTTGCTGGTGCCGGTACTGCCGGGGCCGATCATCGGCCTGCTGTTGATGCTCGGGTTCCTGATCTGGCGTGGCGAAGTCGGCGAGCCCCTGAGCCTGGCGGCCAGCAGCCTGCTGCGCTACTTGCCGTTGCTGCTGGTGCCGCCGGCGGTGGGGGTGATGGTGTATGCCAGGGATATTGCCGCCGATTTCTGGGCTATCGTCGGTGCACTGGTGTTGTCGCTGGTGATCGCCATGGGCTTTGTCGGGCTGTTGATGGAACGCATGGTCAAGCGCAAGGAGCAGGATCAATGATCTTCGACTGGCACGGCGCATGGACGGCGGTGATTCATCACCCGCTGTTCGGTATCGGGATCACCCTGGGCGCCTATCAGCTGGTGCTGGCGGGTTTCGAGAAAACCCGCTGGATTTTCCTGCAACCGGTGCTGGTCTCCATGCTGCTGGTGATCGGCGTGTTGCTCACGTGCGGCCTGAGCTATGCCGAGTACCGCAAGAGCACGGAGATCATGGGGATCCTGCTGGGCCCGGCGACGGTGGCCCTGGCGGTGCCGCTCTATCTGAACCTGCGGCGGATTCGGCAATTGTTCTGGCCGATTTTTACTACGCTGGTGATAGGCGGCGTGTTGGCCACCAGCCTGTGCGTGCTGCTGGGCTGGTGGTTCGGCGCTGAACACAGGATGTTGATGACCATGGCGCCGAAGTCGGTGACATCGCCGATTGCCATGCTGGTGGCCGAGCAGATCGGCGGCGTGGCGGCGTTGGCGGCGGTGTTTGTGCTGATTACCGGGGTGGTGGGCGCGATGGTTGGCCCGGCGTTACTCTCGCGTCTTGGGGTGCACAGCCCCGAGGCGCGCGGCATGGCGCTGGGCATGACCGCCCACGCCGTCGGCACCTCGGTGGCCCTGCAGGAAAGCGAAGAGTGTGGCGCCTTTGCGGCGCTGGCCATGAGTCTGATGGGCGTAGCCACAGCGGTATTCCTGCCGCTGGCCGTGTCAGTGATTGTTTAAACCGGGTTTAAGGAAGCCTTTATGAGTCTGGCGCTGTTCCCCCTCAATACCGTGCTGTTCCCTGGCTGCATCCTCGACCTGCAACTGTTCGAGGCGCGCTACCTGGACATGATCAGCCGCTGCATGAAAAAGGGCGAAAGCTTCGGCGTGGTGTGCATCCTCGATGGCAAGGAGGTGGGCATGGCTCCGGATGGCTATGCCTTGATCGGCTGTGAAGCGTTGATTCGCGACTTCAAGCAGCAGGACAACGGCCTGCTGGGGATTCGCGTCGAAGGCGGGCGGCGCTTCCGCGTGCGAGACGCCGGTGTGCAGAAGGACCAGTTGCTGGTGGCCGAGGTGCAATGGCTGGAAGAACTGCCGGACCAGGCGCTGGAAGAAGAGGATGCCGACCTGCTGGCCTTGCTCCAGGCCCTGGCCGAACACCCGATGGTCGCGTCGCTGGACATGGACACTCACGCCGATGGCCAGCGAGCCTTGGGCAATCAACTGGCTTATCTCTTGCCGTTCACTGAGGCCGACAAGATCGACCTGCTGCAACTCGACGACCCGCAGCAGCGGCTGGATGCGATCCAGATGCTGCTCGATGAGCTTCAGGGTGAGTTGTTTGCCTGAGCCTCGGATCTGTCCTGCGCGGTTTTCAGAGGTTTCCTCGTTGTTCCCTGCGCGTCGCCTGAAATAGTCACCGATCACACAACAATGATTGGGGGTGAACATGATTCGGCTAGCGCCATCGGAACAGGCTGCCTGGGACGTTTTTTTTGTCAGTATTGCCGTGCAGCTGCTGCCGCTGGATGCCAAGCGGGGCCCGGAATACATCGCTGAACGCGCCGCGGAAATCGCCGATGAGATGATGCTGGAGCGACGTGAGCGTTGTGTTGAACGCCGCGCCGCGCCAATCCATTGGCTCGGCCCGACCCAGGGTCAGTAGGCATACCTGAGCAGCGCGTGTGGGGTGCCGGTAAAGGCAATGAAGCCGAGCACCGCCACCACAGCGGGTAATACCAGCCACCAGGCCTTCTGCGGCATCGGCGGCAAAGGGCTGCGGTACTGGCAGACGGTGAGGCTGAATGCACACACGGTCATTGCCAGCAGCGTGCCAGCCAGGATGTCGGTGGGCCAATGGGCGCCAAGGTAGACCCGTGACAGCGCGATGAAGGCCGCAGGAATACAGCCCAGCAACATCCATGTCAGGCGCAGGCGCGTGGGTTGTCCGCGACCGGCCAGCACCGACAACGCCAGGAAAAACGCAAACGCACCGGAGGCGTGGCCGCTGGGCATGCTGAAGCTGGTCAATGGGTCGGTGAGGATTTCCGGGCGGCCACGGGCGAAAAACAGTTTGGTCCCGGTATTGATCACCGCCGCCCCGGCCAGTGTTGCACCGACAAACACGGCATGACGCCATTGCCGCGCCAGTAGCAGCAGCGCGGTGAATACGGCGCTGGCGAAGAACATCTTCTTGAACTCACCCAGTTGGGTCACCATCACCATGGTGTGGTCCAGCCAGGGGCTGCGATGTTCCTGTACCAGCGCGCTCAGGCCCTGGTCAAAGTCATCCAGGTGCGGATAGCCGATAAACAGGGCGATCAACAACGCCAGGCTGGCACACCCTATCCATAGGGTCGCGCGACGATGGCCACGCAGGCTGGTGTTCAGGCTCAGTCCCAGCACGACCGCCAGGCACGCTGTGACAACCCCCGCCTCAGGCCAGAACCCCTCCGGCAATGGCAGGCGGAACGCGGCGCCGGTGGCCCAGCCCGGCAGCAGGTAGGCCAACGACCAACCGGCTGCCGCCAGAAGGCTGACCAGGGCGAAACGCGGGAACGGCATGTCGCACATTCCGGCCACCATCGGCAGCATCGGCCGCAATGGCCCGATGAAACGTCCCACCAGCAGACTGGCGATGCCGTATTTGTGGAAGTAGGTTTCCGCGCCATTCATCCATTCCGGATGGTGGCGCAGGCCGGGCAGGCGGCGGATATTCTGATGGAAGTGTCGGCCGAGGAAGTAGGAAATCCCGTCGCCCAGCAAGCCTCCCAGGAACCCCATCAGCAGGGTTTCACTCAGGGACAAGGCGCCGCTGCCAGCCAGTGCCGCAATGGCAAACAGCAGCACCGTGCCTGGCACGATCAGCCCGGCAATGGCCAGGCATTCCACGCACGCGACGATAAACACCGCCGCCGCCAGCCATTGCGGGTTGAGGGTCAGCCAGCCGGTAATGCCATCGAGCCATTGGCCCATAAATCGTTACTCCATCGCCACAGATTCAAATCAGGAAATAGTCGCGGCCTTCGACCTGGCCCCGGCGCAGCGGGTTCCGCGTGCAGTAGGGCGCATAGCCGGCATCGACGAAGCGGTACATCAAGTGCTCGTCACGGCCGCTGGGGATGCCCAGGCGGGTGGTCTGGATGATCTGTATCGGTGTCTGGCCGACGTCTTCGACAAAGAGCAATTCTTGATCAAAGCGCTTGGCATCCCACATCGGCACCTTCAGGCCCAGCGCCTTGCACAGCAACGTCTGGCCGGCACACAGCTTTTGCGACGCGCGCGGGCTGCCGTCGGCATTCGGGTTGTTCAGCAGCATCTGCGCCAGGCTGGCGGGCCCGGAGGTTTCATCGACCCAGGGATAGGCTGATTTGATCAGCACGGCATTGCCCGGCCCCTGCGCGCTGAAGTTCAGCGAATCGCCGCCACGGGCGTAGTACATATAGATATGTCCGCCATCCAGAAACAAAGCCTTACGCTTTTCTGTGTACCCGAGTGAGGCGTGGCTGCCTTTTTCGGCCACGTAATAGGCTTCGGTTTCAATAATTCGCGCCGAAAGCCAGCTATCGCCGACGCGATGGCGGATGACTTTTCCAAGCAAATCCCGCGCAAGTATTTGCGCGTCACGGTCGAAGAAGCTGTCGGGCAGCGCGCTGGCGGGGAGTTGGGGTGAAGAACTGGGCATGGTGGTCTGGGGTTAATACGGCTAAATGTGACGGAATAATAACAACTCCCACCTTAATTACGGCTGAACCCCAGGTTTTTACAGTTCATTTCGACCATCCGCCCCTCACCGCTGTCAGTCGGGCGGCGTCACAGCTATAATCTGCCGCTTTCCTCTTTGCCAAGACTCCCTGACCATGACTGAGTCCGTTCTTGACTACATGACCCGCCTGGGTCGCGCTGCCCGTCAGGCCTCGCGGTTGATCGCCCGTGCGAGCACTGCGCAGAAGAACCGTGCCCTGCTGGCCGCCGCCGATGCTCTGGACGCTTCGCGCTCCGAGCTGACTGCCGCCAACGAACTGGACCTGGCCAACGGCCGCGCCAATGGCCTTGAGCCCGCCTTGCTGGACCGCCTGGCGCTGACGCCGACACGTATCGACGACATGATCGAAGGGTTGCGTCAGGTGGCCAAGCTGCCTGACCCCATCGGTGAAATTCGCGATATGCGTTACCTGCCGTCCGGCATCCAGGTCGGCAAGATGCGCGTGCCCCTGGGCGTGATCGGCATCATCTATGAGTCGCGCCCGAACGTGACCATCGACGCCGCGAGCCTGTGCCTCAAGTCGGGCAACGCCACCATCCTGCGTGGCGGTTCCGAGGCGATCAATTCCAACCGCGCCATCGCCGCCTGCATCCAGCAGGGCCTGGCCGTGGCCGAGTTGCCGGCCGAAGTGGTGCAAGTGGTGGAAACCACCGACCGCGCCGCTGTCGGCGCGCTGATCACCATGCCGGAATTCATCGACGTGATCGTGCCGCGCGGTGGTAAGAGCCTGATCGAGCGCGTCAGCCGCGATGCCAAGGTGCCAGTGATCAAGCACCTGGACGGCGTGTGCCACGTGTATATCGACATCGCCGCCGACATCGACAAGGCGATCCGCATCGCCGACAACGCCAAGACCCACCGCTACGCGCCGTGCAACACCATGGAAACCCTGCTGGTGCACGTCGGCATTGCCGAGCGCGTGCTGCCGCCGCTGGCTGCCATCTACCGTGACAAGGGCGTGGAGCTGCGCGGTTGCGAACGCACCCGTGCGCTGTTGGGCGCGGACGTGATCGAAGCCACCGAGCAGGACTGGTACACCGAGTACACGGCGCCGATCCTGTCGATCCGCATCGTCGACGACCTGGACCAGGCCATCGAACACATCAACACGTACGGCTCCAAGCACACCGACGCCATTGTCTCCGAGCATTTCAGCGATGCCCGGCGTTTCCTCACCGAAGTGGACTCCGCTTCGGTGATGATCAACGCCTCGACGCGCTTTGCCGACGGCTTCGAGTACGGCCTGGGGGCGGAGATCGGCATCTCCACCGACAAGCTCCACGCACGCGGCCCGGTTGGCCTGGAAGGCCTGACCAGCGAGAAGTACGTGGTGTTCGGCGACGGTCACGTGCGCACTTGATGGCTAAACGCATCGGGCTGCTCGGCGGTACCTTCGACCCCGTGCACATCGGCCATTTGCGCAGTGCCCTGGAAGTCGCGGATGCCTTGGCGCTGGATGAGCTGCGCCTGATCCCTAATTTCCGGCCGCCTCATCGCGATACCCCGCAGGTGTCGCCGCAGCAGCGCCTGGAAATGGTGCGCCTGGCCGTAGAAGGCATACCGCCGCTGGTGGTGGACGATCGTGAGCTCAAGCGCGATAAACCGTCCTACACTGTCGACACCCTGGAGCTGATGCGCGCCGAGTTGGCCGCGGATGACCAGTTGTTTCTGCTTTTGGGCTGGGACGCATTTTGCGGCCTGCCCTCTTGGCATCGCTGGGAGGAACTCCTCCAGCACTGCCACATCCTGGTTTTGCAACGCCCGGATGCCGACAGCGAACCGCCGGATGCCTTGCGCAACCTGCTGGCCGCGCGGTCGGTAAGTGACCCCTTGGCCCTGACCGGGCCGAACGGGAATATTGCATTCGTCTGGCAGACCCCGCTCGCGGTGTCTGCCACCCAGATCCGTCAACTGCTGGCCAGCGGGAAGTCGGTACGTTTCCTGGTGCCTGACGCGGTCCTGGCCTACATCGATGCGCACGGGCTTTACCGTGCGTCGAACTGAAAAGGCGCGCTTGAACGCACGAACACTCGTGCAGCGAGCGCCCGAACATACGAGCAAAACGAGTTTTTTATGACGAACAAAGACGTAAGCAAAGTAAAACGCAAAGGCACGTTCAAAAGCGCCCCGCTGCCGGTTGAAGCCCACGTTGGCCCGGAACTGGCTGGCGAAGCGCTGGTGAAAGTCGCCGTTGCCGCCCTGGAAGACGTGAAGGCCCAGGACATCCAGGTCCTGGACGTACGCGACAAGCAGAGCATCACCGACTTCATGATCATCGCCACCGGTACCTCCAACCGCCAGATCGGCGCGATGCTGGACAAGGTTCGCGAAGCCGTCAAAGCCCAGGGCGTGAAGCCGCTGGGTGAAGAAGGCAAGGGCGACAGCGACTGGGTGCTGCTGGACATGGACGACGTGATCGTTCACATGATGACCAGCAATGCCCGTCAGTTCTACGACCTGGAGCGTCTGTGGAAAGGCGCCGAGCAGAGCCGTGCCGCCGATGGCAAGCACCACAGCCCGGAAGTGGGCCACGCGCACTTCGACAAGCTCAACAAAGACCAGGAATAAGGAACGGCTGTGCGCCTGCGTCTGATTGCTGTCGGTTCACGCATGCCCAAGTGGGTGGAAGAAGGCTGGCACGAGTATGCCAAGCGTCTGCCCGCCGAGCTGTCGCTGGAACTGGTGGAGATACCGCTCAACACCCGGGGCAAGAATGCCGACGTGGCGCGCTTTATCCGTCAGGAAGGCGAAGCGATGCTGGCCAAGGTCGGCCCCAACGAGCGCATCGTCACCCTCGAAGTGCACGGCAAACCCTGGAGCACCGAGCAATTGGCGGTGGAACTGGATCGCTGGCGCCTGGACTCGCGCACCGTCAACTTCATGGTCGGCGGCCCCGAAGGGCTGGCGCCGGAAGTCTGCGCGCGGGCGGACCAGCGCTGGTCGCTGTCGGCGCTGACGCTGCCGCACCCGTTGGTAAGGATCCTGATCGGTGAACAGCTGTATCGCGCCTGGACAGTTCTGTCCGGGCACCCTTATCACAAATAATCTGCGCCCCTCCCGATGACCCAGCCGATCCGCATCAAGGACCACGAGAAAGACGCACGTCTGGTACGCGCGCGGGTGGTGTTTGGCGCGATCATGGTGGTGGCGCTGATCGGGGTGCTGATTGCGCGCCTGTATTTCCTGCAGGTGATCCAGTACGACTACCACTCCACGTTGTCGGAAAACAACCGCGTGCATGTGCAACCGATTCCGCCGACCCGTGGGCTGATCTTCGACCGCAATGGCGTGGTGGTGGCGGATAACCGGCCCAGTTTCAGCCTGAGCATGACCCGCGAGCGTTCCGGCGACTGGCAACAGGTCCTCGATGTCATCGTCGAGGTGCTGCAGTTGACCCCGGAAGACCGGGTGATCTTCGAGAAACGCATGAAACAGGGGCGCCGGCCGTTCGAACCGGTGCCGATCCTGTTCGAGCTGACCGAAGAGCAGATTGCGCGGATTGCGGTGAACCAGTTCCGCCTGCCGGGTGTGGAAGTGGTGGCGCAGTTGGTGCGCCACTATCCCCAAGGGCCGCACTTTGCTCACTCCGTCGGCTATATGGGGCGGATCAACGAGAAAGAGCTGAAAAGCCTCGATCCCGTCAATTACAGCGGCACCCACCATATCGGCAAGACCGGCATCGAGCGATTCTACGAGCCCGAGCTGCACGGCCAGGTGGGTTACGAAGAAGTCGAGACCAACGCTCGCGGCCGCGTGCTGCGGGTGCTCAAGCGTACCGACCCGGTACCGGGCAAGGACATTGTGCTGAGCCTGGACATCAAGCTGCAGGAAGCGGCCGAGATGGCCCTCGGTGGCCGGCGTGGCGCGGTGGTGGCGCTGGACCCGAAGACCGGCGAAGTGCTGGCCATGGTCAGCCAGCCGAGCTTCGACCCCAACCTGTTCGTGACCGGGATCAGCTTCAAGGCCTACGCCGAGTTGCGCGACTCCATCGACCGGCCGCTGTTCAACCGTGTGTTGCGCGGCCTGTACCCGCCGGGTTCGACCATCAAGCCGGCGGTGGCGATTGCCGGTTTAGACGCGGGCGTGGTCACGGCTTCCAGCCGGGTATTCGACCCGGGCTACTACATGCTGCCGAACTACGACCACAAATACCGCAACTGGAACCGTACCGGTGACGGCTATGTCGATCTGGATACCGCGATCATGCGTTCCAACGACACCTATTTTTACGACCTGGCCCACAAGCTGGGGATCGACCGCTTGTCCGCCTACATGGGCAAGTTCGGCCTCGGTCAGAAAGTCTCCCTGGATATGTTCGAAGAATCCCCTGGCCTGATGCCATCGCGGGAGTGGAAGCGTGCGACCCGCCGCCAGGCATGGTTCCCGGGCGAAACCCTGATCCTCGGCATCGGCCAGGGCTATATGCAGGCCACGCCTTTGCAACTGGCCCAGGCCACGGCGCTGGTGGCCAACAAAGGCATCTGGAACCGCCCGCACCTGGCCCGGACCATCGAAGGCGAAAAGCCTGTGGATGAAAACCCGATCCCCGACATCGTACTGCGCGATCCGTCCGACTGGACCAAGGTCAACCACGGCATGCAGCAGGTGATGCACGGTGCACGCGGGACCGCGCGCAAGGCGGCGATCGGTGCGCAATACCGTATCGCCGGCAAGAGTGGTACCGCCCAGGTGGTGGCGATCAAGCAGGGCGAGAAATACGACCGTTCCAAGGTCCAGGAGCGCCACCGCGACCACGCCTTGTTTGTGGGCTTTGCCCCGGCCGACGACCCGAAAATCGTGGTGGCGGTGATGGTCGAGAACGGCGAGTCCGGCTCCGGTGTGGCGGCGCCTGTGGTGCGCCAGGTGATGGACGCCTGGTTGCTGGCCGACGACGGCAGGCTCAAGGCCGAATATGGCGGCCCCCCTTCAACCCCCGAGGTTACGGCCAGTGAAGAGTAATTTTGACCGCATCCTCTCCAGCGAGGATGTGATGCGTCGCCGCGCGACTTTGTTGCAGCGCATGCACATTGACGGCCCGTTGCTGATCCTGCTGCTGACCCTGGCGGCCGGCAGCCTGTTCGTGCTGTATTCGGCCAGCGGCAAGAACTGGGACTTGCTGATCAAGCAGGCTTCGTCGTTTGGCCTGGGCCTGCTGTCCATGGTGGTGATCGCCCAGCTGGAGCCGCGTTTCATGGCGCGCTGGGTGCCGCTCGGTTATGTGGCCGGGGTGTTGCTGCTGGTGGTGGTGGACGTCATGGGCCACAACGCCATGGGCGCGACCCGCTGGATCAACATTCCGGGGGTGATTCGCTTCCAACCGTCGGAATTCATGAAGATCCTGATGCCGGCGACGATCGCCTGGTACCTGTCAAAGCGCACCTTGCCGCCGCAGCTCAAGCATGTGGGCATCAGCCTGATCCTGATCGGCATCCCCTTCGTGCTGATCGTGCGCCAGCCGGACCTCGGCACCTCGCTGCTGATCCTGGCCGGCGGTGCGTTCGTGCTGTTCATGGGCGGGTTGCGCTGGCGCTGGATCCTTAGCGTGCTGGCGGCGGCAGTGCCGGTGGCCGTGGCCATGTGGTTCTTCTTTATGCACGACTACCAGAAGCAGCGGATCCTGACGTTCCTCGATCCCGAAAGCGACCCGCTCGGCACCGGCTGGAACATTATCCAGTCGAAGGCGGCCATCGGTTCCGGCGGTGTATTTGGCAAGGGCTGGCTGCTCGGCACCCAGTCGCATTTGGACTTTCTGCCCGAGAGCCACACCGACTTCATTATTGCGGTGATGGGCGAAGAGTTCGGCCTGGTGGGCATTTGCGCGCTGTTGCTGATCTATTTGCTATTGATTGGTCGTGGCCTGGTGATTACCGCACAGGCGCAGACGCTGTTCGGCAAATTGCTCGCCGGCAGCCTGACCATGACTTTTTTTGTTTACGTTTTCGTCAACATCGGTATGGTCAGTGGCCTGCTGCCGGTGGTTGGGGTGCCTTTGCCGTTCATTAGCTACGGCGGAACTTCGCTGGTGACATTGCTGTCAGCGTTTGGGGTTTTGATGTCGATTCATACGCATCGCAAGTGGATCGCACAGGTTTGAATAAGGTGAAGATGTCAATGCAAGTAATGCGCGGCTGGGCGACTCGGCATGCGTCCTGGATGGGCCTGATCGGGCTGCTGGGGGCAACGCACGAGGCGCAGGCCGGTGACTACGATGGCTCACCCCAGGTCGCCGAATTCGTCGGTGAAATGACCCGCGACTACGGCTTCGCCGGTGAACAGCTGATGGGCGTGTTCCGCGAAGCCCAGCGCAAGCAGGCGATCCTCGACGCTATCTCTCGCCCCGCCGAGCGCGTGAAACAGTGGAAGGAATACCGTCCGATGTTCCTCACCGACGCCCGGGTGGCCCGGGGGGTGGACTTCTGGCGCCAGCACGAGGCCGTGTTGGCCCGCGCCGAGCAGGAATACGGCGTGCCGGCCCAGGTCATCGTTGCGATCATTGGCATTGAAACCTTCTACGGGCGCAATACCGGCAGTTACCGGGTGATCGACGCCTTGTCGACCCTGGGCTTCGATTACCCGCCGCGCGCCGACTTCTTCCGCAAGGAACTGCGTGAGTTCCTGCTGCTGGCCCGCGAAGAGCAGGTCGACCCGCTGACCCTCAAGGGCTCCTACGCCGGGGCGATGGGCTTGCCGCAGTTCATGCCGAGCAGCTTTCGCGCCTACGCGGTGGATTTTGACGGCGACGGTCATATCAATATCTGGAGCAACCCGGACGATGCCATCGGCAGTGTGGCCAGTTACTTCAAGCGCCATGGCTGGGTCGGTGGCGAGCCGGTGGTGATCCGTGCCGATGTCAGCGGGGAGCGTGCCGATGAAGGCCTGACCCAGGGCATCGAGCCGGCCAAGACCGTCGGGGAGTTGCGGGCGCTGGGCTGGTCGAGTCAGAATGCGCCACGCGACGATATGCCGGTGACGGCATTCCGCCTCGAAGGTGAAAACGGCCCTGAATACTGGATGGGCCTGAAGAATTTCTACGCAATCACGCGTTATAACCGCAGTGTGATGTACGCCATGGCCGTGCATCAGCTGTCAGACATGCTGGTCCAAGCACGGGGCAACAAGTAATGCGGGCATCGCCGTTCAATCAACCGCTCAAGCTGGTGGCGTTCGCCGCGTTGTCCCTGCTCGTCGTCAGTTGTTCCACCAGCCGTGGCCCGGTACCGAAGTCCGGCGGCACCGCGGTGCGTTCACAGCCAGGCCTGGACATCAACCGCGCACACAAAGATGGCGCCCCGTGGTGGGATGTCGACGTGTCGAAGATCCCGGATGCCACGCCGACCCTGCACACCGGCCCGTACAAGGCCAACCCCTATACCGTGCTGGGCAAGTCCTACTTCCCGTTGCAGGACTCCAAGACCTACGTGCAATCGGGCACGGCGTCCTGGTATGGCACCAAGTTCCACGGCCAGAACACCGCCAACGGCGAAGTCTATGACCTGTACGGCATGAGCGCGGCCCACAAGACCCTGCCGCTGCCCAGCTATGTCCGCGTGACCAACCTGGACAACAACCGCACGGTGATCCTGCGGGTCAACGACCGTGGGCCGTTCTATTCGGATCGCATCATCGACTTGTCCTACGCCGCCGCGAAAAAACTCGGCTATGCCGAAACCGGTACCGCGCGGGTCAAGGTCGAAGGCATCGATCCGGCGCAGTACTGGGCCCAGCGTGGCAAGCCCGCGCCGTTGATGCTCAACGAGCCGCAGAGCGCGCAGCCGCAAGTGACGGCATCCACCGGCAAGATCGAACAATGGACACCGCCACCGCAGCAGCACGCACCGGATACGGTGGTCGTGCCCCATGCGGCACCGGGCGCCGCGGTCGCGGGCGGGCAATACCTGCAAGTGGGCGCTTTCGCCAACCCGGATGCGGCAGAACTGTTAAGGTCCAAGCTCAGCAGCATGGTCAGCGCGCCGGTATTCATCAGCTCCATCGTGCGTAACCAGCAAACGTTGCACCGTGTGCGCATGGGCCCGATCGGTTCGCCGAGCGAGGTTGCGCAAGTGCAGAACAGCGTGCGCCTGGCCAACCTGGGGCAACCCAGCGTGGTCACTGCCGAATAATAAATTGATGGTTGAGGCTCGCATGCGGGCCTGGACCCTGGTTGTTGGCTCGTTGAACAATAAAACCCAGGGGCAAGGGGTGAGCGGGCAACCGAACACGTGACAGTCTGGTAGCGGGCTGTCTGAATAAGTTTTGCCCGCGAGGGCAAGTTTCCATAAGCAATTTCGAGAGACGGATGAACATCACCACCTTAGCCAAACGCACGTGCCTGCTTCTTTCGCTGATCATCACCCCGGCCGCCTGGGCGGTTGAAATGGTACCGGCTTCACCGCAACTGGCCGCCAAGTCCTGGGTCCTCATGGATGCCGCCAGTGGCAACGTGCTGGTCGAGAGCAACGGTGACCAGCGCCTGCCACCGGCCAGCCTGACCAAGCTGATGACCGCCTACATCGCGACCCTGGAAATCCGTCGCGGCCAGATCGGCGAAAACGACCCGGTGACCGTCAGCGAAAACGCCTGGCGTACCGGCGGTTCGCGGATGTTCATCAAGGTGGGCTCGCAAGTCACTGTGAGCGACCTGCTGCATGGCATCATCATCCAGTCCGGTAACGACGCCAGCGTCGCCCTGGCCGAGCACATCGCCGGCAGCGAAGACGCATTCGCCGACATGATGAACAAAACCGTGGCCGACCTGGGCATGACCAACAGCCACTTCATGAACCCGACCGGCCTGCCAAACCCTGAGCACTACTCGTCGGCTCACGACATGGCGATCCTGGCGCGCGCGATCATTCGTGTCGACCCGGTGCACTACGCGATCTACTCCCAGAAGGAATTCTTCTGGAACAACATCAAGCAGCCTAACCGCAACCTGCTGCTGTGGCGCGACAAGACTGTCGATGGCCTGAAAACCGGCCACACCGACGAAGCCGGCTACTGCATGGTGTCGTCCGCGGTACGTGATGGCCAGCGCCTGATCGCGGTGGTCTTCGGCACCAACAGCGAGCAGGCCCGTGCGGCCGAGACGCAAAAACTGCTGACCTACGGTTTCCGCTTCTTCGAAACCCAGACCTTCTACCAGAAGGGTGCTGAACTGGCGACCGCGCCGGTATGGAAAGGCGCGACCTCGCAAGTCAAGGCCGGCCTGGCTGAAGACCTGACCCTGACCATGCCTAAAGGCCAGCTGAAAAAGCTCGCCGCCAGCATGACCATGAACCCGCAATTGGTTGCGCCAATCGCCAAGGGCGACGTGATCGGTAAAGTCGAAGTGAAGCTGGACGACAAGGTGGTGCACAGCGCCGACCTGATCGCGCTGGACGCCGTCGACGAAGGTGGTATCTTCCGCCGCGTGTGGGATAGCATCCGTCTATTCTTCTACGGCTTGTTCAACTGATTGTGTGCACCTGCAAAGCCCCGCGTTGATCCGACGCGGGGCTTTGCCGTCGCCACGGCTTACCGCTTACGAGGCCGTTCTGCCATGACCGATAAAGAAGTAAAGGCGCCAAAGATCGAATTCCCGGTGACGGATTATCCCGTCAAGGTGATCAGCGATACCGGTGTAGGCAACAAAGACAGAATCCTGGATATCGTGCGTAAACACGCGACGATCAATGACAACCGGGTGGACGAGCGTTCGAGCACCAACGGTAAGTACACCACGATCCAGTTGCACATCGTTGCGACCGGTCAAGACCAGCTCTACGACATCAATAGCGAACTGCGGGCCACCGGCTTCGTGCATATGGTGCTGTGATGTCACAGGTCCTGGGCTTTCGCGAGCTCGGCCGGATGGACTACGAGCCCGTCTGGCACGCCATGCAGCGGTTCACGAATGAACGCGGTACTTCGGCGCCCGACGAAATCTGGTTGGTGGAACATCCACCGGTGTTCACCCAGGGCCAGGCCGGCAAGGCCGAACATCTGCTGCTGCCGGGGGATATTCCGGTGGTGCAGGTCGACCGAGGTGGCCAAGTGACTTACCATGGGCCCGGTCAACTGGTGGCGTACCTGCTGCTGGACGTGCGCAAGCTGGGTTTTGGCGTGCGCGACCTGGTGAGCCGCATGGAGGCTTGCCTGATCGAGCTGTTGGCCAGTTATGGCGTGAGCGCCGCGGCCAAGCCCGATGCACCCGGTGTGTATGTGGACGGCGCGAAAATCGCCTCCCTCGGTTTGCGCATTCGCCACGGTTGTTCCTTTCATGGCCTGGCCCTGAACGTGGACATGGACCTGGCACCGTTCCGGCGCATCAACCCGTGTGGTTATGCCGGGCTGGCGATGACCCAACTGAGCGACCACGCCACACCGATTAAATTTGCCGAGGTAAGTGCCCGGCTGCGTGCGCAGCTCGTCAAACACCTCGACTATGCTGAGCAGACGACCCTCACGGGCGGAATCGACTGATTATGACTACTGATGCAGTGCAAACCATGATCCCGACGCTGGACATCACCGAGCGTCCGGCCCCGGCCCCGCGTGCCAAGGTGGAAGCCGGCGTCAAGCTGCGCGGCGCCGAGAAGGTTGCACGCATCCCGGTCAAGATCATCCCGACCACCGAGTTGCCGAAAAAGCCTGACTGGATCCGCGTGCGCATCCCGGTTTCGCCGGAAGTCGACCGTATCAAGGCCCTGCTGCGCAAGCACAAGCTGCACAGCGTGTGCGAAGAAGCGTCCTGCCCGAACCTGGGCGAATGCTTCTCCGGCGGCACCGCCACCTTCATGATCATGGGTGACATCTGCACCCGTCGTTGCCCGTTCTGCGACGTCGGCCATGGCCGGCCGAAGCCACTGGACGTCAACGAACCGGAAAGCCTGGCCATCGCCATCGCCGACCTGAAACTCAAATACGTGGTCATCACCTCGGTTGACCGTGACGACCTGCGCGACGGCGGTGCCCAGCACTTTGCCGACTGCATCCGCGAAATCCGCAAACTGTCGCCGAACGTGATGCTCGAGACCCTGGTGCCGGACTACCGTGGCCGCATGGACGTCGCGCTGGAAATCACCGCTGCCGAGCCGCCGGATGTGTTCAACCACAACCTGGAAACCGTGCCTCGCCTGTACAAGGCCGCGCGTCCAGGTTCGGACTACCAGTGGTCGCTGACCCTGCTGCAGAAATTCAAGCAGATGATGCCGCACATCCCGACCAAATCCGGCTTGATGCTCGGCCTGGGCGAGACCGATGAAGAAGTCATCGAAGTCATGAAGCGCATGCGCGAACACGACATCGACATGCTGACCCTGGGCCAATACCTGCAACCGTCGCGCAGCCACTTGCCGGTGCAGCGTTTCGTGCACCCGGACACCTTCGCCTGGTTCGCCGAGGAAGGTTACAAGATGGGCTTCAAGAACGTCGCCTCGGGCCCGCTGGTACGCTCTTCGTACCACGCCGACGAACAGGCCAAGCTGGTCAAGGCTAGCCTGGTTTCCTGATCGGGGTTCAGACCCGGTGTGGGAGTGGGCTTATGTGGGAGGGGGCTTGCCCCCGATTGCCATAGGTATCTACACAACTCTTAAAGGCTGACACATAACTCTGTGGTGAGCGGGCTTGCCCCGCGCTGGGCTGCGAAGCGGCCCCAATAAGGTCAACGCAGAGTGCCAGAATCAATCGAGGTGAAGGTTTTGGGGCTGCTTCGCAACCCAGCGCGGGCGGTGCGACGATTCGACAAGCCCGCTCACCACAGAAGCCTAATTGCCATAGATTCCGTATTCACTGGAAGTTGTGTGGATACCAATGCCCCGATTGCGGTATGTCAGTCGCTACATGTGCTGGCTGATCCACCGCTATCGGGGGCAAGCCCCCTCCCACATTGGTTTCAGCGTTAGATAGGGAGATTCTCAGATGACCGCCGCCGTTCCAGCCCTTCGTTCTGAAGGCACCATCGCCCTGATCGCCCCCGCCGGCCCCGCCGTGCTGGACGTTGAAAAGGCTGGCCAATGGATGCGTACGCGCGGCTACGATCTGCGGATTTCCCCCGGTGTCTATGAACGCGACGGCTACCTCGCCGGCAGCGATGCAGTGCGCCTGCGTGACCTGCATGCCGCCTTCGCCGATCCGCACATCGACGCTATCTTCTGTCTGCGCGGTGGTTACGGCACACCGCGGCTGCTCGACGCGCTGGACTTTGACCTGCTGCGTGCCAATCCCAAGCCGTTCGTCGGCTATAGCGACATCAGCGCCCTGCACCTGGCGATCAACCGTTACGCCGGTTTCGTGACCTTCCACGGCCCGATGCTCAATGCCGACCTGCTCGGCAACAAGCAACAACCTACCGAGTCGTCATTGTTCAGCCTTCTGCGCGGCCAGTTGGGCGCTGGCAGTGTGCTTGCGCACCCGGTAGCGTACCCGCTGACCACGATCGAGCCTGGCATTGCCTGTGGGCGCTTGTTGGGGGGTAACCTGTCGATGATTGCGGCGGTCATGGGCACGCCTTACGAAATCGACGCTGAAGGCATCATCCTGTTTATCGAAGACGTCAACGAACCGATCTACCGCATCGACCGCCTGTTGACCCATCTGCGTCTGGCGGGCAAGTTGGCCCAGGTCGCCGGTGTACTGGTCGGGGATGTGGCGGGTGTGGATAACGTGGCGCTGGAGCGCTTGCTGACGCAGACGTTCGAGCCATTGCGCATACCGGTGCTGGCCGGCTGGCGCAGCGGGCATTGCGATCCGAACCTGACGCTGCCCATGGGCGCCTTGGTACGGCTGGATGCGGGGGAGCAGCGGGTGGTGTTGGAGCAGGAAGTGGTCTTCAGGTCTTGAATCTGCTGGCGTTTGCTAAACCGCAATCGGGGGCTTGCCCCCGATTGCGGTAGTCGCCATACGCGGATCTATCGGTTTTGCAGCGACTCCAGCAACTTCACCGTCGGATACCCGTCCGCCGGCCAGCCCAGCGCCTGCTGTGCCGCCCGAATCGCCTTGCGCGTGTTGGCGCCGATAATCCCATCCGGGTTGCCCGCGTCATAACCGTTGGCGCTCAACGCCGTCTGCAGATCAATGCGCTGGGAGCGACTCAGCGGCAGCTCATCCTTGGGCCAGTCACCACGGATCACACCGCCGCCGCCAAAGCGCTCCGACAACAGGCCCACCGCCAGTGCGTAGGACGACGAGTTGTTGTACTTGAGGATCGCGCGGAAGTTATCCAGCACCAGGAACGCCGGGCCACGGTAGCCTGCCGGCAGCAGCAGGGCGGCGGACAGTTGGTCGACATTCGGCGGCATGCTCGCGCCCGGTGGCAGTTGAATGCCCAGTTTCATCCACTCGGCAATGCTCTTGCGCACGCCGCCGTCAGCCAGGGCGTAGTCGAAGTTCGCCGGCAATTGCTTGACTTCAAAGCCCCACGGCTGGCCTTTCTGCCAGCCGGAGCTTTGCAGGTAGTGCGCGGTTGATGCGAGGGCGTCGGCCGGGCTGTTCCAGATGTCGCGGCGACCGTCGCCATCGAAGTCCACCGCGTGGGTGTTGTAAGTGGTTGGAATGAACTGGGTCTGGCCCATGGCCCCGGCCCAGGAGCCCTTCATCTGGTCGGCGGCGATGTCGCCGTGCTGGATGATCTGCAATGCCGCCAGCAATTGCGCCTGGGCAAAGGCCGGGCGACGGCCTTCATAGGCCAGGGTCGCCAGGGAGCGGATCACCGAGTTGTTGCCCTGGAACTGGCCGAAGTTGCTCTCCATGCCCCACACCGAGACCAGTGCCTGACGGTCGACGCCATAACGCTGCTCGATGCTTTGCAGGATGTCGGCGTACTTGATCAGCAGCGCCTGGCCATTGCGTACGCGTACGGGTGACAGGGCGCCGTCGAGGTATTCCCATACAGGGCGGGAAAACTCCGGCTGGCTGCGGTCGGCGCGGATCACCGCCATATCGGGGGTGACATTGGCGAATGCGGTGTCGAAAACGTCGGCCGTGATGCCGGCTTGGAGGGCTTGCGCGCGAAAGCCGGCCTGCCATTCAGCAAAGGTCTGGGTTGGTTGGATGTCGAGATTGTCCACGGCCAGCGGGGCCACGACGGCAGGGGCCACTACGGGTGCGGTCTGGAGCTTCGGCAAGGGTTGGGCATCGGCGGCGGTGGGTTTTTCCGCGCAGGCGACAAGCAGAATGAGGCTGGAGGCAGCGATCAATTGGCGAAGGTGCCAACGACGGGAAAGACAAGAGGGCATGCACAGGTCCAGGAATTACAAATCAGGTACAGACCTTATCATGCCAGAGGGGCGCTTGCCTTCAGGCAGCCAGAAAGTAAGAAGCCTCCCAGCTATTAGACTGGAAGGCTTCGCGGCGGTAGCTGCCTTTGCCCTTGCCGGCGCGTTCCTGACGGCTGCGGAACAGTGGCTGGGCGATGATGGATTTGGCCTTGTTGGGGCCATGCTTGGATGGCTTTTTGCTCATGGTCGATGCTCTTGATGGGGGGAGATGCGGTGCAAATAATCTGCCGAAGTCAGGCCGCTGTAAAGCCCATGAATTGTAAACGCAATCAAAAATGTGGAAGGGGCGGTGCGACGATTCGACTTGCCCCTCCCACATTGGTTCTGTGGTGTTTGGAAACCAGGGTTATTCCGCTGGTAATGTCAGGCGCTGACCGGCCATCAACAGCGATAAACGGCTCAGGCTCATCCACGGCGAACCCGCCGCCTGGCCCTTGATCTGTGCATCAATGCGCTGCGCCTCCAGCAACAGCTGCGCCCAGCGTTGCGCCGAGTGCCGTTGCAGGGCTTTGCTCATCAGGGGTTTGCGCTTGTCCCACACCGGTGGCCGCGCCTGGCTGAAGCACTTGTCCAGCGGCGTGCCCTGGCTGTATTGCAGGGCAATATTGGCCAATACCCGTAGTTCCCGGGCCAGGGCCCAGAGAATCACCGGCGGCTCCACCCCTTCGCCACGCAGGCCTTCGAGCATGCGCAGGGCATGGGCGGGCTCGCCGTTGAGGATCGCATCCACCAGCCCGAACACGTCAAAACGTGCACTGTCTGCCACTGCGCCCTGGACGGTCTCGACGGTAATCTGCCCGTCTTCGGCCATCAGCTTGAGCTTTTCGATCTCCTGGGCGGCGGCAAGCAAGTTGCCTTCGACCCGCGCGGCGATCAGCTCCACTGCATCCTGTGTCGCGGATAGCCCTGCCTGGGACAGGCGCTGGCGAATCCATTGCGGCAACTGATTGCTGTCCACTGGCCAGATCTGGATGAACTGGGTCTGCGCCCCTTCCACCAGGGCCTTGCCCCACTTGGTCTTCTGCGCGCTGCCGTCGAGCTTGGGCAAGCTGATCAGCAACACCGTGTCTTCGGCGGGCCGCGAGCAGTATTCCATCAGTGCAGCCGCGCCCTTATCACCGGGCTTGCCCGACGGCAGGCGCAGCTCCAGCAGGCGTTTTTCGGCGAACAGCGACATGCTTGCACCGGCTTGCAGCAGCGTGCCCCAGTCGAAACTGGCGTCGGCGCTGAATACCTGGCGTTCATCGAAGCCCTGCTGGCGTGCGGCGCTGCGGATGGCGTCGGCGGCTTCCTGGCACAACAGCGGGTCATCACCGCTGACGATGTAGACAGGCGCGAGGCCACCTTGCAGGTGTTTGGCGAGTTGGGCGGGTGCGAGTTTCATAGGCAGGGCGAACGGGGCGCCAGGGGCGCCCCGTCTGGCTTACTCGACAGGGACTTCAACAGGCGATTGTTTCGGCGTGTTGTCTTCGTACTCTTTCGCGGCTTTCAGCGCGTCGGCATCGGCCTTGGCCTTGTCGTCAGCACGTTGCTGCAAGGTTTCGAGCTGTTGTGGGGTGAGCAGCGACAGGCGCAGGACCATGCGTTGCACCAGCTCGCGACGCATCTCCTTGCGCACCTGGATGATTTCGGAGTCCGAACCCACCAGGTTGTTACCATCGTGGCTGACAATCTTCTGCACCTGGATGTTGTCATTCATCAACGGCAGGTGATCGCGGCCCTGGATTTCAAAGCTGAGCACGGTGCTCAGTTCGATATCGGACGCACGTCCGGCGCTGGCGTAGCTCAGGTTGCGCTGGGTTTCTTTCTCGTTAGCCAGGAACAGTTTGTAGGTCGCGCCGGTGTAGACGTGCACGCCGCTGTTTTCCAGGACCTGGCGCAGCTGGGTCACTGTCTCGCTGTAGGCGTCGCGAGCGCTGACGTCCAGTTCCTTGATCGTCAGGTCATTGGTGCCGGTGCCGCGCAGCTGGAAGCCGCAAGCGCTCAGCAGTACGGCAAGGCCCATAACCAGCAGATTGCGTTTGATCATTTTGTTGCTCCCCTTGAAACCATGTGGGCCTTATCGAGGCCCTGAAGGCTTTGTTCGGCGCAGGGCTCGAGCCCCACGCCCGATCCGATTAGCTAGCGACGATATTGACCAGTTTGCCAGGCACCACGATCACTTTGCGGATCGTCAGGCCTTCGGTAAAGCGCAGCACGTTCTCGTTGACCCGTGCGGCCGCTTCGACTTCTTCACGGCTGGCACTGGCGGGCATGTCGATCTGGCCGCGCAGTTTACCGTTGACCTGGATCACCAGTTGCAGCGTGTCCTGTACCAGGGCGCTGTCATCCTGTACCGGCCAGCGCGCATCGATGACCGCGTCGCTATGGCCCAGGCGGCTCCACAGTTCGTGGCTGATGTGCGGTGTAATCGGCGCCAGCAGCAGGGTGACCGTCTCCAGGCCTTCCTGTACCAGTGCGCGATCCTGTGCGGTGGCTTGCGGGGCTTTTTCCAGCACGTTCATCAGCGTCATCACCTGGGCGATGGCGGTGTTGAACTTGTGGTTCTGGCCCACGTCCTGGCTGGCCTGCTTGATGGCCAGGTGGGTGCTGCGACGAATGAGTTTCTGCTCGTCGCTCAACGACGCCACGTCCAGCTTGGCCGGCAGGCCCTGGCTGACATGGGCGTGCGCCAGGCGCCAGACGCGCTTGAGGAAACGGTGCGACCCTTCGACACCGGAGTCGGACCATTCGGCGCTCATGTCAGGCGGCGAGGCGAACATCATGAACAGGCGGCAGGTGTCGGCGCCGAACTGGTCGATCATCGACTGAGGGTCGACGCCGTTGTTCTTCGACTTGGCCATCTTCTCGGTGCCGCCGATTTCCACCGGCAGGCCGTCGGCGATCAGTCTGGCGCTGATGACCTTGGCTTTGCTGTCGCGCTCGAGCTCGACGTCCGCCGGGTTGAACCAGGTGTAGGCGCCATTGGCTTCGCGACGATAGTAGGTCTCGGCGATCACCATGCCCTGGGTCAGCAGGTTCTTGAACGGTTCGTTGGAACTCACCAGGCCTTCGTCGCGCATCAGCTTGTGGAAGAAGCGCGCGTACAGCAGGTGAAGGATGGCGTGTTCGATACCGCCGATGTACTGATCCACCGGCAACCAGTGGTCGGCTGCGGATTTCTCCACCAGGCCGCCCTCGTAGTGCGGCGAGGCGTAGCGGGCGTAGTACCACGAGGACTCGACGAAGGTGTCCATGGTGTCGGTTTCACGCTTGGCCGGCTGGCCGCATTTCGGGCAGCTGCATTCGTAGAACTCGGGCATGCGCGCCAATGGCGAACCGGCACCGTCCGGCACCACGTCTTCCGGCAGAACGACCGGCAACTGGTCTTCCGGAACCGGTACGTCACCGCAGGTCTGGCAGTGGATGATCGGGATCGGGCAGCCCCAGTAGCGCTGGCGGCTGATGCCCCAGTCGCGCAGGCGGAACTGGGTGCGCGAGGCACCGAGGTTCTTCTTGATCAGTGCGACTTCGATGGCGTCGAAGGCGCCGGCGAAGTCCAGGCCGTCGAACTCACCGGAGTTGATCAGCGTACCGTGCTCGCCATAGGCGTCTTGCCACGGGGCCGGGTTGGTGTCGCCGGAACTGGTGCGCACCACTGACTTGATCGGCAGGTTGTATTGGGTGGCGAATTCGAAATCGCGCTCGTCGTGGGCCGGCACAGCCATTACTGCGCCATCGCCGTAGTGCATCAGCACGTAGTTGGCGACCCATACCGGCAACTTCTCGCCGGTCAGCGGGTGCTCGACGAACAGGCCGGTCGGCAGGCCTTTTTTCTCCTGGGTGGCGACGTCGGCTTCGGCCACGCTGCCGCCTTTGCATTCGGCGATGAATGCCTGCAGCTCAGGATTGTTCTGTGCGGCCTGGGTGGCCAGCGGGTGCTCGGCGGCCACGGCGACGTAGGTCGCGCCCATCAAGGTGTCCGGACGGGTGGTGAAGACTTTGAGTGCGCCAGCTTCGCCGATGGAGTCGACGTTGTAGGGGAACTGCACTTCCATGCCCTTGGACTTGCCGATCCAGTTGCGCTGCATGGTCTTGACCTGTTCAGGCCAGCCCGGCAAATCGTCGAGGCTCGACAACAGTTCATCCGCGTAGGCGGTGATCTTGAAGTAGTACATCGGGATTTCGCGCTTTTCGATCAGCGCGCCGGAGCGCCAGCCGCGACCGTCGATCACCTGTTCGTTGGCGAGGACGGTCTGGTCGATAGGGTCCCAGTTCACGGTGCCGCTTTTTTTGTAGATCACCCCTTTTTCGAACAGGCGGGTGAACAGCCATTGTTCCCAACGGTAGTAATCCGGCTTGCAGGTGGTGACTTCGCGGGACCAGTCCACCGCCAGGCCCAGGCTGCGCAGCTGGGTCTTCATGTAGGCGATGTTTTCGTAGGTCCACTTGGCGGGGGCCACGTTGTTTTTCATCGCGGCGTTTTCCGCCGGCATGCCGAAGGCGTCCCAACCCATGGGTTGCAGGACGTTCTTGCCTTGCATGCGCTGGTAGCGGGAGATGACGTCGCCGATGGTGTAGTTACGCACATGCCCCATGTGTAGCTTGCCGCTGGGGTAAGGGAACATCGACAGGCAATAGAATGTCTCCTTGCCTGGCTGTTCACTGACTTCAAAGGACTTTTGCTCGTCCCAGAAGGTTTGGGCGGCATTTTCTATTTCACGGGGCTGATATTGTTCGTGCATGGCTACTTTTGAACTGAATAGGGGTGGCCTAATCCTCTTCGGTGCAACGTTCAGGTTGTTCGACACCAAAAAGCGGCGCGTCCGTGCCCAAACCCTGCGGGAAGTGGAGTTACAGGAAGCGCCGTAGCATACATGACCCCACTCTATCGAGGGAAACCCTGATTGCGCGGCGAGGGCCGTCTGTCGCGGCGCCGGGCAGGCGCAGCCATGGGGACTACGCTGTTTATTGGGGAGCAAGTCTTTCTTCAATGAGGTGAGGGGATGGTCGAATCGCAGCGAATCGCAACGAAACCGGAAATCTACGAAGGACTGATCGACCGATTGGGTCGCGCATTGGATGCAGCGAGGACCGCGGGCCGATTGCGTGATGAACGGCCCGTAGAGTTGGAACTGCGCGGTTTGAGCCGTGCGGAGCTGGAACTGATCAAAGCTTACCTGGAACGTAATAAGCGCAGTGCGCCTTCTTGGGTGGCAACCCCGCCAGCCAAAGAGCCTATGCACTCAGCCAAGGTGGTGTGGCTCAAGGACTTGTCGGCCGGTCGTGGCCCGGAAAGGCTCCGGTCCGCCCGCTTCAAGTAGTTCACTCCCCTGAATCACGTCATCGTGCCATGTCACTGTAAAGATTGTCGCTAAACCCCGTTACACCTTAGGCTTCGGGCATCTATGGAGATGCCCGATGCCTATTCGTTATTTCATCAAACAGCTGCTCCTGCCACCCGGCATTCTCTTGCTGCTGCTGGCCCTTGCCTGGTGGTTTCGTCGCAGCCGCCCCCGTTTGGCCGGCTGCTGCTTTGCCCTCGGATTTGGCGGCATGTGGTTGATCAGCCTGCCGGTGGCGGTGGAGTGGGGCGCACGTGCCCTGGAGACCGAGCCACCGTTGGCCCGTGAAGACTGGTCGACCCTGGCCCAGCGCGCCGATGCCATTGTGGTGCTGGGCTCGGGACGCGAGCGCGGCGACCCGGCATGGGGTTCTGATCAGCCGACCGGCATCGGCCTGGAGCGCCAGCGGTATGCCGCGCGACTGGCCAAGGCCTCAGGGCTGCCGGTGCTGACCACCGGTGGCCTGCATTACGGCACGCCGCCCAGCGAGGCGCAGTTGATGGCGGTATCGATGCAGGATGACTTCGGCGTTGCTGTGCGCTGGAAGGAAGAACGCAGCCGCACCACCTGGGAAAACGCGCAGATGAGTGCCGGGATTCTATTGCCCGAGGGCATCAAGCGTGTGGTGGTCGTGACCCAGGCCTGGCACATGCCGCGTTCGGTGTGGAGTTTTGAAAAGGCCGGCTTCACCGTGGTACCGGCGCCGGTGGGGTTCCTCGGCGTGGACAACGCCCGGCCGCTGGGCGGCTGGATGCCAGAGTTCAAGTCGGTGTGGCAGAGCGGGCAGTTGATCAATGAAGCGGTGGGGCAGCTAGGCTACCGGTTGTTCTATCGATAACCCTGCTGATTAAAATGCAGATCAAAGTGTGGGAGGGGGCTTGCCCCGGTACAAACCGGGGACATCGTTTACATTTCTAACCGGGACATGGTTTACAGGCTAATACGCATGATCAGGAGGTAACTGATCATGCCCTGGAACCAAGAGTCCCCCATGAATCAAAGAATCAAGCTGGTAGCTGATTGGCTTTCTGGCAACTTCACCAAAAGCCAGTTGGCACGCCGCTTTGACGTTAGCCGACCTACCGTCGATAAGTGGATTGCCCGGCACGACGGCGATTTGAGGTCTTTATCCGAACTGTCCCGGCGACCTCACAACAGCCCAAATAAAACCGACGACGAGATTTTGGCCCGTGTAGTCGCGATGAAGGAGGCTCACGATAAATGGGGGCCGAAAAAGCTTCTCGAGCTATTACGGCTGGAAGATCCCTCCGTCACCTGGCCCTCTCCAAGTACGGCCGGTCAATGGCTTGACCGACTTGGGCTCGTCAAAAAGCGGCGCTTCAAACGCCGACACAGCATTTCCCACGCACAAATGCGAAAGGCCGACGAACCTAACAAGACGTGGTGTGCTGACTACAAAGGGCAGTTCAAGATGCTTAATGCTCAGATGTGCTTCCCTTTGACCGTCACAGACCATGCGTCGCGGCTGATTTTAGCGTGCAGGGCCCATCCCAAGATCATGACCCAGCCTGTAAAACAGGCCTTTGAGAGGCTTTTTCAGGAGTACGGCATGCCGGAAGTTATCCGTTCGGACAACGGGGTACCGTTCGCCTCTCCTGGCCTGGCAAGAATATCCACACTGGCAGTTTGGTGGATTCGGCTGGGTATTTATCCCGAGCGAACCATGCCGGGAAGACCCGCCCAGAATGGTCGCCATGAACGAATGCACCGTAGCTTGAAACTTGAGTTGCCCTTAGGGAAAAACTTAGTCGAGCAGCAGCTTTTGCTGGAGCATTTCAGGCATGAGTTTAATTACGTACGCCCTCACGAAGCGCTCGGCATGAAACGTCCGGGAGACTTGTATGTGCCGTCCACCCGAATTTATCCAGGATGCTTGCCCGATGTGGAATATCCGGCAGAAATGAAAGTTCGAAGCGTCAGGCAGGACGGATCGATCAAGTGGAACGGCAAGTTGGTATTTATCAGCGAGGCGCTGTCCGGGGAAAGGATAGGGCTCAAAGAAGCTGAAGATGAAGCTTGGGATTTGTACCTGTGTGATTATCCCTTGGGGAGGCTTGGACGAGGTATGACCCGCGTCCAGGCCTCAAATGTGTAAACGATGTCCCCGGTTTCAGATGTAAACGATGTCTACGGTTCTACACCCCTCCCACATTTTTTGATCTCCAGCGTGTTGGAGACCGAGTCGGATCAGAACGCCGGCAGGATCGCGCCTTTGTACTTCTCTTGGATGAATTGCTTCACCTCAGGGGTGTGCAGGGCTGCAATCAGCTTCTTCATCGCGTCCGAATCCTGGTTGTCTTCGCGGCTCACGAGGATGTTCACGTAAGGCGAGTCATTGCCTTCGATCACCAGGGCGTCCTTGGACGGGTCCAGCTTGGCTTCCAGCGCATAGTTGGTGTTGATCAGCGCCAGGTCGACCTGGGTCAGCACGCGCGGCAGGGTGGCGGCTTCGAGTTCGCGGAATTTCAGGTTTTTCGGGTTTTCGGTGATGTCCTTGATGGTCGACAGGATGTTGGTCGGGTCCTTCAGGGTGATCAGGTTGTGCTTGGCCAGCAGCAACAGCGCGCGGCCACCGTTGGTGGCGTCGTTTGGGATCACCACGTTGGCGCCGTCAGGCAGGTCTTCCAGTTTTTTGTACTTGCTGGAGTAAGCGCCCAGGGGCTCCAGGTGCACAGCGCCGACGCTCACCAGGTGAGTGCCTTTGGCTTTGTTGAATTCATCCAGGTATGGCTGGTGCTGGAAGAAGTTCGCGTCCAGGCGCTTTTCCGCTACCTGGACGTTGGGCTGTACGTAATCGGTGAAGACTTTGACTTGCAGGTCCACGCCTTCTTTGGCGAGGGCAGGTTTCACGAATTCCAGGATTTCCGCGTGGGGCACCGGCGAGGCAGCGACTTTCAGGGTCTCGGCGGCGTGGGCGGAAAGCGCGGCAACGGCGGCGAAAGCAACCAGTAGTTTTTTCATCCAACAAGCTCCTTGTTCGGGCATGTGCCGGCTTTTGACCGGCAATGGCCGTTATTTTCGAGAAAAGTGCACCACCAGCTTGTCGCCGACGGTTTGCAGAATTTGCACCAGGATCAACAGCATTACCACGGTGACCACCATCACATCGGTCTGGAAGCGCTGGTAACCGAAACGGATCGCCAGGTCACCCAGGCCTCCGGCACCGACGACACCGGCCATGGCCGTGTAGGACACCAGGGTAATCGCCGTCACCGTTATCGCCGCGAAGATGCCGGGGCGTGCCTCGGGCAGCAGCGCGTTGATGATGATCTGGCGGGTGCTGGCCCCCATGGACTGGGTGGCCTCGATGATGCCGCGGTCCACTTCACGCAAGGCGGTTTCCACCAGGCGCGCGAAGAATGGCGTGGCCCCTACGACCAGCGGCGGGATCGCGCCCGCTACGCCCAGGGAGGTACCGGTGATCAGCACGGTGAACGGGATCATCACGATCAGCAGGATGATGAACGGCAGCGAGCGCAGGATGTTCACGACCAGCGACAGCAGCGCGTACAGGCCTTTTTGCTCGAACAGCTGGCGTGGGCTGGTCAGGAACAGCAGCACGCCTAAAGGCAGGCCCAATACCACGGTGAAAAACAGCGAACCGAACAGCATGATCATGGTGTCGCCGGTGGCGAGCCAGATTTCGGACCAGTCGATATTGGCGAAGAAACTCAAGAAAACGTCCATCAGCGCAGCACCTCCATGTGGACGTCTGCGGCGGTAAAGCGGGCAAAGGCCGCTTCCATGTCACCGCCGGTGACCGCAAGGGTCAGTTGCCCGTAGGGGATGTCTTTGATGCGGTCGATGCGGCCGGCGAGGATGCTGTAGTCCACCCCCGTTTCGCGGGCGACGGTACCCAGCAATGGCGCGTAGGTCGCTTCACCCTGGAACGTCAGCCGTACGATGCGACCCGGTACATGGGCGAAGTCATCACGCTGCTCGCCTTCATCGACCTGCTCGGCTTCCTGCACAAAACGCTTGGTGGTCGGGTGCTTGGGGTGCAGGAACACGTCGGCCACCGAGCCTTGCTCGACGATCACGCCGGCGTCCATCACGGCTACCTGGTCACACACGCGGCGGATCACATCCATTTCATGGGTGATCAGCACGATGGTCAGTTTCAACTCGCGATTGATCTCGGCCAGCAATTGCAGGACCGAGGCGGTGGTCTGCGGGTCGAGGGCGCTGGTGGCCTCGTCGCATAGCAGGATTTTCGGCTTGGTCGCAAGGGCGCGGGCAATGCCGACGCGCTGCTTCTGGCCACCGGACAACTGCGCCGGGTACTTCCCGGCGTGGTCCGACAGGCCGACGCGGGCAAGTAGCTCGGCGACACGTTGGTCGATGTCCTTGCGCGACAATTCGCCGGCCAGGGTCAGTGGCAAGGCCACATTGTCGGCAACGGTCTTGGACGCCAGCAGGTTGAAGTGCTGGAAGATCATCCCGACCTGCTGGCGGAAACGGCGCAGGCCGTTGGCGTCCAGGGCGGTGACTTCTTCGCCGTCCACCGTGATCTGGCCGCCGCTGGGCTCTTCCAGGCGGTTGATCAGGCGCAGCAGCGTGCTTTTACCTGCACCCGAGTGGCCGATCAGGCCAAACACCTGGCCGTTTTCGACGCGCAGGCTGGTGGGGTACAGCGCGGGAATATCCTTACCGGCGACGCGGTAGGTTTTATGGACGTTTTGAAACTCGATCACGTAGCGAACCTTGTGGGGCGCATTGAAAAGGGATCAGCGGTTAGCCGGGCGCGCATTTTAGCCTGTCCGTATAGCGTTTCTTAGCATTTATTTCGCATTCAACCAGTGATTTGGCAATAACGCGATCAAAGGTCATAAAAAAGGAACGGCAGAAAACCGTGTCAGTCACTACTTAAGCAACTCGATTTCCCAGGTGCCGTGCCTGGGGTTTTGCTCAAACGAGCCGGGGACCGCTCTGGCCACTTTGAATAAGGAGTTTTGACTGATGAGTACCAAGAAGCCAGCCACCCCGACGAAGAGTGAACTTGCAGGCACCGACACCCTGGACCGTGGCAACACCAACGCCAAGCTGCAAGCCCTGGAGGAATTCCGTTCCGATGCGACCGGCCAGGCCCTGCGTACCAACCAAGGCGTGAAGATCTCCGACAACCAGAACACATTGAAAGTCGGTGCCCGCGGCCCCTCGCTGCTGGAAGACTTCATCATGCGTGAAAAAATCACGCACTTTGACCATGAGCGTATCCCCGAGCGCATCGTGCATGCCCGGGGCACCGGCGCCCATGGCTATTTCCAGACCTATGAAAACCATTCCGCGCTGAGCAAGGCAGGTTTCCTGCGTAACCCCGAGCATAAAACCCCGGTGTTCGTGCGTTTCTCCACCGTGCAGGGCCCGCGTGGCTCGGGCGATACGGTGCGTGACGTGCGCGGTTTCGCGGTGAAGTTCTTTACCGACGAGGGCAACTTCGACCTGGTCGGCAACAACATGCCGGTGTTTTTCATTCAGGATGCGATCAAGTTTCCCGACTTCGTGCATGCGGTAAAACCTGAGCCACACAACGAAATTCCTACCGGCGGCTCGGCCCACGATACGTTCTGGGATTTTGTTTCGTTGCAGCCGGAGTCGGCGCACATGGTGATCTGGGCGATGTCTGACCGCGCCATTCCAAAAAGCCTGCGTGCCATGCAGGGGTTTGGCATTCACACCTTCCGCTTGATCAATACCGAAGGTAAGTCCAGCTTTGTGAAGTTCCACTGGCACCCGAAGGTCGGCACCTGTTCCCTGGTGTGGGACGAAGCGCAAAAGCTTGCCGGTAAAGATACCGATTACCACCGCCGTGACCTGTGGGAAGCGATTGAAAGCGGCGACTACCCTGAGTGGGAGCTGGGTGTGCAGATCGTTGCGGAAGAAGACGAGCATAAGTTCGACTTTGACCTGCTCGATCCGACCAAGATCATCCCCGAGGAACTGGTGCCGATCACGCCGCTGGGCAAGATGGTGCTGAACCGTAACCCGGATAACTTCTTTGCCGAAGTCGAGCAGGTCGCGTTTTGCCCGGGCCACATCGTGCCGGGTATCGACTTCACCAACGACCCGTTGCTGCAAGGCCGTCTGTTTTCCTACACGGATACGCAGATCAGCCGCCTCGGCGGTCCGAACTTCCATGAGCTGCCGATCAACCGGCCTGTAGTGCCTTTCCACAATGGCCAGCGCGACGCCCAGCATCGCACCGTGATCGACAAGGGCCGAGCCGCGTACGAGCCGAACTCGATCGATGGCGGCTGGCCGAAAGAAACGCCACCGTCTGCCCAGGATGGCGGTTTCGAAACCTATTACGAGCGCGTCGATGCCAATAAGGTGCGTGAGCGCAGTGAGTCGTTTGGTGACCACTTTTCCCAGGCTGCGCTGTTTTTCCACAGCATGAGCCACCACGAGAAAGAGCACATCATCGCGGCCTACAGCTTCGAGTTGGGCAAGGTGGAGCGCGAGTTTATCCGCGCGCGTCAGGTCAACGAGATTCTGGCCAATATCGATCTGGAACTGGCCAAGCGCGTGGCGCAGAACCTTGGTCTGCCGGCGCCGACCAAAGGCACGGTAGCGCCGCGTGAGTCTTCGCTGAAAGAGTCGCCGGCATTGAGCCAGGTGAACCTGCTGTCCGGCGATATCAAGACGCGCAAAGTCGCGATTCTCGCGGCTGACGGTGTGGATGGAGCAGCAATCGATGCGCTGAAACAAGCACTGGAGACAGAAGGTGCCCATGCCAAGTTGCTGGGGCCGACCTCGGCGCCGGTGAAGACGGCGGATGGCAAGCGCCTGCCGGTGGATGCGTCGATGGAAGGCATGCCGTCGATTGTGTTTGACGCCGTATTTATTCCAGGCGGAAAAGAGTCGGTTAAAGCACTGAGCGGTGATGGTGTGGCATTGCATTACGTTCTGGAAGCCTACAAACACCTGAAGGCGATTGCGGTTGCCAGTGACGTGAAGCCACTGCTGGATCTGCTGAAGCTGGAGACGGATGCGGGGTTGATCGTGGGTTCGGATGCGAAAGCGTTCAAGGCGTTTTTTGCCGCGATTGCACAGCATCGGGTTTGGGATCGTGAGCCGAAGGCTAAGGCGATTCCGGCCTGATTTTTTGGTTGTTTGTTAGATCGCCATCGGGGGGGGGGCAAGTCGAATCGTCGCACCGCCCCGATGCTTTATTCCGTCTTGCGCGGGATCAGCACAACCTGCGCCGGAATATGTTTCAGAATCTGCCGGTGAATCTTCAGGTCATACCCTGAATCAATACGCTTCACCCGTTTGGTCAGCAACGTGGCCAGCCACGGGTAATCCTGGGTGCGCGGCGCCTGGATCGTCACATCGCACTGGTAATTCACCACGTCGGTGGCAATCGCATCCAGTTGATGGCGCAGCGCTTCAATATCAGTAAGGTTCAGCGCCACGGTGGTGCTTGGCGCGGCCGGGTCGATGACCTTGGCAGCGGGCTTGGCTTCGGCGGCCTTGAGGGCCTCTTCGGCTTTATCCAGCTCGACTTTACGGGCGTGGGTGATGGCGCTGTTGACGCCACCGGTCAGCGCCGGCGCCTTGGGCATCAGCGCGCGGGCACGGCTCAGGGCGGTGGCGGCGGCGTTTACGTCGCCTTTTTGCAGCACGATCTGGCTGCGCTGCAGGTAAGCCTCGGCCAATTGACGTTGGTAGGGCTCCAGCGTCGGGTCATTGGGCGACTGGGCCTGCAGCGCGGCCAGTTGGTCTTCGGCGGTGGCCAGCTCACTGCTGGCCAGGTTTTGCTCCAGCTGCGCGATGGCCGCAGCACGCGGATCCGGGGCCTCTGGGGCGGCGGGCGGTGTGCTTTGACAGGCGCCCAGCAGCAGGGAAAACGCGGCAAGGAGCAGATAACGGGAGGTGAACAACTTCATTCCTGCGACTCTCTATTTGCGCAAAAAGCGAGCAAGTCTACACCCCTCGACGGGGCAGGACAAAACTCAGCAGAAACAGGGCGGCCGCCGTGACTACGATCGACGGTCCGGCCGGTGTGTCCTTGAACCATGACAACGCCAGGCCCCCGCACACTGCCAGCATCCCCAACAGGCTGGCACCGATTGCCATCTGCTCCGGCGAGCGGGCGTGGCGCTGGGCGGCGGCGGCCGGAATGATCAACAGCGATGTGATCAACAATACGCCGACAATCTTCATCGCGACAGCGATCACCACGGCAATCAGCAGCATCAGGGCCATGCGCAACGCTGGTACGGGCAAACCTTCGACCCTGGCCAGTTCTTCATGCACCGTGATGGCCAGCAGTGGGCGCCACAGGGCGACCAATAGCACCAATACTGCGGCGCTGCCGCCGAGAATCCAGGCAAGATCGGTGGGGCTGATCGCCAGCAGATCGCCGAACAGATAGGCCATCAGGTCGATGCGCACTTCATGCATAAAGCTCAGCACCACCAGGCCCAGGGACAGCGTGCTCGGCGCCAGGATGCCCAACAGGGTGTCCGAGGCCAGTGGCTGGCGCTGTTGCAGGGTCACCAGCAGCACCGCCAGCAGCAGGCAACCCACGGTCACGGCGATGGTCGGGCTCACATCCAGCAGGAAGCCCATGGCCACGCCCAGCAGCGCGGCATGGGACAAGGTGTCGCCAAAATACGCCATGCGCCGCCAGACCACGAACGAGCCCAGCGGGCCCGCCACCAGCGCCAGAGCCAGGCCTGCCAGCAGGGCGTAAAGCAGAAAATCAGCCATGCTTGCAGCTATCTCCATGAACGTGGGTGTGGGGCGTCGCGGGATCGTCAACGACAGCGCCATGCAGGTCATGGGCGTGATCGTGATGGTGGTGATAGATCGCCAGGCTCTGGGCGTTCTTGCCGAACAGTTCGACGAACGCCGGGTCGCTGCTGACTTGTTCCGGGTGGCCGGAGCAGCACACGTGGCGGTTGAGGCATACCACTTGGTCGGTGGTGCTCATCACCAGGTGCAAATCATGGGAGACCATCAGCACGCCGCAGCCATGGCGGTCGCGCAGGCGGGTGATCAGGCTGTACAGCTCGGCCTGGCCGGCGACGTCGACGCCCTGCACGGGTTCATCCAGCACCAGCAACTCGGGCTCGCGCAGCAGGGCACGGGCCAGCAGCACGCGCTGCATTTCGCCGCCGGAGATGCTTTGCACCGGGCTGTCGATGACCTGCTCGGCACCGACTTCCTTGAGGGCGGCCTGCGCGCGGGCGCGGTCCACACCGGGCACCAGGCGCAAAAACCGCAGTACAGACAAGGGCAAGGTCGGATCAAAATGCAGCTTTTGCGGCATGTAGCCCACGCGCAGCCTGGGCTTGCGCCACACGCTGCCGGTGTCGGGCTTGAGCAGGCCGAGTACGGCGCGCACCAGGGTGGTCTTGCCGGCGCCATTGGGGCCGATCAGGGTGACGATCTGCCCCGGCTCGACGCTCAAGGCGATGTTATCCAGCACGTTCTGCCCGGCAAACGTGACGCCGACCTGCTCCAGGCGGATTAACGCGTTGCTCATCAAGCCCCCTGGCAGCCCGAGCACAGGCCGACCACTTCGACCGTCTGCCCTTCGACCCGGAAGCCTACGTCGGCGGAGCTCTTGATGATGGCGTCGCTGATGCTTTTTTGTTCAAGTTCGATGGCGGCGTGGCACTCGCGGCAGATCAGGAACTGGCCCTGATGCGCGTGCTCCGGGTGGTTGCAGCCGACAAAGGCGTTGAGCGAGGCAATGCGGTGCACCAGGCCGTTTTCCAGCAGGAAATCCAGCGCGCGGTACACGGTCGGCGGCGCGGCCCGGCGGCCGTCCTGCTCGCTGAGCACACCCAGGATGTCGTAGGCACCCAGGGGCTTGTGGCTCTGCCAGACGAGTTCCAGCACCCGGCGACGCAGGGCGGTCAGGCGCAAGCCTTTCTGTGCGCACAGGGTGTCGGCCTCCGACAGCGCGGTATGCACGCAGTGAGAGTGGTCGTGTGGACGGCTGGCAAGCGGTGTTTTAGGCATGAGCGGCGACAGATATTTGATAGAGACGTTATTATGTTACCCGTTCCTACGTCATTGAGTGGTCATCGTGTCCCGACTTTTTCCCGTTTTTGTCGTATTTGTCACCAGTTTGTTCCTCGCTGGCGCCGCTCAGGCCGAGGTCAAGGTGCTCACGAGCATCAAGCCATTGCAGTTGATTGCCGCTGCCGTGCAGGACGGTGTGGCGGTTCCGGAGGTATTGCTGCCGCCGGGTGCATCGCCCCATAACTTCGCCTTGCGCCCATCCGACGTACGGCGCGTGCAGTCGGTCGATCTGCTGTATTGGATCGGGCCGGACATGGAGGGCTTCCTGCCTCGCGTGCTCAAGGGGCGTACCGCGCTGACCGTAGCAGTTCAAGACCTGCCGGGGATGAAATTGCGTCGGTTCGCCGAAGATAGCCATTCCCACGCCGACGATGCCGACGAACATGACCATGATCACCGCCCGGGGAGCCTGGATGCGCACCTGTGGCTGTCCACGGTGAACGCTCGGGTGATCGCAGCGCGTATGGCCGCTGACCTCAGTGCAGCGGACCCCGTGAACGCCGCGCGTTATCAGAGCAATGCCAAGGCTTTCGACGAGCGCCTGGATGCACTGGATGCGCGCCTGAAAAAACGCCTGGCGAGCATCGGTGACAAACCTTACTTCGTGTTCCACGAAGCCTTTGATTACTTTGAAGACGCCTACGGGCTCAAGCATACCGGCGTGTTCAGCGTTGCCGCCGAAGTGCAGCCTGGCGCCCAGCATGTGGCGGCGATGCGTACGCGTTTGCAGGAAGTGGGCAAGACCTGTGTGTTCAGTGAACCGCCGCTGCGTCCACGTTTGGCGGAAACCCTGGTGGCAGGTTTGCCGGTGAAGCTGGCGGAATTGGATGCGCTGGGCGGCTACACCCCGGCCACAGCCCAGGGTTACGAACAGGTGCTGGAGAAGTTGGGGAACGACTTGGCAGGGTGCCTGGAGTCGTTATAAGCCGCAACGCAGATCAAATGTGGGAGGGGGCTTGCTCCCGATAGCAGAGTGCCAGTCAGTGCATAAGTTGACTGATCTACCGCTATCGGGAGCAAGCCCCCTCCCACATTTTTTTGCCCGCCTGAACCGTTAAAGGGCGAACGGCAGGTGGACAGTGACGTCTTGGCGTTGCGCCAGCCGATGCTCGAACTCGGCGGGATCGTGAATGAGAACATTCTGCCCGGCAAAGGACTCAGCGGCGATCAGGCGCGACAGCCAGAACCGCACGCACGCCACCCGCAGCATGGTCGGCCATAGCTCGGCCTCCTTGGCCGTGAACGGCCGCAGGCCTGCGTAGGCACCCAGCAACGCTCGGGCGCGCGGGCCATCAATTACGCCATCGGCGTCCGAACACCAGTCATTCAGGGCGATTGCCACGTCGTACAGCATCGGGCCCGAGCAGGCGTTGTAGAAGTCGATCAGGCCGGTCAGGTGTGTGCCTTCGAACATCGCGTTGTCGCGGAACAGGTCGGCGTGCACGTTGGCGCGTGGCAGGGCGAGGATCTCGGCCTTATGGGCCTCGATTTCAGTCAATACTGCTTGCAGCAGGCTTTGCTGTGCATCGTCCAGGTGCGAAATCAGCTGCGCACCCTCGCTGAGCATCCAGTCCAGGCCGCGATCGGTCCTGCGCTCCAGCACCTTCTCGCCTTGCGTCGCCAGGTGCAGATGGCCGAGCAGGTCGCCGACCTGGGCGCAATGCTGTGAGTTGGCGTCCTTGATGTGCTTGCCGGCCAGGCGCGGTTGCAGCAGCGCCGGTTTGCCTTTCAGTTCGCGCAATGCGACGCCGTCCGTGGTGCGCAGGGCGTAGGGTACCGGCAGGTCGGCATCGTGGAGCACATCGAGCAGTTCGATGAAGAACGGCATTTCTGCGACAGGGCCGCGCTCAACCAGGGTCAGGACGAATTCGCCCTGTTCCAGGCTGATAAAGAAATTGGTGTTTTCGCTACCAGCGGCAATCCCCTGGAAGTCAAGCAGGCGGCCGAGCCCGTAGGGGGCGAGAAAGGTTTCCAGCTCGGGCCGAGCCAGGGGGGTGAACACAGACATGGTTAAAACTGCCAGTACGGGCGCCGCAGTGGGCGGCGCCAATTGAAGTTAAGAAATCATTTCCATTCGAAGATCTTCCATGACGGGATCAGCATATCCGGCTGGTCAGAGCGGATGAAGTTCGCGTCGGTTCCATCCGCGCGTACCAGGAAATACGGAGGCGCGCCTTTTACGGTCACCTTGATTGCATACAGGAAACCGTTTTGACGGTACTCCTGGATAGTCCGGTCGCCTTCCGTGCGAATGGTCACTTCCGGATCACCCGAAGGCGCGCTGTCTGCCGCCATGGCAGCCATCGGAGCGAGTGCAATCAGGCCGGTCAACAGCAGGCGATTGAATGTACGCATGATAACCTTGTCCCTTTGTTTTCATTGGTCCGGCTATTCTAGCGCCTGACCCGCCGAAAAGGTTGATCCTGCTCATGAGCCAAGCCCCCCTCGTCCTGGTGGACGGTTCGTCTTACCTGTACCGCGCGTTCCACGCGCTGCCACCGCTGACCACTTCCAAA
The DNA here is from genome assembly GCF_032424295.1 of Pseudomonas sp. JV449. Taxonomy (NCBI): domain Bacteria; kingdom Pseudomonadati; phylum Pseudomonadota; class Gammaproteobacteria; order Pseudomonadales; family Pseudomonadaceae; genus Pseudomonas; species Pseudomonas sp. JV449. Next base: position 42,221 of record NZ_VYKD01000033.1, on the reverse strand, counting down.
GGCCTGCCGACCGGTGCGGTCAAGGGCGTGTTGAACATGCTCAAAAGCCTGCGCAAGCAGTACCCGGACAGCCCGTTCGCGGTAGTGTTCGACGCCAAGGGTGGGACGTTTCGCGATGACATGTACGCCGAATACAAGGCCAACCGCCCAAGCATGCCCGATGACATGCGCGTGCAAATCGAGCCCCTGCACCAGAGCGTGATCGCCCTGGGCTTCCCTTTGCTGTGCGTCGAAGGCGTCGAGGCCGATGACGTGATCGGTACCCTGGCCCGCAGCAGTGCGGCCGCTGACCGTCCGGTGGTGATCTCCACCGGCGATAAGGACATGGCGCAGTTGGTCGACGGGCACATTACCCTGGTCAACACCATGACCGGTAGCTCGATGGACATCGAAGGCGTAAAGGAGAAATTTGGCGTCGCTCCGGAGCAGATCATCGACTATCTGGCGTTGATGGGCGATTCGTCCGACAACATCCCGGGCGTTCCGGGCATTGGTCCGAAGACCGCTTCCGGCTTGCTGGTGGGCGTGAACGGCGGCCTCAAAGAGCTTTATGAGCAGTTGGACATTGTGCCGACCCTGCCGATCCGCGGTGCCAAGACGCTGCCGGCGAAGCTGGAAGAGCATAAGGAGATGGCATTCCTCTCCTATCAGTTGGCGACGATCAAGATCGATGTGCCGCTGGACGTGGGTCTGGACGATTTGCACCTGATTGAACCGGATCGCGAAAAGTTGCTGGAGCTTTACACCCTGCTGGAGTTCAAGAGCTGGTTCGATGAGATTCAGCGCGATGCCAAGCGAGTGGAGCTCAAGGCCGCGCCTGTTGCCGAGGACATTGTTGAGGCCGCGCCCGCGGCACCCGCAGAAACGACCTACACCACGATCCTCGACCAAGCCACATTCGATGCCTGGCTGAAGAAGCTCAACGACGCGAAGTTGTTCGCTTTCGACACCGAAACCACCGGGATCGACGCTCAGCAGGCGCAACTGGTGGGGGTTTCCTTCGCCGTGCAGCCCCATGAAGCCGCCTACATCCCGCTGACCCATTCCTACATCGGTGCGCCGCAGCAGCTGGATCGCGACACTGTGTTGCTGGCCTTGAAGCCATTATTGCAAGACCCGAGCAAGCTCAAGGTCGGCCAGCACGCCAAGTTCGATATGAATATCCTGGCCAACTGTGCCATCGGCGGCGACCCGGCGAATGGCATCAGCGTGCGCGGTATCGCGTTCGACACCATGCTTGAATCCTACGTGTTGAATTCCACTGCGACCCGCCATGATATGGACAGCCTGGCCAAGAAGTACCTGGACTACGACACCGTCAGTTTCCAGGACATCGCCGGCAAAGGCGCCAAGCAGCTCACGTTCGACCAGATCCCGCTCGAACAGGCTGGCCCTTATGCCGCCGAGGATGCGGACGTGACGCTGCGCCTGCATCAGGCACTGCACGCACAGCTCACCGCCATACCGAGCCTGGCGAGTGTGTTGACGGACATCGAAATACCCCTGGTGCCGGTACTTGCGCGTATCGAACGCCAGGGCGCGCTGGTGGATGCGCAGCTGCTCGGTGTCCAGAGCATCGAGCTGGGCAACAAGATGGTCGAACTGGAGCGCCAGGCGTTCGAGATCGCCGGCGAAGCATTCAACCTGGGGTCGCCCAAGCAGCTCGGCGCGATTCTCTACGAGAAACTCGGCCTGCCGGTGCTGAAAAAAACGGGCAAGGGCCAGGCATCCACGGCAGAGGAAGTGCTGGCCAAGCTGGCCGAAGATGACTATCCGCTGCCCAAGGTACTGATGCAGTACCGCAGCATGAGCAAGCTGAAAAGCACTTACACCGACCGCTTGCCGGAGCAGATCAACCCGCGGACCGGGCGTGTTCACACCTCTTACCATCAGGCGGTGGCGGCGACCGGGCGGCTGTCTTCCAGCGACCCGAACCTGCAGAACATCCCGGTGCGCACCGCCGAAGGGCGGCGCATCCGCCAGGCGTTTGTCGCGCCCAAGGGCTACAAACTGCTGGCGGCGGACTATTCGCAGATCGAACTACGGATCATGGCGCACCTGTCCAAGGACGAGGGGCTGATGAATGCGTTCCGTAACGACCTGGATGTGCATACCGCCACGGCGGCCGAGGTGTTCAAGGTCGAATTGGCTGAGGTCACCTCCAATCAGCGTCGCAGTGCCAAGGCGATCAACTTTGGCCTGATCTACGGCATGGGGGCACAGAAGCTCGGCAAGGACATCGGTGTCGATACCAAGACCGCAAAGGCTTACATCGATGTGTACTTCGCCCGCTACCCAGGCGTTCGCGAGTACATGGAGCGCACCCGCGCCCAGGCTGCCGATCAAGGCTACGTGGAAACCTTCTTTGGACGTCGGCTGTATTTGCCGGATATCAACTCCAACAAGCCCCAGGAGCGCGCGGCCGCAGAACGCACGGCGATCAACGCGCCGATGCAGGGCACGGCGGCGGATATCATCAAGAAGGCCATGGTGCTGGTGGATAACTGGCTGACCGCGTCGGGCCTGGATGCCAAGGTGATCCTGCAGGTACACGATGAACTGGTGCTCGAAGTGCGGGAGGATCTGGTGGCCGAGGTCAGCGAGAAGATTCGCGAGCACATGAGCGCGGCCGCGCAGTTGGATGTGCCGTTGGTGGTGGACGTTGGCGTAGGCGACAACTGGGACGAAGCGCACTGATTTCGCGGCATCGCCACCACCGAGCGTGGTGGCGCAGTGCTTTAGATCGGAAATCCGCTGCAGTTATTTCCAATAGTTTTTTGAACCTGCCGGAACTTAACCTGTGAACTGCTACTCAGAGTTACTGAATGGGTGGTGAAGCCCTTCAATGCTCCTATGTTGTGTTAAGTGTTGGCAGATATCCGGACCCCGCCCTAGCGGTCCGGTACTTGAACCCCGAACTTCCCCTCCCCATACGAAGTCCGGGGTTTTTTTTGCCCGCAGAAAAGTTACTCGGCGAGTTCCGCACCTTTATCAGCCAACTCCATCCAGCCGGCCAACACGGTATAGGCGTCTTCCAGGCCCATGCGCTTGGGTGCCGAGAACAGCTGGATGGTGATTGTGTCACCCCAACCCTTGCGGATTTCGGACTGCACTTTAAGCAGGGTGTTCTTGGCGGCGCCGTAGGTGAGCTTGTCGGCCTTGGTCAGCAGGATATGCATCGGCATGCCGCTGGCGACCGCCCAATCCAGCATCAGCAGGTCGAAGTCGGTCATTGGATGACGGATATCCATCATCAGGATCAACCCCTTCAAACTCTCCCGGCCACCCAGGTAAGCCTCCAGGTGACGCTGCCAGTGCAGCTTCAGCGGGATAGGTACTTTTGCATAACCGTAGCCCGGCAGGTCGACCAGACGCCGATCATCGTCTAGCTTGAAGAAGTTGAGTAACTGCGTGCGGCCCGGGGTTTTCGAGGTGCGCGCGAGGCTGGCGTGGGTCAGGGTGTTCAGTGCGCTGGATTTACCGGCGTTGGAGCGACCGGCAAAGGCGACTTCAAAGCCTTCGTCATCGGGGCATTGGTCAACTTTGGCGGCGCTGAGCATGAAGGTGGACTGTTGGCACAGGCCGAGGATGGGGTTCTTGAGTTGCATGAGATTTCCGATGTGGGCGGTGCCGAAAAAGGGTGCGGCAAGCGGTGTCGTTTCCGTTTCAGTAGCGCCAGTATATAATGCCGCAGATTTTGTGTGTGCTTTGTCCCAGCGAAGGATGAAGTTCACGGGAGCGATAGACCTTTATTGCGCATTAGAACGCAAAACGCTCTCAAACCCTGAAAAGGTCGATGTATGACCCGATGGTTGCTCGCTTTCGGTGCCCTGGTTCCGCTGTATGGCGCTCAGGCTACACAGGATCCGGAAGCGGTGTACAACCGAGTTTGCGTGGCTTGCCATGCCGGCCAACTGCCGAACGCCCCGAAACGGGGTGACCAGGCAGCCTGGGCGCCAAGACTGGCGCAGGGCATGGACACGCTGGTGCAACACGTGACCCAGGGTTTCAAGGCAATGCCGCCGCGTGGTTTGTGCATGGACTGCAGTACCGAGGATTACCAGGCCATCATTGAGTTGATGGTGAGTAAACCCGGTAGATAACTCTTAAACCCTTAGCCGTAGTTGGATTAGCTGATGAACAAACTGATCGTGAGTCTGCTGTTGACCTTGGGCATCACCGGTGTTGCCGTCGCCGCAGAGGGCCCCCTTAAAGGTGATGCCACTGCCGGTCAAGCGAAAGCCGCCGTATGTGGTGCCTGCCATGGGCCGGATGGTAACAGCCCGGCGCCGAACTTCCCCAAATTGGCCGGCCAGGGTGAGCGTTACCTGACCAAGCAGATGCACGACATCAAGGATGGCAAGCGCACGGTCCTGGAAATGACCGGCCTGCTGACCAACCTCAGTGACCAGGACCTGGCAGACCTCGCGGCTTATTTTGCCAGCCAGAAAGGCAGTGTGGGAGCTGCTGATCCGAAACTGGTGGCCCGTGGTGAGAAACTGTTCCGCGGCGGTGACCTGGATAAAGGCCTGCCTGCCTGCACCGGTTGCCACTCGCCCAATGGCGCGGGCATAGCCGCCGCCGGCTTCCCGCACCTGAGCGGCCAGCACGCTACCTACATTGCCAAGCAGCTGGCCGATTTCCGTAAGGAAGAGGCCGGGCGAGCCAATGATGGCGACGCGGCAATCATGCGCACCATCGCTCGCAAGCTGAGTGATGAAGACATTGCGGCGGTCTCCAGCTACATCCAGGGCCTGCACTAAGGTGCACGCAACGTTAACGCTCGATTAATCCATCGATGCAAGCATAAAAAGGGTGGCTTAGGCCGCCCTTTTTTGTGGCCGCTGCCGTTACACTAACGAACTCATGCCCGCGTAGACCTGTCACAACAAAGGTCGCGTGAGGCGACTTTATTTGTCCAGGAGTAAAGCATGCGTAATCTGATCCTCAGCGCCGCTCTCGTCACTGCCAGCCTCTTCGGCATGACCGCGCAAGCTGCCGATGTGCCGCTTGAAGCCGGTAAAACCTACGTTGAATTGGCCAACCCAGTGCCGGTTTCGGTACCGGGCAAGATCGAAGTGGTAGAGCTGTTCTGGTACGGCTGTCCGCATTGCTACGCTTTTGAGCCGGTCATCAACCCTTGGGTCGAGAAGCTGCCCAAGGACGTGAACTTCAAGCGCATCCCCGCCATGTTCGGCGGCCCATGGGATGCCCACGGCCAACTGTTCCTGACCCTGGAAGCCATGGGGGTGGAGCACAAGGTCCACAACGCGGTATTCGACGCCATCCAGAAACAAGGCAAGCGCCTGACCAAGCCGGACGAAATGGCTGACTTCATTGCTACCCAAGGCGTCGACAAGGACAAGTTCCTGGCCACCTTCAACTCCTTCGCCATCCAGGGCCAGATCAAACAGGCCAAGGAGCTGGCGCAGAAGTACGGCGTGCAAGGCGTACCCACCATGATTGTCAACGGCAAGTATCGTTTCGACCTGGGCACTACCGGTGGTCCTGAAGCGACCCTCAACGTTGCCGACCAGTTGATCGCCAAAGAACGCGCAGCCAAGTAAGGGGCTCCTCATGCGCCGCTGGGGTACTGAACGTGTGGTTGGCCTGCGTGAACCGCAGGTCAACGCACATCACCTGGAGTCCACAGGTTTGCCGGCAGACAACCGCCTGCGCCTGCTCAGCTTCAATATCCAGGTGGGCAACAGCACCGAGAAGTACCGGCACTACCTCACCCGTGGCTGGCAGCATTTGCTGCCCCACAACGGCCGGGCCCGTAACCTGCAGAAGATCGGCGACCTGTTGAATGATTTCGACCTGGTCGCCCTGCAGGAGGCCGACGGCGGCAGCATGCGTTCCGGCTATATCAATCAGGTCGAACACCTGGCACACCTCGGGGCGTTCCCCTACTGGTATCAGCAGCTCAATCGCAACCTCGGGCGCCTGGCGCAGCACAGTAATGGTGTGCTCAGCCGTTTGAAGCCCACCTCCATCGAAGATCACCCATTGCCGGGCCCCAAGGGGCGCGGGGCGATTCTCGTGCGTTTTGGCGAAGGGCCTGAGGCCTTGGTGGTGGTGATGATGCACCTGGCGCTCGGGGGGCGTACGCGCAACCTGCAGTTGGCCTACGTGCGCGACCTGATTGGCAACTACAAGCATCAGGTGTTGATGGGTGACATGAACACCCATGCGAACGACCTCCTGCTGAATTCCCCGTTGCGTGACCTCGGGCTACTGGCGCCGCAAGTCGAAGCCACGTTCCCCAGCTGGCGCCCGCAACGTTGTCTTGACCATATCCTGCTCAGCCCGACCCTCACACTTGAGAGTGTGCAGGTACTGGCGCAGCCCATCTCCGATCACCTGCCAGTCGCGGTAGAGATTCGTCTGCCGGGTTCGCTCACGGCTGATGCATTGCCCGCGTTGAGCCCCGGCCCTCGCGGACCCCTTGCATGAGCGACGACGCCCAGCGCTGGAAAGAAAAATACCTGTTAAGCATCGAGCAACAAGAAAAGCTCGAACGCCGTTGGGCTGCCCGCCTCGACCTGCTGCGTCGTGGGCTGGTGCGCAGCACGCTGGCGGCGGAAGGCACCGACCGCGCGGTTGACCAATGCATGAAGGAAATGCGCGACGTCGTGCGTACCGACGACATGGACGCTGCCCTCGCCGCCTTGCTGCCGCGCCTGGAAAAGGCGGTACTGGATTCGGAGCAGCGCCGCGAAACCCGGATCGACCAGATGAGCACCGCACTGACCTCCCTGGTCACGCAGTTGCAAAAGCTGCCGCTGCCCCGTGAGGTCGCCCGTCCGCTGAAAACCTTTGCCAAGCAGTTGGATGGCCGCGTCAGCCAGACACGTGAGATTCCCCTGTTACTCAGCGAATTGAGCAGTCTGCAAGGGCAGGCGCTGGATAACCTGGAGCCGGACGGTGAAACCGTGCGCCCTGGGCCGGGTTTATTGCAGCGCCTGTTTGGTGCCAAGGACGTGTCGAGCGAGGCAGCGGCCAGTGAGCCCGTCTCCAGCCCGTCACCGGCGCCGGTTGCCGCCAAGCCCGTCGCCGAGCCCCAGGCGCCCGAACAGTCCGAGGAACTGGCGCAAGCCTTGCGGGCCTTTGCGCCGCAGCCTCAGGAACCGGTTGCCGCGCAGCCTGAACCCGCAGCGCCGGCCAAGGCGGTTGATGCCAGCAGTGAAAAGTTTGTGTACGAGGCGCCTGCTCAAAGCGGCGCCTTGGCTGCGCCTGTCGACGTTTCTCCAGCACCTGTCGTGCCCGGCAAGCCTGAGCCACAGGTGGAAGAAACCAGCACCGAAAGCGCCCTCGCCGCCTTTATCGAACCGCCACAGGCTGTGGTCGAGGCACCGCAGGAGACGGTGATCGGCAGCCTCTCGCTCCCTCCAGTGCTTGAGGCCGAAGAGCCGGACCCCGACGAACTTCAATCGGATGGCCTCTACTCCTTGCCGGATTCACCGGAGCCGTCGTACAGCTCCGTGGCCAAGCACATCGAAGACACCCTGATCGGCCTGTTGGAGGAGTTGGCCTTGCCCGAGCGCCATCGGCCCCAGGCCGAAGCCATGCGTGAGCGCTTGGCCCACGGGTTGAATTGGTACGAATTGCTGCCGATCCTCGATGACTTGGCGGTGCTGATGCTGGCGATCACCGACAGCGGGCAGCACGAGTTCGAGGCATACCTCAAACAGCTCAACGAGCGCCTCGAAGCCTTTCAGGGCCATTTGCAAGTGGCCAGCGACGGCCATGCCGACAGCCGCTCCGCTGCGAGGGAGTTGGACACGCAGATTCGCGAACAGGTCGACGGCCTGCAAAGCAGTGTCCAGGAAGCGGCGGACCTGGACAGCCTCAAGCAGGTGCTCGAAAGCCATCTGGAAGGTTTACTCGGCACCATGGACGAGCACCAGCAACAGCGTGACCAGCGCGAGCAGGAAGTGGCAGCGCGCTTGAAAGGCCTGGCCGAGCGGGTCGCCAATATGGAGCAGGAAGCCCAAGGCTACCGTGAGCACCTGGAGGTGCAACGCCAGAAGGCCTTGATCGATCCGCTCACCGGCTTGCCTAACCGCGCGGCCTGGAGCGAGCGCCTGGATCATGAGGTCAATGCCTGGCACCAGCGTGGCAATAGCCTGTCGCTCGCGATGCTGGACCTGGATCACTTCAAGCGCATCAACGATGGCTACGGCCATCTGGCGGGTGACAAGGTGCTGAAAATCATCGCCAACGTCCTGCGCAAGCGCCTGCGCACCAGCGACTTTATCGCGCGGTTTGGCGGTGAGGAGTTTGTGTTGCTGATGCCCCACTCATCCCTCTCGGATGCGTTGGCGGTGGGTGAGGTGCTACGTGCTGCGATTGCCGCCTGCCCATTCCACTTCAAGGGCGAGCCGGTGACGATTACCGTGTCCATGGGCGTGGCGCAGTTCCTGCCCGGTGAGCGCAGTGAGCTGGCGCTCAAGCGAGCGGACGAAGCGTTGTATCGGGCCAAGGCCGCTGGGCGTAACCAGGTGCAGGCGGCGTAAAAGATGTTCCATTGTGTAATTTGACCGCCGGGCCACAAACGGTACGTTACACTGTTGCATTATCGTCTTCAGCGTACTGTCTTCCGCCATGAAATCCTTGTACTTCGCCTGTGTATTTCTCCTGCTCGCCGGCTGCGCCACTGGCCCGCGCCTGGACACCCGCCACCCTTCGGCGAACCACGACAATCGCGTGCAGTTCGTGGTCGTGCACTACACCTCCACCAATCTTGAGCGTTCCCTCGCCCTGCTGACCCACGGCCAGGTCAGCGCTCATTACCTGATCGGTGACGACGCCGGCGCCACTATCTACAAGCTGGTGGATGAAAGCCAGCGGGCCTGGCATGCGGGAGAAAGCGAGTGGATGGGGCGTACCTGGCTCAACTCCAGCTCCATCGGTATCGAAATCGTAAACCCTGGCTACAAGGACACCCCTACAGGCCGCCTGTGGTACCCGTACTCCGAGGCCCAAGTGAAGTCGCTGGTGGTGTTGCTCAAGGACATCAGCAAGCGCAATGGCATCGATCCCAGGAACATCATCGGCCATAGCGATATCGCACCCCTGCGCAAGCTCGATCCGGGGCCGCTGTTCCCCTGGAAGCGCCTGGCCGATGAGGGCCTGAGTGTGTGGCCGGATGCCCAGGCCGTCGCCCGTTTCCAGGTGCAGTACGCCGCTGAATTGCCGAGCATCACTTGGTTCCAGGAAGAATTGGCGCTCCTCGGTTACCCGACACCCCAGACGGGTGAGTTGGATGTCGCCACGCGCCATGTGATCACGGCGTTCCAGATGCGCTTCCGGCCATCCCGGTTCGATGGCGTGCCGGATGCCGAAAGTGCTGCCATCCTGCGTGCCCTGAACCGGCGCTAAGCTGGCGCCTACAAGGGCAGCGCCATATAGAACTGGGTGCCCTGCCCCGGCCGCGAATACACCCCCATGCGGCCGCCGTGCAATTGCACGATCTCCTTGCACAGCGCCAGCCCCAGGCCGGCGCCGCCTTTCTTGCGGCCAACCTGGACGAAGGGTTCGAAGATGCGCCCTTGCTGGCCATAAGCAATACCTTCGCCGTTGTCTTCGACGCTGATAATCACCCGCTCGCCATGACGTCGCGCCTGCAGGCGAATTTGCCCACCGTCGGCGGTATGACGCAGGGCATTGCCCAGCAGGTTGTCGAGCACCCGTTCCAATTGCGCCTGGTCGGCATACAGCCGTGGCAGATCGGATTGCACTTCTACCAGCAGTTCTATGTGTTGCGCATTGGCGGGCTCCGCAAAGCGCGCGCGGGCGTGTTCGAGCAGATCGGTCACGTCGCAGGGGCCCAAGGTGAGTTTCTGCAGGCCATTCTGGTAGCGCGAGAAATTGAGCAGGTCGTTGATCAACTGCATCAGGCGCTGCATTTCTTCATTGACCGTATCCAGCAGGTCCGCTTCACGGGATTCCGGCGGGAACTTCGCGCGTTCACGGAACAGGCCGAACGCCATATGCATGCCGGTCACCGGCGTGCGCAGTTCATGGGACGCGCGCAAGACAAATTCGCTGCGTACCCGCTCGAAGGCGCGCTGTTCGGTGACGTCGTGCAGCACCATCACCGCCCCAAGGATATGTCCCTGGGTATGGCTGACGGGAGTGAGGCTGTAGGTCAGCAGGCGCAGTTCGCCTTCGACTTCGACTTCCAGGTCCTCCGGCGCGCGCTCCAGAGTGCCGCCGCGCAGCACCAGTTGCAGTTGTTCATCCAGCTCCGGGCGCACCAGGGCTTCGCCAAGGCCTTGGCCCAGGCGTTCCTCGTCCCAGCCCAATTGGCGTTGCGCAACGGGGTTGAGATGCTCCAGGCGGCCTTGGCGGTCAATCATCAGCAGGCCGTCGTCGATGCTGTCGAGCACGGCTTGCAGGCGCTGCTGGCCGGCCAGCAACTCGTCAACATTAGTCGCCTGATGCTGGCGCACCGCCTCGGCCATAAGGCCGAAGCGACGGGTCAACAGGTTCATTTCCGCTGCCGAAGAGAGCGGTAGGGTCACTTCAAAATCGCCCTGGCCGATCTTGTCGGCTGCTTTTGCCAGCGCTTCGATCGGGCCGCCAAATCGCCGGGCGATGCCATGGGCCGTGACAAATCCGATAATCAGCACTGCAAGGCCCACCAACCCCAGCAAACCGGCGATCAGCAAGGCGCGCCCGCGGGATTTATGCTCGCTGGCGCTGATGTTTTCCAGGGCTTGTTTATGTTCGGCAATCAGCCCGTTGCGCAGCACATTGAAGGTTTCGGTGAGTTTTTCCTTGCTGCCCGGTGGTGGCGACGCCTGCTGGGATTGCTCGAAGGCGTCCAGCAGGTCCTGGTATTGGGCTCGCGCCTGGCTGAAACCGTGGTTATGGCCGTCGCGTTGCTCATGGGCGATGCCTTGGTCCAGCAGGTCGAAGTAATGCTGCTTGGAGCTTTGCAATGCCTGCGGATCGGGGCGATGTTCCAGCATCATGATCAATTGGTCGCCCAGGCTTTGGCGCAGTTTGAGCCCCAGGTCCAGCGTGACGAAGTTGCTGCGAATCAGGGACTCCTGGGTCTTGGCCATTTGCATGACGCTGACCAGACCCAGGATCAGACCCAGCAGGGCGACGGTGATCAGCGCTGAGATACTCAGGAACAATCGAGTGCGCAGTGTCATCGCTAGCTTCATAGGGTGCAGCTCACAGGTTGTACTGTTTGCGTTTGCGGTACAGGGTCGACGCGTCGATGCCGAGGGTGCGGGCGGCCTGGTCCAGGGTATCGCTGGTGGCCAATACGGCGCCGATATGGGCTTTCTCCAGCTCGTCCAGGCTCAACGCCGCGCCAATGCGCGGGGCGTTATTGGTCGGTTGTTCGGCCATGCCGAGGTGGATGATTTCGACCTTTTCCTGTGGGCAGATGATGCTGGCGCGTTCCACCACGTTGCGGAGTTCGCGGATATTGCCTGGCCAGCGATAGTTGAGCAGGGCTTCGCGCGCTTGATCACTGAAGCCCCGCGCCGGGCGGGCGTATTCCTTGACGAAGCGCGCCAGGAAGCGGTCTGCCAGGGTGAGGATGTCTTCACTGCGCTCGCGCAGCGGGGGCAGGTGCAAGGTGATGACGTTGAGGCGATACAGCAAGTCTTCACGGAAGCGACCGTCGCGCACCATGTCTTCCAGGTTCAGGTTGGTGGCGGCCAGGATACGCACATCGGCGCGACGGGTGACCGGGTCGCCCACGCGCTCATACTCCTTGTCCTGGATAAATCGCAGCAACTTGGGTTGCAGAGTGAGGGGGAAGTCGCCGATTTCGTCGAGAAACAGTGTACCGCCGTCCGCCTGGTTGACCCGGCCCAACGTGCTCTCACTGGCACCGGTAAAGGCACCACGGCTATGGCCGAACAGCTCGCTTTCCATCAGTTCTGCCGTCAGCGACGGACAGTTGATGGTCACGCAGGATTTCTTCGAGCGCTTGCTCCAGCCGTGAATGGCCCGGGCCAGTTCGCCTTTACCCGTGCCGGACTCGCCGAGGATCAGGATGTTGGCATCGGTGCCCGCCACCTGGCGTGCGGTTTCAAGCACAACCATCATTGACGGGCTGTGGGAGTCGAGGCCGTCTTTCTGCTGGCGTACGGCGCCTTCCAATGCTTCCAGGCGCGCGGAAAGTTGGCGCACCTCCAGCTGTTTGGCGGTGGCCAGGCGAAGTTGGTCGGGGCTGCAAGGCTTGACCAGGTAGTCGGCGGCACCCGCCTGGATCGCGTCCACGGCGGTATCGACGGCGGAATGGGCGGTGACGATCACCACACGCATCCACGGCGCCTGGATCCGCATCTGGGCCAACACATCCAGGCCATTGTCTTCACCCAGGCGCAGGTCCAGGAAGCACAGGTCGAACACCTGGCGTTGCATCAGGGCATCGGCCTGGGCGGCGCTGTTGGCGGTGGCGACGGTGTAGCCTTCATCTTCCAGGCAATAACGGAAGGTGCGGAGGATCGCGGACTCGTCATCCACTAAAAGAATGCGGCCTTGAAGTTCCTTGGCTGATTCCATCTGTCCCGCGCTCCTTAACTATGAATGATGGTGTTTAGTCCCGGAATAATCGGGCAAGTTGCATGGTTTATTCTGATCGATAAAAAGCAACGTCGTGCAGCTATCTGCAAGTCTTCCTACAAAGCCCCGTCTGATGGCGTTTTCATTCCGTCTTGCCACTTCGGCAACTCAACCCGCGCATTCGATCCTTTGACCCGACCGCTGGCCATCGTGCATTTCGCACGGCCTGTAGCGGTGGATCGTGCAGGATGCTGCGCCGCCAGTTGAGCCTTAATTTATAAGATGTTGATTTTAATGGTTTTTATTTTGTAAAAAAGCTGGCATGCGCTCTGCAATACCTCTCTCAAGAGCGTCATGAACGAATAATCAGAATGCGGGAGAAAAGCAGCATGACTCGCCAACACCTCAGCCAACTGCGTGTATCGCCACTGCGTATGCAACAGGGGCTGTTTGCCAGCCTGGCCCTGATGGTCACGCTGATTGCAGGCCAGCAGATGCAACATTGGCAGCAGAGTCAGCCCCAAGCCCCGCAATTCGAACGTCCGGTAATGACCCAGACCCATTTCAGTTCCATTGAGAGCCGTGCCGTCGGGAGCGTTTCTGCCGATGTGACCGCCAAGCAATTGAGAGTGGCCGATCAGGACTCCACCCTGGGCGAGCTGCCAACCCAAGAGCGTTGGGTGTTCTAGGCAAAAACGTCGGACGCTTGTGTTGAGCGCCTGAACGGTATCACCGCTGTTACCTTTTATAGAAGCGTAAGGAGAATCACCATGTTGAGTTGGGCAATCACATTTCTGATCATCGCCATTGTGGCCGCAGTCCTGGGCTTCGGTGGTATCGCGGGCACCGCCACGGGTATCGCCAAGATTCTGTTTGTGGTCTTCCTGGTGATGTTCATTGCTTCGTTCTTCTTTGGTCGTCGCGGCCGAGGCTGAAAATGACCACTTTGTCCCTCAAAGCGATTGCTGCCGCTGTGCTCTTGGGCGGCAGCGGCTTCGCGATGGCCGCCAATGACGGTCAGTCGCGGGCCAACGAACTGCTCAGCGCGGATCCGCAGTACCGCGAGACCTGGCAAGGCGTGGTGAAGAAAGAAGAGCGCCTGCCGGAATGGGTCTTGAACCTGTCGGGCACGGCCGAGCAGATGAATGCCGTGGAAGAGGATGGCGATAAGTACTTGGTGGGGCCGCTCTGCGAAACTGCGGATACGTGCCTTAACAAGCGCCTGATCGTCGCCTTCAGCCTCGACAAGGAAGATGCCTACGCCATGTTGGTGGAAGTCCCTGCCGGTTTGCCGGCGGACAAGTCTCCGACGCGGCATGCCGATTACCGGTTTATCGGTAAGCCGGACGAAGGCATGCAGAAGCTGCTGATGGAGCAGCTGAAGAAAGATCCGAATTGGTACTAGGTTGCGTCTGACGGGTCTGTCGTCTGCGCGATCAGCGTCCATAGAAAGAAGCCTCTCGCTTCTTTCTGTCTGCATCCCCCGCCAAGGGGGATGCATGACCAGGGGGCCGGGTTGTTCTGATCAATTGAGATCGGCGTGACCTACGGGCACAGGGAGTGCCTGCGCAAGGGCCAGGTCAGGTGAAAAGCTGCGACGCAGGTTCACAAGCCCACGGCTTGCTGAACTTGCGGCGGGCTGGTGACTCTTATTCCCGCCTCCTATGCCGCCCATAGCCACAAATCCTGATTTTGCTTTCGACCAACCATTACTGGGTGTGTCGGGGCGACCATCTATCGAGAAAGTTTTGCTCGCGCCATAGGACGTTTCCGACGCTCGACGGCAGAGTTCCCCGGCATTTCTGCCAACCTCTCCAAGACCTCCAAAATCTCTGCGCGAGCCTGAATTGGCAGGTTCACGGCATATTCACCGGACAAAATGTCACATTTGAACTGACCGTTCGGACAGTTATTATGGAAAAAAGTCATGCCGATTTGGCATGGGGTAGGCGTTTACGGCATTAGACGTCGTCCCCTTGCATGGGAATAGTTGCGCCTTTTTTCGCCTGCCAGTAAGCCATTTCGGCCATGCTGCGGTGACCTTCCATGGAGGCAGATGCGCACACTTTTTCGCTCTCGAGCGTTGCAGCTGGCGCATTTGCCTTAAGTCCACTTGAAGTAAGGGTAATGACATGAAGAAGGCAAAGCTAAGCCTCGCCTGGCAGATCCTCATCGGTTTGGTATTGGGGATCGCAATCGGCGCAGTGCTCAACCATTTCAGTGCTGAAAAGGCCTGGTGGATCAGCAATGTGTTGCAGCCAGCGGGCGATATCTTTATCCGCCTGATCAAGATGATCGTGATCCCGATTGTGATTTCCTCGTTGATCGTCGGCATTGCCGGTGTCGGTGACGCGAAAAAACTCGGGCGCATCGGCGTCAAAACCATCCTTTACTTCGAAGTGGTCACCACCATCGCCATCGTGGTCGGCCTGCTGCTGGCCAACCTTTTCCACCCGGGCGCAGGCATCGACATGAGTACCCTGGGTACCGTCGATATTTCCAAGTACCAGGCGACCGCCGCCGAGGTGCAGCATGAGCATGCGTTCATCCAGACCATCCTCAACCTGATCCCGTCTAACATCTTCGCCGCTGTAGCCCGTGGCGAGATGCTGCCGATCATCTTCTTCTCCGTGCTGTTCGGCCTGGGCTTGTCGAGCCTCAAGCCGGAGCTGCGCGAGCCGCTGGTGACCATGTTCCAGGGCGTGTCCGAGAGCATGTTCAAAGTCACCCACATGATCATGAAGTACGCCCCCATCGGCGTATTCGCGCTGATCGCGGTGACCGTGGCCAACTTCGGCTTTGCCTCGCTGCTGCCGCTGGCCAAGCTGGTGATCCTGGTTTACGTCGCCATCCTGTTCTTCGCCTTTGCGGTGCTGGGCCTGATCGCTCGCCTGTTCGGCTTCTCGATCCTCAAGCTGATGCGCATCTTCAAGGACGAGTTGGTGCTGGCCTACTCCACCGCCAGTTCCGAAACTGTGCTGCCGCGTGTGATCGAGAAGATGGAAGCCTACGGCGCGCCCAAGGCCATCTGCAGCTTCGTGGTGCCGACCGGCTACTCGTTCAATCTCGACGGTTCGACCCTGTACCAGAGCATCGCGGCGATCTTTATCGCCCAGCTGTATGGCATCGACCTATCGATTGGCCAGCAACTGATGCTGGTATTGACCCTGATGGTCACCTCCAAAGGCATCGCTGGTGTGCCGGGCGTGTCCTTCGTGGTGCTGCTGGCCACCCTGGGCAGCGTGGGTATCCCGCTGGAAGGCCTGGCCTTCATCGCCGGTGTCGACCGCATCATGGACATGGCCCGTACCGCGCTGAACGTGATCGGCAATGCCCTGGCCGTGCTGGTCATCTCGCGCTGGGAAGGCATGTACGACGACGCCAAGGGCGAGCGCTACTGGAACTCCCTGCCGCACTGGCGCACCAAGCAAGCCCTGCCGACTGCCCAAGCCACTCGCGGCTGATAGCCCGACGGCTGTAAGACAAACCCCGGTAAATCCGGGGTTTGTCGTTTCTGTCAGCCCCGCTATCATTCGCCCCATCTTTCGGGGGATTCAACTGATGCTCAATGGCCTGTGGCTTGGCTTCTTTGTCGTGGCAATGGTGTCAGCACTGGCGCAATGGCTGGTGGGCGGTAACGCCGGGATTTTCGCGGCGATGGTCGAAAGCATTTTCGCCATGGCCAAATTGTCCGTGGAAGTGATGGTGCTGTTGTTCGGCACCCTGACGTTATGGCTGGGCTTCTTGCGTATCGCCGAAAAAGCCGGGATTGTCGAATGGCTGGCCAAGGCCCTGGGCCCGCTGTTCCTGCGCCTGATGCCGGAAGTGCCGGCCGGTCACCCGGCCATTGGCCTGATCACCCTCAACTTTGCCGCCAACGGCTTGGGCCTGGATAACGCAGCAACACCTATCGGCCTGAAGGCCATGAAGGCGCTGCAAGAGCTCAATCCCATCCCTAACACGGCGACTAACGCACAAATCCTGTTCCTGGTGCTCAATGCATCCTCCCTGACCCTGTTGCCGGTGACGATCTTCATGTATCGCGCCCAGCAAGGTGCGCCCGATCCGACCCTGGTATTCCTGCCGATCCTGCTGGCCACCAGCGCATCCACATTGGTGGGCCTGCTGTCGGTGGCGGTGATGCAGCGCCTGCGGCTGTGGGACCCGGTGGTGCTGGCCTACCTGGTTCCAGGCGCATTGGTACTGGGTGGGTTCATGGCCCTGCTGGCGACCCTCTCGGCCACCGCATTGGCCGGGTTGTCGTCAATCCTCGGCAACCTCACGTTGTTCGGCCTGATCATGCTGTTCCTGCTGATCGGCGCGCTGCGCAAGGTTAAGGTCTACGAAGCATTTGTCGAAGGCGCCAAGGAAGGCTTCGACGTCGCCAAGAACCTGCTGCCGTACCTGGTGGCGATGCTGTGTGCGGTGGGCGTGTTGCGTGCCTCCGGCGCGTTGGACCTGGGCCTCGAAGGCATTCGCCATGTGGTGGCCTGGACGGGCATGGACACGCGCTTTGTCGACGCCTTGCCGACCGCAATGGTCAAGCCCTTCTCCGGCAGCGCGGCCCGGGCGATGTTGATCGAGACCATGCAGACCCAGGGGGTGGACAGCTTCCCGGCGTTGGTGGCGGCGACGATTCAGGGCAGTACGGAGACCACCTTTTATGTGTTGGCGGTGTACTTCGGTTCGGTGGGCATCCAGCGGGCGCGGCATGCCGTAGGGTGCGCGTTGCTGGCTGAGTTTGCTGGTGTGGTCGCAGCGATCGCGGTGTGCTACTGGTTCTTTGGCTGAGGCTTAAATAGCTATCGGGAGCAAGCCCCCTCCCACATTCTGAATGTGTTCACAGATCCAAATGTGGGAGGGGGCCCCGATGAGGCCCTCAGCGTTTCACCGCACCATTGCCCTGCTGAACAACCCACTCCACCACCTGCCTGTTCAACTGATCTCCCGCCAACCCAAACCCGGTCACCACCGCCGGCACTTTGGTGTCAGTCACCGCCTGCTGCACTTCAAACCGCCGGCTGGCAATAATCCGCTGATCACTCCCACGCACCAGGCGTGCGTCGAGGCGGATCACCACCGCTACCGCACTGCCCCGGTACTCGCTCTGAAACGCCTGCAACTGCCCGCCCAATTCATAATCGGCCTGCAGGTTGGTGTCGTCGGTGCTCAACAGCGTTACGCGTCCATCGCGCTGGAACCCGTCCATCAGGCGATTGCGCAGCAGCACCGGCACTGGGTCGCTCCAGCGTGAGTTCGCATAGCTGCTGATCAAATCGCCATTGGGCACCACGGCGATGCGTGGGCTGTCGAGGAACTCACTGGTCTGCGGCTTGGCCAGGCGCAGCGACCAATTGACTGGCGCGCCCTGGGTCGTGCCCTGGGCCGTAGGCAGTCGGTAGACGTCCGACGGATCCGCCTTGGGCAGGATCGAACACGCGCTGATCAGCGCCAAGGCCACAGGGGCGATCATTTGGTAAGCACGCTTCATGGCGTGAACTCCTTGTTCTTGTCGCTGCCCAGCAGGTAGCCGCTGGGGTTGGCTTCCAGGCGGCGAGAGATGGCGCGCAGTGAACCGAGGGTTTCGCGCAGTTCGCGCACGGCCGGCGCCAGTTCGTTGAGGCCCTGCATGCCGCTGTTCACCGAGTCCTTGTTGTTGGTCAGCAAGGTATTGATGGTGGCGGTGCTTTGCTCAAGGGATTTCATCGCCTGTTCGGCGCTGCCGAAGACCTGCTTGCCTTGATCACTGAGCAGGCCATTGGCGTTGCGCATCAGCGCCGTGGTTTGCTCCAGGGCGGCCCCGGCCTGCTTGCTTACCTGCATCAATTGCTGCATCACCACCTTGATATCCCCACGCTGGTCGGCAATCGCGCCGGTGGTTTGTTCCAGATGGTCCAGGGTGTTGCTGAGGCGCTCGACATTCTGCGCGGAGAACATGTCGTTGGCGTTGTGCAGCAGCAGGTTGATGCTGGTCATCAGGTCGTTGCTGTTATTGAGTAATCGCGCGATTGGCGATGGCGAGGCGATGATCTCCGGCAGGTTGCCGTCCTTGCCCTTGAGCTCCGGGCTTTGCGGCGTGCCGCCGCTGAGTTGGATGATCGAGGTGCCGGTGATGCCGGTCAGCGCGAGTTTGGCCTGGGTGTCTTCCTTGATCGGCGTCTGGCCGGCCAGGCGAATGCGCGCGAGTACGCGGCGCGGGTCCTTGGGATCCAGGCGCAGGCTGATGACATCGCCCACCTTGATCCCGCTGTATTGCACCGAGCTGCCCTGGGACAGACCGCTGACCGCTTCGTTGAAGATCACTTCGTAATCCTGGAAGGCGCTGTCGACGCTGGATTTGGCCAGCCACAGGCCAAACAGCATCGCGCCGACCACCACGATCACGCTGAACAGACCGATCATCACATGATGGGCTCGGGTTTCCATGTCATACCTCGTTGAGCGGTTGAGCGGCATCCAATGCCGCGCGGCCACGGGGGCCGTGGAAATATTCGTGAATCCAGGCGTCGTCCGTTTCCGAGACGATATCGATGGCATCGGCCACCAGCACCTTCTTCTGCGCCAGCACCGCCACACGGTCGGTGATGGTGTAGAGCGTGTCCAGGTCATGGGTGACCAGGAACACGCTCAGGCCCAGCGCATCACGCAGGGTCAGGATCAGTTGGTCGAATTGCGCCGCACCAATCGGGTCGAGGCCGGCGGTGGGTTCGTCGAGGAACAGGATGTCCGGGTCCAGTGCCAGGGCGCGTGCCAGGGCCGCGCGCTTGATCATGCCGCCGGACAGCGAAGCGGGGTATTTGTCGGCCGCCGACAGCGGCAGTCCGGCCAAGGCCAGCTTGACCGCAGCCAGGTGCTCGGCATCACGGCGGCTGAGCCCGGCATGTTCGATCAGCGGCAGCGCGACGTTCTCGGTCACCGTCAGCGAGGAGAACAGCGCGCCCTTCTGGAACAGTACGCCAAAGCGCCGTTCCACCAGCGAGCGTTCATGTTCCGGCAGACTCGGCAGGTTCTTACCGAACACCCGCACTTCGCCTTCACTGGGCCGGCGCAGGCCGACGATGCTGCGCAGCAGCACTGATTTACCGCTGCCGGATCCGCCGACCACCGCAAGGATTTCGCCCTTGTACAGATCCAGGTCGAGATGCTCGTGCACGCGTTGGCTGCCAAAGCGATTGCACAGGCCACGCACTTCAATCACCGCCTCGGTGGGCGCACGGTGCAGACGACTCACCAGCCCATCTCCATGAAGAACAACGCGGCCACCGCATCCAGCACGATCACCACAAAGATCGATTGCACCACGCTGGAGGTGGTGTGGGCGCCGACCGATTCGGCGCTGCCGCTGACCTTGAAGCCTTCCAGGCAGCCGATGGCGGCGATCAGGAAGGCGAAGAACGGGGCTTTTACCATGCCCACCAGGAAGTGCTGCACGCCAATGTCCGATTGCAGCAGCGAGAGGAACATCGCCGGCGAGATGTCCAGGGCCACGGCGCAGACCACGCCGCCGCCGACGATCCCCGCCAGCATCGCCATGAACGTCAGCATCGGCAGTGCCACCAGCAACGCCAGCACGCGCGGCAATACCAGCAACTCCATCGGGTCCAGGCCCAGGGTGCGGATGGCGTCGATTTCTTCATTGGCCTTCATCGAGCCGATTTGCGCGGTAAAGGCGCTGGCGGTGCGACCGGCAATCAGGATGGCGGTGAGCAATACGCCGAATTCCCGTAGGAAAGAGAACGCCACCAGGTCCACGGTAAAGATCGTTGCGCCAAAGCTCTTGAGCACTGTAGCGCCGAGGAACGCCACGACGGCACCGACCAGAAAGGTCAGCAACGCGACGATGGGCGCGGCGTCGAGGCCGACCTGTTCAAGATGGGCGACCATCGGCGTCAGGCGCCAGCGCTTGGGCCGGAAAATGCCCCGGGCAAAGGTTTCGAGGATCAGGCCGATAAAGCCCAGCAGTTGCTTGCTGTCTTGCCAGACCTTGTCCACGGCCGCGCCGATACGCGCCAGCACCTGAATGCCAGTGGCTTCTTCCGGCGCTTTGTCCGGCACGCAAAAATCGTTGAGGGAGCGGTAGACGGTCTTGAGCAGCGCGCGTTCGGCTGCGGACAGGCTGCAGTCGGTCTGCTCGGCGGATTGTTCGATACGGGTGGGCCCCAGCAGCTCCACCAGCAGCGAGGCGCCGGCGGTATCCAGGGCGCCGAGGCCATTGAGATCGATGCGCGCTCCGGCGTCGTATTGGCCGTCGAGCTTGTCCGACAGCTTCTTCAGGTTTGCGTAGTGGGCAAGCGTCCAGTCCCCTGTAATCCGCAGTAACGGGGGAGCGGTGGACGTATCGAGGTGGGCTGCGCCGGCCGTAGTACTACTGGTCATAAGCTCCGAGCTTGTCTGGCTATCCACAATTCCTACGTAATAGCACGATCCTGCCTACTTTGGGTTGTCGGTTTGTGCTGTGTCCGTCACTTTAAAACGCAGCACGCCGATCACCTGGCCGTCCTCCGTCAACACTTGGACTTGCCAGCGCCCTACCGCTTCGGGCGGGAAGTTCTGCTTGTGGGTCCAGGCGCGGTAGCCCTCCTTGCGTCCGCCGTGGATGTCCAGGGCGATGCGGTCGACCTCTTTGCCGTTGAATTTCCACACGTGGTAGATGCGCTCATCCAGCCCGCGCGGCGCGTTGATTGCGGTGTAGGCATAGAGCCCGCCGCTGCGCAGTTGGGCGGCGCTGACTTCCTTGAGGTCGTCACCCGGCGTGCGGTCTTGCAGTTGGGTGCTGATCGCCACTTCGGTCATCCACAAGGTGGCCGGCGGTACCCAACTGCGCAGGAACCAGCCCGCGCAACCAATGGCGGCCGTTACCCCCAGCAGCATCGCCCAGCCCTTGAGGCTGCGCAGCGGCAGGCTCACCGCCAGGCTTGGAATCGACAAGGCCATGGCGACGCCGAGGGCGAGTTTGTAACTTTCGGCGGTGGTCAGGTGCAGGATGATCGGCAGCGCAGTGAGCAGCGCGGCGAACAGGGTCAGGGTGTGCAACGCGAGGAACAACGAACGCTTGGGCGCCAGCCATTTGTAGTACAGCGGGTCGACGATCGAAACCAGCGCGGCCGCGCCGAGCAGGCCGGTGAACACCGATTGGCCGCTGTTCCAGGCGGTGGTGACGAAAAAGAACGGCAGCACGAAGAACAGACTTTCCTGGTGAATCATCTGGGTCGCGTAGCGCAGCAGGGGTTCGGGTATTTCGCGCTTGAAGACTTTGGTGAACAGCTGGGTAAAGCTGTTTTCCAGCATCAGCCACAGCCAACTCACCAGCATGATCACCGCGATCCAACTGGCCATGCCCTGCTGGCGATCCACCAGGATGAAGCTGCATACACCCGAGATAAAACCGCCGAGTGCAATCACCCCTGGGTAGCGCTTCATCAGTTCGAGGACGCGGGTGATTAAGCGGGTCAGGTTTTGCATTCGGCGGTTCGCAGTCTTTGTAGGAAAAAATCCCAGACAGAATAACGTCTTAGGCCAGGGTTCGGTGCCTCATTACGCGATCCGTTTGCGATAACGGCGCACGCCGATCAACGCAATGGCGATCAGCCCGAGGACGCCGGCGCCGATCCAGTTGAGCATGTCGTAGCTCAGCAGTGGTTTCTCGATGCGCCAGTAACCCGGTTGCTTGAGCAACTCGCGCATGGCCTGGCTGGTCTGCTCCAGGCTCACGGCCTTGATGCGTTTGACCGGGTCGCTGAAGTGGCCGTTGTCGTAATCGCCCGAGGCGCTCCAATAATAGTCGGCCAGCGCGCTGTTGCCCTGCACGGCCCAGGCCTGGCGGGCGATGGCGGCCTGTTTGAGGCGGGCAAATACCGTTGGGTCAAGGCCGTCCTTGAGCAGTTGCGTCTTGAGGTCTTGCAGCACCTGCTCGGCTTCGGGGAGGTGGTCCCGCTCGAGGTCGGCATTCAGGCTGAGGAAGCCAACGCCGCCGAGCACTTCGCGCTCGCTCCAGGGCCCGTAGGACAACCCATGCTTGAGGCGTAGTTGGCGGTACAGCGCCCAGTCCAGGTAATCCTTGAGCAGGTCGTAGGTTTCATCATGCTGGTCGTCCAGTACCGGCTCGGGGAACAGCCAGTGCAGTTTGGCACTGTCGCCCACCCAGCCGTGGATCAGGTCGCGGTGGCTGGCGGCGGCGTGCTGGATCTGCGGCAGCGCCGGGTGCTCGCTGGGTTCGATCGGGTCGAGTTGACCGTAGGTGCGTTCCAGGTAGGCCGGCAGCAGTTTGTCGAGGTCGCCGACGATGATCAGGGTCATGTTGTTGGGGGCGTACCAATTTTTGCGCAGCGTCTCCAGTTGATCGCGGGTCAGGTGATCGACCTCGGCGCGCTCGGCGCATTTGAGCCCCAGCTCGATGGCCAGTTGATTGCTGGCGGTGTGGCCCAGGTCCTGGCGGTCGAGCAGGCGTTGCAGGTGGGAGTAATGACCGCCGTCTTCGCGCTCGACGACCTGTTTGGCCGCGTTGATATTGGCGTCGGTCAACTGGGTGCGGGTGATGATCGCCAGCAGCAGGTCGAGCACCTTGCGCTGGTTTTGCGCGGGTGCCTCGATCACAAAGGTCGTATCGGCGTTGCTGGTGTAGGCGTTCCATTCGCCACCCAGGGCTTGCATGCGGTCTTCCAGCTCGCCTTCGCCGCCGCCGTCGATACCGCTGAACAGCAAGTGCTCGAGCAGGTGCGGCAGTTCCTTGTCTTCGCAACCGAAGTCGTCCAGGCCGACGCCGACCACCAGGCGAATCGCCACATGGCCGCGCTCGGTGCCCGGTTTAAGCAGCAATTGCAGGCCGTTGGGCAAGGTGTAGCCCTCAACCTGCAAGCGGTCAAAGGCAAGGACGTGGGCAGAACCCATGAGCAGGCAAGCGAACAACAGGCGACGCATAACAAGCTTCCTGGCGAGTGAGGTCAGCTTTAACTGACTTCACGGGCCATCGTACGTTCAGGGCGAATGTGTGATGTCGGCAATATCTTCGGCGGAGAGTGCGCCGGTGTCGGACGTTTCCAAGACTACATAAGCACTGCTGCAAAACAACGAGTTCAAGCGTTTCATGTCGGCAATCAGCTCCAAGTGCAGGGAACTGGTCTCCAGGCTCTGCACGATCTTGCGTTGCAGGCGACTGACGTGGGCGTGGGCCAGGCGGCGTTCCTGGGCGCGAAAGCGGCGCTTTTCGCGCAGCAGTTGGCGGGCGCTTTCCGGGTCGGCACTGAGGAACACCGACAAGCCCAGGCGCAGGTTGGCGATCAATTGGCTGTGCAGGCCGGTGAGTTCTTCCAGGCCCACTTCGGAAAACTGGCGGCGTTGGGAGGTTTTCTGCTGCTGGACTTTACGCAGCATGCGTTCGATCAGGTCGCCGGCCAGTTTCAGGTTGATCGACAGCTCGATGATTTCGGCCCAGCGCCGACTGTCTTGCTCGCTGAGGTCTTCGCGGGGCATTTGCGCCAGGTAGAGTTTGATCGCGCTGTAGAGTGCCTCGACATCATCGCTGAGGCTGCGTATTTCCTGGGTAATGGCTGTCTGTTTGCCGCGCAGCACTTCCTGCATGGCGGTGAGCATGTTGTCGATCAGATCACCCAGGCGCAGGGTTTCGCGCGCGGCGTTGGCCAGGGCCAGGCTCGGTGTGGTCAGGGCCGTGGGGTCCAGGTGGCGCGGTTTGGCCTTGCCGTTGACCTCGTCCCGCTCCGGCAGCAACCAGGCGCACAGCCTGGCCATGGGGCCGATGGTGGGCAGCAGGATCAGGCAACGGCTGACGTTGTAGAGCAGGTGGAAGGTGAT
This sequence comes from Pseudomonas sp. JV449, assembly GCF_032424295.1. Lineage (NCBI taxonomy): Bacteria > Pseudomonadati > Pseudomonadota > Gammaproteobacteria > Pseudomonadales > Pseudomonadaceae > Pseudomonas > Pseudomonas sp. JV449. The sequence goes on along the minus strand of NZ_VYKD01000033.1, from coordinate 17,876 downwards.
GACCATGCCTTGGGCGCTGTAGTCCAGGCCGTCCATCCACAGCACCAGCGGGTCGAGCACCGGGATAATCAGCAGCAGGCCGATCAGTTTGTACAGCAGGCTGCCCAAGGCGACCTGGCGACCGGCGGCGTTCTGCATGCTGGTGCTGAGAAAGGCCAGCACGCCACTGCCGATGTTGGCGCCGATTACCAGGCCGATGGCCACGTGCAAGCCGATCACCCCGGCGCCGGCCAGGGTGGCGGTCAGCAGGACAGCGGCGAGGCTGGAGTAGGAAATCATCGCGAACAGGGCGCCGACCAGGGCATCGAGCAAAATATCGCCGGTCAGCGAGGCGAACAGCACTTTCACGCCCTGGGCGTGGGTAATCGGCCCGGCGGCTTCGACGATTAACTGCAGCGCGAGGATGATCAGCCCGAGGCCGATCCCGACCCGGCCCAACTGCCCGGCCCGCGTCTGTTTGCGCGACAGGAAGAAAATCACCCCGAGAAAGATCAGCAGCGGCGACAGCCAGGACAGGTCGAAGGTCAGCACCCGCGCCATCAGCGCGGTACCGACGTCGGCGCCGAGCATGGTCGCCAGGGCGGGCACCAGCCCCATCAGGCCCTGGCCGACAAAGGAGGTCACCAGCATTGCCGTGGCGTTGCTGCTCTGCACCATGGCAGTCACCAGGATGCCGGCGACAAATGCCAGCCAGCGCTTGGACATGTTCTGCCCGATGACTTGACGCAGGTTGGAACCGTAGACCCGCAGGATGCCGGTACGGACGATGTGCGTGCCCCAGATAAGCAGGGTCACGGCGGAAAGCAGATTGAGCAAGGTCAGCATGCTCGGCCCCCCGTGTGGGTGTGCGCCATTTGGCGCAAATGAGAATTGCCGCGTGCCGTTCTACGTCTTGTAGTTAAGCTGTAGTTGGCGAATGGGCTCGGCGCCAGCATCGCATAGCTAAAGTGGGGATTGAAACAAAACTGTCATGAAATCAGCTTTTTATGCATGAAAAAAAGGGGCTTATAAAAGCCCCTTTTTTGTCTGGCTCGGGTTTATTGACCCGGAATATCCTTGCGCAGTTTCACAGGGTCCTGCTGTTTCTTCTTTTTCGCGATGGCGGTGCGCATCTTGATGTTCACCGCTTCCACCGCCAGCGAGAATGCCATGGCGAAGTAGACGTAGCCTTTTGGCACGTGCACGTCGAAGGATTCGGCGATCAGTACGGTACCCACCACCAGCAGGAACGACAGCGCCAGCATCTTCAGCGACGGGTGCTTGTCGATGAAGTCGCTGATGGTGCCGGCGGCCAGCATCATCACCAATACGGCAACAATGATCGCGGCAACCATGACCGGCACATGGGAGACCATGCCCACGGCGGTGATCACCGAGTCCAGGGAGAAGACGATGTCGATGATCGCGATCTGGATGATGGTGTAGATGAACTTGCCACCGGCGCCCTTGGGTTCGTCGTGGGTTTCGTCTTCACCTTCCAGGGCGTGGTACATCTCCTGGGAGCTTTTCCACAGCAGGAACAGGCCACCGAAGAACAGGATCAGGTCGCGGCCGGAAATGCCTTGGCCGAAGACCACGAACAGGTCGTCGGTCAGGCGCATGACCCAGGTGATCGACAGCAGCAACAGGATTCGCGTGACCATGGCCAATGCCAGGCCGAAGATCCGGGTGCGTGCCTGCATATGCTTGGGCATGCGGCTGACCAGGATCGAAATCATGATGATGTTATCGATGCCCAGGACGATCTCGAGGGCCGTCAGGGTGAAGAAGGCAATCCAGATTTCCGGATTGGTCAGCCATTCCATGTGTATTCCTTTGAGCAAGTGTTAAACCGCGCAAGCTGCAGCGCCGCGCGGTGAGTGAGTCGGTACGATTATAGAGTGCTGAACAGCGGAAAAATCCCCATCAGCAATGCGGCGAACATTATGCACAGGCATACCAGTACTGCCCACTTCAGGGTGAAGCGCTGGTGATCGCCAAATTCGATACCGGCCAGGGCCACCAACAGGTAGGTCGACGGTACCAGCGGGCTGAGCAAGTGCACGGGCTGGCCAACAATCGAGGCGCGGGCCATTTCCACTGCGGTGATGCCGTAATGGCTGGCGGCTTCGGCGAGTACTGGCAGTACGCCATAGTAGAACGCATCGTTGGACATGAAGAAGGTGAACGGCATGCTCACCAGTGCGGTGATCACCGCCAGGTAAGGGCCCATGGCTTCCGGAATGACGGCCAGCAGGCTCTTGGACATGGCATCGACCATGCCGGTGCCCGACAGGATGCCGGTGAAGATCCCTGCGGCGAAGATCAACCCGACCACCGCCAATACGCTGCCGGCGTGGGCGGCGACGCGGTCTTTCTGCTGTTGCAGGCACGGGTAGTTGACGATCATCGCGATACTGAATGCCACCATGAACAGCACCGGCAGCGGCAACAGGCCGGCGATCAGGGTGCACATCAGGGCCAGGGTCAGGGCACCGTTGAACCAGATCAGCTTCGGACGACGGGCGTCCGGGTATTGCGACACGCTGATCTCGCTGTGGTCGATCTCGTCGCCTTGCAGGTGCAGTTCACCCAGGCGCGCCCGTTCGCGCTTGCCGTACATGTAGGCAATCACCAGGATCGCGACCACACCGGCGGCCATCGCCGGGATCATCGGTACGAAAATATCCGAGGGGTCCACGTGCAGCGCACTGGCGGCGCGGGCGGTCGGGCCGCCCCAGGGGGTCATGTTCATCACGCCACCGGCGAGGATGATCAGGCCGGCCATGATCCGCGGGCTCATGCCGATGCGCTGGTACAGCGGCAGCATGGCGGCCACGCAAATCATGTAGGTGGTGGCGCCGTCACCGTCGAGGGACACCACCAGGGCCAGTACGGCGGTGCCGACCGACACCTTCAGCGGGTCGCCCTTGACCATCTTGAGGATCTTGCGCACAGCCGGGTCGAACAGGCCGGAGTCGATCATCAGGGCAAAATAGAGGATGGCGAACATCAGCATCACGCCGGTGGGCGCGAGCTTGGTAATGCCTTCGAGCATCATCGGGCCGATCTTCGGTGCGAAACCGCCGAACAGCGCGAACAGGATAGGCACGATGATCAGGGCGATCAGCGCGGACAGGCGCTTGGTCATGATCAGGAACATGAACGTGATGACCATGGCAAAGCCAAGGAAAGTCAGCATAGGAATACTCCAGGCGTAGCGCGGCTAGGGAATGGCGAACCGGGGTGGGGTCAGCGCAGAACGAAGGGCACGAGGCGTACGGGTGGAGTTGGGGCGAACAGGCGGGTACGGACGGACATCGGGGATCACCATTGTTGTTGTGTACAGCCGGTCTGTTGCCGGCAGTTGGGGGCGATCCTAGACGCGTTAGCTTTCAGCCAGCTTTCGTTGGCAAAACAGTTGGTGGTGGGAAGATGTACGGTCTTCAGGTGTACACATTTCAAATGTGGGAGGGGGCTTGCTCCCACATTGGAATGTGTTTATCCCGTGTACTTCAGGGCAGCTCGAGGCCGCCCGCTGCTTTGTGCAGTTTGCGCAGGTGTTCACCCACCTGCTTGAGGTTGGCTTCACACGCAGCAATTTCGGCCGCGCGGGACGGATCCAGCAGCGCCCTCACCTCTTTATCCAGCTCGCCGGTGAGCGATTGCAGCTGCTTCTGGCGCTCGGCGCTTTCCGATTCCAGGCGCTTGGCTTCCGATGGTTGCGGCAGGCCATAGCCACCGCTGCCCAGCAGTTCTGCGGGACGGCTGAGGAAGCCACTGTTGGCGAGGATCTGCTGCAGTGTGGCGTTGGCTTTCTCCATGCCGCCGTTTTTCAGCTCGCGTGCACCGAGGTAGCGTTGCTTGACTTCGTCCTGGGCCAGCATCAGCTGTTTGCGAAAGCTCGCCTGTTCCAGCAGCAGCAGTGCGGCGCTGGTGCGCAGGTCGGCCTGGTCGAACCACTGGCGGCGCTCTTCGGCGCTGAGGGACAGCCAGTCTTCAACCTGGGTCTGTTTGATCGGCAGGTGTTTGCGCAGCACGTCGAACATGGCCTGGTAGCGTTCGCGGAAGGAGTCGAAGTGATACCCCAGGCGCATGGCCTCGCGTTTGTCGTTGAGTACGCTGGTATCCGCCAGGCCGCGGGCTTGCAGCACTTCCAGCAGGCCATTAGGCGTGATGTTATCCAGGCCGGTCAGCTGCGGGTTGGCGCTGCCGCTGCGCAGCAGTTTCAGGCTTTCGACCGCGCAATTGTTGGACAGGAAGTAATAGTTGCCGTCATAGCTCCAGTGCATTTCAGCGGCGTGCTCGACGGTGTCGTTGATCTCCTGGCGCGACAGTTTCAGCGGCACGGACGCCAGGCCGCGCAGTTCGGTCTTGGTGTATTCGTCGATCACCTGGGCCAGCGGCAACACGAACAGCCGTGACGGGTACTTGCCCACCAGGCCGTCCCAGCTGGACAGCTGTACATCGCCGACGAAGGCGCGGTAGGACAGCACCAGGTGCTGGTCCAGGTCGAGCCGGCAGTCCGGCCCACGGGGGCGGCCCGGCGCGCAGATCACCAGGCGCAACATACTGTGGCCCCAGCGGCTGACCAGGTTCTGGTTGGCTTCGGCCAGCAGGTAGTCGATTTCGTAGACCCGCTCCGGGTCGACGTGGCCCAGGGGTGTCTTGGCGAAATCGTTGCCGGCGTTGAGGAACGCGTAGGTCTTGGCGCAGGTGTCTTGTTCCGGTGGGGCCCAGCCGAAGTGTTCCTTGTAATAGCGGAACAGCGCGGGGCGCCGGCAGGCATAGCTTGGGTCGAGGAGGAAGTACTCCATATTGACCGCTACGAATTCCAGCGGGCTGGTGGTTTCGTAGATATCCGGGCTGCGCGCGACCTGACGGTTGTGTTGTTCGCGCTCACCGCGACGGCCGACATATTGCGGCCAGCCCGCCAGGTCCAGCAGGCGCGGGTCATCGCTGAGGGTGAAGCGTCGGTCATTCTGGCCACGGCATTGATCGGGCAGGCCGATCAGGCCGGTGATGTTGTTCTGGCGGCTGCAACGCTGGATCAGCGCGCGTTCGTCCTTGGGCCACAGGCGCGCACGGTCATAGATGTGGGTCAGTTCATGCAGCACGGTGGCGAGCATTTCCCGGCGCACGGTGCCGTGGGGGCGATTGGTTTTTTGCGTGGCGGCGCTGCCGTCGGTCAGGCTGTCGAGCAGGTTGCGGTTGAGGTCCAACTCGGACACCAGGGAGGCCTGGCCGTAGGCATTTTCGGGCATCTTGTCGGTCCAGCCGACATCGATGCGCCGGTCCAACTGCTCGACGAAGCGCGGTGGCAGCGAGCGCATCGCCTCGTCGAGCAATGCCTGGCTGGCCTGCTGTTCGGTCGGGCTCAAGCCATCTGTCTTGAGCCGCAGTTGCAGGCTGGCCTGGGCTGCGCTGGCACACAGCAGCACAGTCCCGGCCAGGAGCCAGGCGACAAGGCGCCTCACAGAGCGAGGATAGCTTCGGCGAGGGTCTGGTCGCTGGCATCGCGCGCTTCCGGCAGGCGGGTGCGCAGGGTGTCGAAGGCGGCTTCCAACTGTGCGCCGCGGATCTCGCCGTTGGTGGCGACGAAACTGGCCGCGTCATCGTGGGCTTCGCGCACGACTTTGGAGTCGCGGATGGAGGTGGTGGTGTCCGAAGTGAAATCAATGGTGCGGCCAGAGGCGCGAACAATGATGTTACTGGTGGCCACCAGGGTATGTGCCTGGGCAACGTCGGCCAACAACAGCAGGCCAAGGGTGGCGGCGATCAGCGGGCTACGCATGGAATGACTCCGAAATACAAAGATGATTATTGGACGAGAATTGCCTGCGCCAGTTCAAGGTCGCTGGCGTTAAGTTTTGGTTGGGTACGGCGCAGGTAATCCAGCGCGGATTCCAGCCGTGCCCCCCGCCATTGGCCGTCAGTGGCGATAAACGCAGCGGCATCAGCCTGGGCAGCCACGACTACTTTCCGGTCGAAAGGCGCTGAGCTCACCTTGCTGGTGGCGTACGCACTCGCGACGGTACCTTGGATGGTCAGGTCAAAGGCCGAAGCCAATGGCGACCAGCTGGCACACAAACACACAGGGACTATTAGCAGGCGGTATGAAAAAGCCATGGGACTCGACAACTGAAAGCGAGCGCCAAGGCTAGCGTAATGCCCGAGCGAGAGCCAGTGCGTCGGCATCGGGGAGCGACGGGCGCTCCCTTTGTCAGCCCACTCAAATAGCCAGGATGGCTTGGGCCAGTTGTGCGTCAGTCGCGGTGTTCAGTTGCGGCGCGTGTTGGCGGATCTGGGCCAGGGCGCTTTCCAGCTTCACCCCACGAATGGCGCCTTCGCTTGCGACGAAGCTGGCTGCGTCGTCACGAGCGGCGCGCACGACCTTGTTATCCCGCAGTGACGAAGTGGCATCGGAGGTGGCGTCGGAAGTAGCCTTCAGTGCGCCGACGATGGAGTCGGTGGTCACGATGAAGCTGGTTGCGCTGGCGTTGGTGGCCAGGGCCAGCAGGGCAGCAGCACTCAGCAGGCGAATACGGGACATGGGGTGACTCCTGTAGGTGAACGAATAAGGTGGCGCAGGGCAGCCATTGGGGATCAGACGCCTGTTCTAAACGGTTCGCCACGTTGTGCATGGATATTAAGCCGCTGTTTATCCGTTCGGAAAGCTTCTTGACTGCCTAGTCTCGCCAGAACGGCTTGGACAGCTCGGCCATTCGGTCTCCCGGGCTGATGCCGACATCGGAGAGTTCTCGAAGATCGAGTTGCGCCAGTTGGCGGCGTTCGTAGGCGTGGCGGAGCCATTTGGCCAGCGTGGAAGCTGTCCTGTGTAACAGCCGTTTATAGAGAGAGGGTTGGGTGTCCATGGTGAGCGCCTTCCGTGAGGTCCTGGAACACCATGGTGGGCGAGTTGCTTTGACCGTTACAGATACACCAATGCTTAATTGTACTGCTTAACTGTTATATTTTTTGAACTGTACTGGTTGAGATGAATGGCTTCTGTTTGGCCTGGAACAAGGCTGGCCCCGAAACAACAAAGCCCGCCTCCGGTCTCCCGGGGCGGGCTTTGTTTTGACAAATCAGTGCTGGCTGTGGACCCGGTGGGTCAGGGCCAGCGGGCGTCAATTAACGCCAGAACGGCTTGCTCAGCTCTTCGTAGCGTTGAGCTTCGCTGATACCGGCATCAGCCAGCAGACGCGAATCCAGACGAGCCAGTTGATGGCGGCTGGAGATGCGGCGCTGCCACAACATCAGGTTGGCGAGAACGCGCAAAGGCAGGGAAGCCTGGGTGTTTACAGCTTTTTCTTCGAAGAACAGTTCGGAACTGAGTGTACGTTCCATGATGACATCCTTCCGCTTGTGGCGGGATTAGGTAGTGGTTTAACTGATGCCAATGATCCTCTTCCGGCGCAAGACTCTCTAGATACAGTTCACCTGTATTGTGAGGGGCCAGTTAACTGTTTATAGGCGCTGTACTGTACGGAAATGGGGCAACTGTACCTGTCCGCACTGAAATAGTGCGAAATAGGCATTTTATGATGTGAGGGTGGGAATTTTCGGTAGGAAATGACCGGTACAGCAGTACAGTTTTTTCAAGAATCGAGGGTTGTGGCATCGAGCTGACGAAACTGTGTTTGCGTCAGCTCGAATCTGTATCAATCAAGCCTTGAGCATATGCCCGGTTTCTTCCAGGTTAATGTGCCAACTCAGTGCTTCGCGCAGGATGTGTGGCGTGTGTCCGCCGATGGCGCAGGCTGTGTTGAAGTAACTGTTCAGCGCATCGCGGTATGCCGGATGCACACAGTTGTCGATGATCACCCGGGCCCGCTCCCGCGGCGCCAGGCCCCGCAAGTCGGCGAGGCCTATTTCGGTGACCAGGATATCGACGTCATGCTCAGTGTGGTCCACATGGCTGACCATCGGCACCACGCTGGAAATCGCGCCGCCCTTGGCAATCGACTTGGTGACGAAGATCGCCAGGTGCGCGTTGCGCGCAAAGTCGCCGGAACCGCCGATGCCGTTCATCATCCGCGTACCGCAGATGTGGGTGGAGTTGACGTTGCCGTAGATGTCGAACTCCAGCGCCGTGTTGATGCCGATAATGCCCAGGCGCCGCACTACTTCAGGGTGATTGGAAATTTCCTGCGGGCGCAGCACCAGCTTGTCTTTGTAGTGCTCCAGGTTGCCGAACACGTCGGCATTGCGCCGCTCCGACAGGGTGATCGAGCTGCCCGAGGCAAAGCTCAGTTTGCCGGCGTCGATCAGGTCGAACGTCGAGTCCTGCAACACTTCCGAATACATGGTCAGGTCTTCGAACGGCGAATCGATCAGGCCGCACATCACTGCGTTGGCAATGTTGCCGATCCCGGCCTGCAGCGGGCCAAGCTTGTTGGTCATGCGCCCGGCGTCCACTTCCTGCTTGAGGAAGTTGATCAGGTGGTTGGCGATGCCCTGGGTGTCGCTGTCGGGTGGTGTCACGGTGGAGGCTGAGTCGGCCTGATTGGTGATCACGATGGCGACGATCTTCTCCGGCGGGATCGGGATCGCGGTGCTGCCGATGCGGTCGTCGACCTTTACCAGCGGGATCGGCGTACGGGTTGGCCGGTAGGTCGGGATATAGATGTCGTGCAGCCCTTCCAGATTCGGGTTGTGTGCCAGGTTGATCTCGACGATCACTTGCTTGGCGAAAATCGCGAAGCTGGCGGAGTTACCCACGGACGTGGTGGGCACGATATGGCCTTGTTCGGTGATCGCAACGGCCTCGATGACGGCAATGTCCGGCAGCTTGAGCTGGTTGTTGCGCAGTTGCTCGACGGTTTCCGACAGGTGCTGATCGATAAACATCACTTCGCCGGCGTTGATCGCCTTGCGCAACGTGCTATCGACCTGGAACGGCATGCGTCGGGACAGCACGCCGGCTTCGGTCAATTGCTTGTCCAGGTCGTTACCCAGGCTGGCGCCGGTCATCAGGGTGATTTTCAGCGGGGACGTCTTGGCGCGTTCGGCCAGGGCGTGGGGGACGGCCTTGGCTTCACCGGCACGGGTGAAGCCGCTCATGCCGACGGTCATGCCGTCCTCGATCAGTGCGGCGGCGTCTGCCGCGCTCATGACCTTGTTCAACAACGAAGGCAAGCGGATACGATCACGGTACATGAATTGTTATCTCAGGCTACGGAAGCAAGGTGGGCAGTGTAGTGATTTCAAAAAGTTTCGGCCCGCTACCATGGTCGAATGCGGGGCAGCGATTTAGAGCCTTTGGTCGGGTTTCATGGGGTAATAAAAAACCCCAGCCTACTGGAGGCCAGGGTTTCGGGTATTGCTCTGGCGCAGTGTTACTCGACGGCCTTGACCATATCTTCGATGACCTTCTTGGCATCACCGAAGACCATCATGGTCTTGTCCAGGTAGAACAGTTCGTTATCCAGCCCGGCATAACCACTGGCCATCGAACGCTTGTTGACGATGATGGTCTTGGCCTTGAACGCCTCCAGGATCGGCATGCCGGCAATCGGCGAGTTGGGGTCGTTCTTGGCGGCCGGGTTGACCACGTCGTTCGCGCCCAGCACCAGCACCACGTCAGCCTGGCCGAATTCGGAGTTGATATCCTCCATCTCGAACACCTGGTCGTAAGGCACTTCCGCCTCGGCCAGCAGGACGTTCATATGCCCAGGCATACGGCCGGCCACCGGGTGGATCGCGTATTTCACGGTCACGCCACGGTGCGTCAGCTTTTCGGTCAGTTCCTTCAGGGCATGCTGTGCCCGTGCCACTGCCAGGCCATAGCCTGGAACGATGATCACGGTGTCGGCGTTGGTCAGCAGGAAGGTGGCGTCGTCGGCCGAACCGGACTTCACCGGGCGTGCTTCTTTAGAACCCGCTGCAGCACCGGCATCCGGCGCATTGCCGAAACCGCCGAGCAGTACATTAAAGAAGGAGCGGTTCATCGCCTTGCACATGATGTACGACAGGATCGCACCGCTTGAACCCACCAGCGAACCGGCAATGATCAGCATCGAGTTGTTCAGCGAGAAGCCGATGCCCGCCGCGGCCCAGCCGGAGTAGCTGTTGAGCATCGACACAACAACCGGCATATCGGCGCCGCCAATCGGGATGATGATCAGCACGCCGAGCACGAACGCCAATGCCAGCATCAGCGCAAAGGCGGTGAGGTTGCCGGTGAACATGAACGCCAGCCCCAGGCCCAGGGTTGCAAGGCCGAGCACCAGGTTGATCTTGTGCTGGCCGCCAAACTGTACCGGTGCGCCTTGGAACAGGCGGAACTTGTACTTGCCCGACAGCTTGCCGAACGCGATCACCGAACCGGAGAAGGTAATCGCCCCGATGGCCGCGCCGAGGAACAGCTCCAGGCGGTTGCCCGCCGGGATCGCATCGCCCAGGTGTTTGACGATGCCCAGGGACTGCGGCTCGACCACGGCGGCAATCGCGATAAACACCGCGGCCAGGCCGATCATGCTGTGCATGAAGGCGACCAGTTCGGGCATCTTGGTCATTTCTACGCGCTTGGCCATGATCGAGCCGGCGGTGCCGCCGACCAGCAGGCCGACGATCACGTAGCCGATACCGGCGGTGGCCAGCTCAGCGCCGAGCTTATAGATGAGGCCTACGGTCGTGAGTACCGCCAGCGCCATGCCGAGCATGCCGAACAGATTGCCGCGTCGCGACGTAGTGGGATGCGACAGGCCTTTGAGGGCCTGGATAAAGCAGATCGACGCGATCAGGTACAGCGTCGTCACCAGATTCATGCTCATTACTTCGGCGCCTCTTCTTTTACTTTCGGGGCTTTCTTCTTGAACATCTCCAGCATCCTGCGAGTTACCAGGAAACCGCCGAACACGTTCACGGCCGCGAGGGCCACAGCCAGGGTGCCCATGGTCTTGCCCAGTGGCGTAACGGTCAGCGCTGCAGCGAGCATGGCGCCGACAATCACAATCGCTGAAATGGCGTTCGTCACTGCCATCAACGGTGTGTGCAGTGCGGGCGTTACGTTCCAGACCACGTGGTAACCGACATAAATCGCCAGCACAAAGATGATCAGGTTGTAGATACCGGGGGAGATAAGCTCTTCCATCGTCTGAATCCCTGCTTAGGCGTTTTTGCGGATGACTTGGCCGTCGCGGCACATGAGGCACGCGGCGACGATGTCGTCTTCGAGGTTGATTTCAAACTGCCCTTCCTTGTTGAAGACCAGTTTCAGGAAGTCCAGCAGGTTGCGCGCATACAAGGCCGACGCATCGGCGGCGACGGCGCCGGCGAGGTTGGTCGGGCCGCAGATGATTACGCCGTTCTCCACCACCACCTGGTCGGCGACGGTCAGCGGGCAATTGCCGCCCTGGGCGGCAGCGAGGTCGATGACCACCGAGCCGGGCTTCATCTGCGCGACGGTGTCGGCGCTGAGCAGCGTCGGCGCCTTGCGGCCGGGGATCAGGGCGGTGGTGATGACGATGTCGGCCTGCTTGGCGCGTTCGTGCACGGCCAGCGCCTGGCGTTGCATCCAGCTGCTGGGCATCGGGCGCGCGTAGCCGCCGACGCCAACGGCGCATTCACGTTCTTCGTCGGTTTCGTAGGGCACGTCGACGAACTTGGCGCCAAGGGATTCGATCTGCTCTTTTACCGCAGGGCGCACGTCGGATGCTTCGATCACCGCGCCCAGGCGTTTCGCCGTGGCGATGGCTTGAAGGCCTGCAACACCGGCGCCGAGGATCAGCACGCGCGCGGCTTTGACCGTACCGGCGGCGGTCATGAGCATCGGCATGAAGCGCGGGTAATGATGGGCGGCCAGCAACACGGCTTTATAGCCGGCGATGTTGGCCTGGGAAGACAGCACGTCGAGGCTCTGGGCCCGCGAGGTACGTGGCGCAGCTTCCAGCGCAAAGGCAGTGATGCCTTGCTCGGCCAGCTTGGCAATGGTTTCGTTGCTGAACGGATTGAGCATGCCCACCAACGCGGTGCCGCTTTTGATCAGCGCCAGTTCGCTGTCGCTGGGGGCGACCACCTTGAGAATCAGCTCGGCGCCAAACGCATCGCCGGCACTGCCAATGGTCGCGCCTGCCGCTTCATAGGCACTGTCGACGATGCTGGCCTTGAGGCCTGCGCCGCTTTGAACAGTGACCTTATGGCCCTGGCCGATCAGCTTCTTGATGGTTTCCGGGGTGGCAGCCACCCGCGTTTCACCGGTCTGGGTTTCGAGAGGAACACCAATGTGCACGTCAAATCTCCTGCATGATCTTTTTGCTTTTGATCTTTTTGTAAAAAGGCCAGTGCACCGCGAGTGGCGCAGCTGGGGCGGCCGATCAGCACGATCCCGCTGAAATGACAGCGGGGCGCGGCATTTTGCAGGCGAACTTTACGGCCTTCAAGGGATTATGACGGGTGACGAAAAATTAACTACAAGTCACCCTGTGACTGATTGTCGCAATGGTCTGAAATAACCTCTTTAAATACAGGTGTTTAAAGGGCTTCAGCTGATTCGTGTGTTTTTTTCCATCGTTGATGTGAATAGTCGGGCATTGGCTGATAGGAGTCGCTACAAGCCACGAAAATCATGGCTTTAAGCCTTGTTTCAGACTGACAGGTACAGTCTGCTTAAATGCGACATATACGTACATCTGTAGGCTTGAGATTTAGCTGACTACAAAGTCAGCATGTGAGGCTTGTCCTTTAAATACTGGGGCTGTAGCGCTGCGATTGGTCTATCAACCAGTCTCTGAACGCGTGCAGTGAGGCGGATTCGACTTTTCTGTCAGGAATCATCAGGTAATAAGCCTTCGAACTGGTCAGCGCCTGCGGGCTTGCGATCACCAGTCGATGCTCATCCAGTTCTCGCTGGATAAGGAATGGCGGGATCAGTGCAATACCCATGTCATGCATGGCGGCTTGAGACAACATCGAGAATAGCTCGTAACGTGGGCCTGTCATGTCGCGGGGCACGTTCAGTTGCTGGGCGTTGAACCATTGGCGCCAGGCGTAAGGGCGGGTGGTCTGCTGCAGCAATGGCAGTTCTGCAATCTCCTGGGGGGTGAATCGCTCAAGTTCGCCCAATAGTCGCGGGCTGCACACGGGGACAGGATTTTCTCCCATGAGCCTGTGGGATTCGGTACCGGACCAATCTGCGTCGCCGAAGTAAATTGCTGCGTCGAATTCCGTATCCGCAAATAGAAAAGGACGCGTGCGGTTAGTCAGGTTTACCGTCACTTCTGGATGCTCTCGTTGAAAGTCCTTGAGGCGAGGGATCAACCATTGCGTACCAAACGTGGGTACTACGGCCAGCTCAATGGTGTTTGCGCCTTGCTGCCCCATGACGGACAGGGTATCGCGCTCCACGGCGTCCAGCTGGGTGGCCACGCGACGGCTGTATGAAAGTCCCGCCTCCGTCAGCTTTACCCCGCGCCGTGAGCGCCGAAACAGCTCGACACTTAAAAACTCTTCCAGGCTGGCGATCTGTCGGCAAATGGCGCCTTGGGTGATGGAAAGCTCATGCGCCGCCTTGGTAAAGCTCTCGTGGCGGGCTGCCGCTTCAAAACTGACAAGGGCGGTGGTGCTGGGAATTTTCCTGCGCATATACCTTGTCCTCACACAAAAAGTGCAGCTGAGTCGCTTATAGGCGTTACGGAGTGAGAAATTAGCACAAGCCTATGCAAAAACCTCGTTTGCTCTCCCTGCCTGCCCGGCCTAGGCTCCATGCACGAATTCTGATTTTCTTTGCGAGGACTCATTCATGGCTGGCAAGGCAAGCTTCAACTGGATCGATCCACTGCTGCTGGATCAACAGCTCACCGAAGAGGAGCGCATGGTGCGCGACAGTGCTGAGCAATTCGCCCAGGACAAGCTGGCGCCGCGTGTGCTTGAAGCTTTTCGCCATGAAAAGACCGACCCGGCGATTTTCCGTGAAATGGGTGAGACCGGTTTGCTGGGGGCAATGATTCCTGAGCAGTACGGGGGCAGTGGTTTGAACTACGTCAGCTACGGCCTGATTGCGCGTGAGGTTGAGCGCGTCGACTCCGGTTATCGCTCGATGATGAGTGTGCAGTCGTCACTGGTGATGGTGCCTATCAATGAGTTCGGCACCGAAGCGCAAAAGCAGAAGTACTTGCCGAAATTGGCCTCGGGCGAATGGATTGGCTGCTTTGGTTTGACCGAGCCTGACCACGGTTCCGATCCCGGCGCGATGGTTACTCGTGCACGCAAAGTGGATGGCGGCTACAGCCTGACGGGCGCAAAAATGTGGATCACCAATAGCCCGATTGCGGACGTGTTTGTGGTGTGGGCCAAGGACGATGCTGGGGATATTCGTGGGTTTGTCCTGGAGAAAGGCTGGAAAGGCCTGAGTGCGCCGGCGATTCACGGCAAGGTCGGCCTGCGCGCCTCCATCACCGGTGAGATCGTGATGGATAACGTGTTTGTGCCGGAAGAGAACATTTTCCCGGATGTGCGCGGCTTGAAGGGCCCTTTCACCTGCCTTAACTCGGCGCGTTATGGCATCTCCTGGGGGGCTTTGGGTGCTGCCGAGTTCTGTTGGCACACCGCACGCCAGTACACCCTGGATCGCCATCAGTTCGGCCGTCCATTGGCAGCAACTCAATTGATCCAGAAGAAGCTGGCCGATATGCAGACCGAAATCACCCTGGCGCTGCAAGGCTGCCTGCGCCTGGGGCGTATGAAGGAAGAGGGAACGGCTGCGGTTGAAATCACATCCATCATGAAGCGCAACTCATGCGGCAAGTCCTTGGACATCGCACGTATGGCGCGGGACATGTTGGGGGGCAACGGCATCTCCGATGAGTTCGGGGTGGCGCGTCATCTGGTGAACCTGGAGGTGGTTAACACCTATGAGGGCACCCATGACGTGCATGCCCTGATTCTGGGGCGCGCGCAAACCGGTCTTCAGGCGTTCTATTAATAGGGGAACGGCATGGGCGCGCTTTCGCATCTGCGGGTATTGGATTTATCGCGAGTGTTGGCAGGCCCCTGGTCCGGGCAGATCCTTGCGGACCTTGGGGCTGAGGTGATCAAGGTCGAGCGACCTGGTAGCGGTGACGATACGCGCGCCTGGGGGCCGCCCTTCCTTAAGGATGTTGATGGCGAGAACACGAGTGAGGCGGCGTACTACTTGTCGGCTAATCGCAACAAAGAGTCGGTGACGATCGACTTCACGCGGCCGGAGGGACAGCGGCTGGTGCGAGATCTGGCTGCCAAGTCCGACATCTTGATCGAGAACTTCAAGGTGGGTGGCCTGGCGGCGTATGGGCTGGACTACGATTCGCTCAAGAAGGTGAATCCGGAGTTGATCTACTGCTCGATCACTGGCTTCGGTCAGACGGGGCCGTATGCCGCTCGCGCGGGGTATGACTTCATGATCCAGGGGTTGGGTGGGCTGATGAGTCTTACCGGTCGGCCGGAAGGCGATGAGGGGGCCGGGCCGGTGAAGGTGGGGGTGGCGTTGACTGACATTCTCACTGGGCTCTACTCGACGGTGGCGATCCTTGCTGCGCTGGCGCATCGGGATCATGACGGTGGTGGGCAGCATATCGATATGGCGTTGCTTGATGTGCAGGTGGCTTGTCTGGCTAACCAGGCGATGAACTACCTGGCCACGGGAGCGGCGCCAAAACGACTGGGTAATGCTCATCCGAATATCGTGCCTTATCAGGATTTTCCTACGGCCGATGGCGATTTCATACTGACCGTGGGTAATGACGGGCAATTTCGCAAGTTCGCCGAAGTGGCTGGGCAGCCGCAGTGGGCGGATGATCCGCGGTTCTCTACTAATAAGGTGCGGGTAGCCAACCGCGCTGAGCTGATTCCATTGATTCGCCAGGTTACGGTCTTCAAGACTACGGCTGAGTGGGTGTCACAACTGGAGCGGGTTGGTGTGCCTTGTGGGCCGATCAATGACCTAGCCCAGGTGTTTGCCGATCCTCAGGTAAAGGCACGAGGGCTGGCGATACAGCTGCCGCATGCGTTGGCGGGGATGGTGCCGCTGGTGGCCAGTCCGATTCGGTTATCCAAGACGCCTGTGGAGTACCGTACTGCGCCTCCTTTGTTGGGGCAGCATACGGCTCAGGTGCTGCAGGATGTGTTGGGGTTGGGCTCGGCGAATGTGAAGGCTTTAAAAGAAGCGGGAGTTATCTAGGGGCGCTCTTCTATATAGAGGGCGTTTTGGTGGTTTTTTAATCAACTTCGGCAAATTGATAGGAAAACTAAATTAAGTGTTGACGGCAGATCCTGGAAGTCTATAATTCGCCCCACTTCCGGCGCAGTCGAAACGCAAAACTCCTTGGTAAACAAAGAGTTATGCAGAATAAGGCAGCGGATTGCTTCAGTTCATCGAAGCCCAGAAGGAGTTGATAGAGTCATGTTGTTTGACGCTATTAACGATTCGATCTTCTCGGTCGAAAGCGGAGAAAAAGAGGTGTTGACAGCAGCGTGTAACGCTGTAGAATTCGCCTCCCGCTAACGAGAGATCGGAAGCGCAAGTGGTTGAAGTTGTTGAAGAAATCTTCGAAAGCTTCTGAAAATAATCACTTGACAGCAAATGAGGCTGCTGTAGAATGCGCGCCTCGGTTGAGACGAAAGCTCTTAACCAACCGCTCTTTAACAACTGAATCAAGCAATTCGTGTGGGTGCTTGTGGAGTCAGACTGATAGTCAACAAGATTATCAGCATCACAAGTTACTCCGCGAGAAATCAAAGAATAACCAACGATTGCTGAGCCAAGTTTAGGGTTTCTTAAAAACCCAAAGATGTTTGAACTGAAGAGTTTGATCATGGCTCAGATTGAACGCTGGCGGCAGGCCTAACACATGCAAGTCGAGCGGTAGAGAGAAGCTTGCTTCTCTTGAGAGCGGCGGACGGGTGAGTAATGCCTAGGAATCTGCCTGGTAGTGGGGGATAACGTTCGGAAACGGACGCTAATACCGCATACGTCCTACGGGAGAAAGCAGGGGACCTTCGGGCCTTGCGCTATCAGATGAGCCTAGGTCGGATTAGCTAGTTGGTGGGGTAATGGCTCACCAAGGCGACGATCCGTAACTGGTCTGAGAGGATGATCAGTCACACTGGAACTGAGACACGGTCCAGACTCCTACGGGAGGCAGCAGTGGGGAATATTGGACAATGGGCGAAAGCCTGATCCAGCCATGCCGCGTGTGTGAAGAAGGTCTTCGGATTGTAAAGCACTTTAAGTTGGGAGGAAGGGCCATTACCTAATACGTGATGGTTTTGACGTTACCGACAGAATAAGCACCGGCTAACTCTGTGCCAGCAGCCGCGGTAATACAGAGGGTGCAAGCGTTAATCGGAATTACTGGGCGTAAAGCGCGCGTAGGTGGTTTGTTAAGTTGGATGTGAAATCCCCGGGCTCAACCTGGGAACTGCATTCAAAACTGACTGACTAGAGTATGGTAGAGGGTGGTGGAATTTCCTGTGTAGCGGTGAAATGCGTAGATATAGGAAGGAACACCAGTGGCGAAGGCGACCACCTGGACTGATACTGACACTGAGGTGCGAAAGCGTGGGGAGCAAACAGGATTAGATACCCTGGTAGTCCACGCCGTAAACGATGTCAACTAGCCGTTGGGAGCCTTGAGCTCTTAGTGGCGCAGCTAACGCATTAAGTTGACCGCCTGGGGAGTACGGCCGCAAGGTTAAAACTCAAATGAATTGACGGGGGCCCGCACAAGCGGTGGAGCATGTGGTTTAATTCGAAGCAACGCGAAGAACCTTACCAGGCCTTGACATCCAATGAACTTTCCAGAGATGGATTGGTGCCTTCGGGAACATTGAGACAGGTGCTGCATGGCTGTCGTCAGCTCGTGTCGTGAGATGTTGGGTTAAGTCCCGTAACGAGCGCAACCCTTGTCCTTAGTTAC
>NZ_VYKD01000032.1:0-91673 GCF_032424295.1 Pseudomonas sp. JV449 | reverse complement strand
GTCGAGCAGCAGCTTTTGCTGGAGCATTTCAGGCATGAGTTTAATTACGTACGCCCTCACGAAGCGCTCGGCATGAAACGTCCGGGAGACTTGTATGTGCCGTCCACCCGAATTTATCCAGGATGCTTGCCCGATGTGGAATATCCGGCAGAAATGAAAGTTCGAAGCGTCAGGCAGGACGGATCGATCAAGTGGAACGGCAAGTTGGTATTTATCAGCGAGGCGCTGTCCGGGGAAAGGATAGGGCTCAAAGAAGCTGAAGATGAAGCTTGGGATTTGTACCTGTGTGATTATCCCTTGGGGAGGCTTGGACGAGGTATGACCCGCGTCCAGGCCTCAAATGTGTAAACGATGTCCCCGGTTTCAGATGTAAACGATGTCTACGGTTCTACACCCCTCCCACACTTTGTTCGCGTTGGCTCTTAAACGGTTTTGGCCATCCGGCCTGCCAGCAAGGCCCAACCAAACAGCACCAGGCACACGATGATCAGCGGCCACGAGCGCCATTGCAGGTACGGCGTCAGGTTGTGCATCGGCACCACTTCGCCGTAGAGGATACCGCGTTCGAACTGCGGGATCTGCACGGTGATCTGCCCAAATGGGTTGATCAACCCGGTCACGCCATTATTGGTGGCGCGGATCATCCAGCGGCCAGCCTCCAACGCACGCATCTGCGCCATTTGCAGGTGCTGCAACGGGCCGATGGAGCGGCCGAACCAGGTGTCATTGCTGATGGTCAGCAGCAGGTCGCTCTGGGCGGAAAGGCCGGCTGCGAACTCCGGGTACACCACTTCGTAGCAAATGAACGGCGCGATCTGATAGCCCTTGGCTTGCAGCATCGGCTGGTCGGCAGGGCCACGGGCGAAGTCCGACATGGGCAGGTCAAAGAAGGCAATCAGGCCGCGCAGCATATCCTGCAGCGGCACGTACTCGCCAAACGGCACCAGCTTCTGCTTGAGATAGGTACCGTCACCTTCACCCACCACCGTGATACCGTTGAAGTAGCGCTTCTGGTGATGCACTTCCTGGCGAATCGGCACGCCGGTGATCAGCGCGGTGTGCCGGTCAGCCGCAAACTTACCCATCATTCCCAGGTAGCCCTCGACGGACTCCTTGAGCACCGGCACGGCCGTTTCCGGCCACACCAGCAGGTCGACCGGCTTGGAGCTGAAGCTCATGTCGCGGTACAGCGCGAGCTGCGCATTCAACTGCTCGGGGTCCCACTTCATGCTTTGTTCGACGTTGCCCTGGATCGCGGCGACGGTCAGTGGCGCGCCCGAGGGCGTGGTCCAGGCATGATGCTTGAGTGCCAGGCCGATGGCCCAGGGCGCTACCAGTAACACCAGGCCAGCGCCGATAAACCCATTGCGTTTGCCGGCCAGCAGGCGTGGCAGGTTGCACAGCAGGGCCGCCGTCAGCGCCAGGGCAAAGGAAATCAGCCACATCCCGCCCACTGGCGCCAGGCCGGTGAGGGGGCCGTCGAGCTGGCTGTAACCGGAGTACAGCCACGGGAATCCGGTGAGGAACCAGCCGCGAAAGGCCTCCTGGCCGACCCATAACGCGGCAAACGTGAGCGCATCCGCCAACGGCGCTTCATTGCGACGCAGCCAGCGCGCCCATAACCACGCGGGCAGGGCGAAGAACCAGGCAATGGCGGCGGTAAACAACAGCATCAGAAACCCCGCCAGCAGCACCGAAGCGCCGCCGAAGTGGTGGATGCTGTAGTAGATCCAGCTGGTGCCGGCGCCAAACAGGCCGAACCCGAAGCACCAGCCACGGCCCAGGGCCTGGCGCGGCGTCAGCTCCCGCAGCCCGACATAGAACAATCCGACCGCAACCAATGCAAACGGCCACAGGTCGAATGGCGCCAGCGCCAGGGTGGTGATGGCGCCGGCCACCACGGCCAGCAGATTACCGGGCCAGCCGGGGCGGGTTAGGCGCTGCATATCAATCCTTAGCGGGCAATAGGTGTCAGGCGAATCAAGTGGATGCGGCGGCTGTCGGCATTCAGGATGCGGAAGCGATAGGCGCCGATCTCGGTGGTTTCGTTACGCTTGGGCAGGTGCCCGAACGCACTCATCACCAGGCCACCGACGGTGTCGAACTCGTCGTCGGAGAATTCGCTGTCGAAGAACTCGTTGAAGTTCTCGATCGGCGTCAGCGCCTTGACCAGGAAGTCACCGCTGGGCAGCGGCTTGATGTAGCTGTCTTCTTCGACGTCGTGCTCATCCTCGATGTCGCCGACGATCTGTTCCAGCACGTCTTCGATGGTCACCAGGCCCGCCACGCCGCCGTATTCGTCGATCACAATGGCCATGTGATTGTGGTTGGCGCGAAATTCGCGCAGCAGCACATTCAGGCGCTTGGATTCGGGCACGAAGGTGGCCGGGCGCAGCAGGTCCTTGATGTTGAAGCTGTCACCGTTCTCCTTGAGGATCAGCGGCAGCAGGTCCTTGGCCAGCAGGACACCCATGACGTCGTCATGGCTTTCGCCGATCACCGGGTAGCGCGAGTGCGCCGAGTCGATCACGGCCGGGAGGAATTCCCGTGGGGTCTGGGTCGCCTTGATGCTGATCATCTGCGAGCGCGGGACCATGATGTCCCGAACCTGCAGGTCAGCCACCTGGATGGCGCCTTCGACGATGGCCAGCGCTTCGCTGTCCAGCAACTTATTCTGGTGGGCCTCGCGCAGCAGCTCCAGCAGCTCCTGGCGGTTTTTCGGCTCGTGGGCAAAAGCCTGGGTCAGTTTACCCAGCCATGACTTTTGCCCGTTGCTCGATCGGTCTTCGCTCATAGCGATTACTCTAAATCCTTTGATGTGACAGTTGAGTGTTGATCAGTTTTCGTCGTCTGCATATGGATCAGGGTGACCCAATTCTGCAAGCAACGTTCGTTCCAGTGCTTCCATTTCCTCGGCTTCTTCATCGTCTATATGGTCGTAACCCAAGAGATGCAAGCAGCCGTGGATGACTAGATGGGCCCAGTGAGCCTCAAGTTCCTTGCCTTGTTCCTTCGCTTCACGCTCGACCACCTCGACGCAGATCACCAGGTCGCCCAGCAGGGGGATATCCAGCAACTCATCGGGTACATCGGCGGGAAACGACAGCACGTTGGTCGCGTAGTCCTTCTGGCGCCAGGTGTGGTTCAGCTCGCGGCCCTCGGGCTCGTCCACCAGGCGGATGGTCAGTTCCGAGTCGGCGCTGCGCTGGCGCAGGGCCAGGGCGCACCATTGACGGAACTGTTCTTCGCTGGGGGCGGGCGCTTCGGTGGCCAGCTGCAGGTCAAGCTCAAGCATCGCGGCGAACGTCCTTGGCCGGTGTGTCATCGCGGTGGTCGAAGCGCTCGTAGGCTTCGACAATGCGCTGCACCAGCGGGTGGCGGACCACGTCCTTGGGCATGAAGTGCGTGAAGCTGATACCCGGCACATCCTTGAGCACCTCGATCACCTGGGCCAGGCCGGACTTGGTGCCTTTGGGCAGGTCGACCTGGGTGACGTCACCGGTGATCACGGCGGTGGAGCCGAAACCGATACGGGTGAGGAACATCTTCATCTGCTCGACGGTGGTGTTCTGGCTTTCGTCGAGGATGATGAAGCTGTTGTTCAAGGTGCGGCCGCGCATGTAGGCCAGCGGGGCGATCTCGATCACCTGGCGCTCGATCAGCTTGGCCACGTATTCAAAGCCGAGCATCTCGTACAGTGCGTCGTAGAGCGGGCGCAGGTACGGGTCGATCTTCTGGGCCAGGTCGCCCGGCAGGAAGCCGAGTTTTTCACCGGCCTCGACCGCTGGGCGCACCAGCAGGATACGGCGTACTTGCTCACGCTCCAGGGCGTCGACCGCACAGGCCACGGCCAGGTAGGTCTTGCCGGTACCGGCCGGGCCGATGCCGAAGTTGATGTCGTTGCCGAGGATTTCCTTGACGTAGCGCTGCTGATTCAAGCCGCGGGGGCGAATCATGCCTTTTTTGGTGCGCAGGGCCACGCTGGCTTCGGCCACCGGGTTGTTGGCCAGGTCTTCGACGGCAGATTCCTGCAGGTACAGGTGCACCGTTTCCGGCGACAGCTCACTACCCTTGGTTTCACGGTAGAGGCGGCGCAGCAGGTTTTCTGCAGACGTGGTGTGTTGGGGTTCACCAATGAGCTCGAACTGATTGCCGCGATTGCGGATCTCGATGCTCAGGCGTTGTTCGATCAGGCGCAGGTGCTCGTCGAACTGTCCGCACAGGTTGGCGAAACGGCGAGCCTCAAAGGGCTCGAGGAGAAAACGATGGGGTTCTGCTATGGGTGCGTTCAAGGTTGCTTTTAGCCGCCCTTTGGCTGTTTAAGTGAAAGAGAGGATAACGCCAGCACGCCGGGTGCGAAAGCACTTAAACGGAGCATATTGGCTGACGGCGATTCTGTAGGAGCGAGCTTGCTCGCGAAAAACGTCAACGGTAACGCGTGCAGCCTGAATATACGCGGTGCCCTCAGGTTTTTCGCGAGCAAGCTCGCTCCTACAGAAACTTGGTTTATTGCACCAGCGACCCGCGCAGCGAGTGCGGTTGCGCCGCATCGATGTGCACGTCGGCAAACTGACCGATCAATGTCGGATTATCGCAACGGAAGTTGACGATCCGGTTGTTCTCGGTGCGGCCCTGCAATTCGCCAGGGTCTTTTTTCGAGTAGTCGGTGACCAGGATGCGCTGGATGGAGCCGACCATTTGTCGGCTGATCTCGAAACCCTGCTGGTTAAGGCGATGTTGCAGCGCGTTCAAGCGCTCTTTTTTCAGCGCTTCCGGCGTTTCATCCAACAGGTCCGCCGCCGGGGTGCCGGGGCGCTGGCTGTAGACGAACGAGTAGGAGAAGTCGAAACCGACGTCTTCGATCAGCTTCATGGTCTGCTGGAAGTCTTTCTCGGTTTCGCCGGGGAAGCCGACGATAAAGTCCGAGCTGATGCAGATGCCTGGCACCGCCGCGCGCAATTTACGCAGTTTGGATTTGTATTCCAGGGCGGTGTGGTTGCGTTTCATCGCCGAGAGGATGCGGTCCGAGCCCGATTGCACCGGCAAATGCAGGTGCTTGACCAGTTCCGGCACGTCGGCATGGGCCTGGATCAGGCTATCGGAGAACTCCAGCGGGTGCGAGGTGGTGTAGCGAATGCGTTCGATGCCATCCACCGCAGCGACCACGCGGATCAACTCCGCCAGGTCAGCCAGGCGCCCGTCGTGGGTCAGGCCGCGATAGCCGTTGACGTTTTGGCCCAGCAGGGTCACTTCGCGCACGCCGTTTTCGGCCAGATGGATGATTTCTGCGAGCACGTCGTCAAACGGCCGGCTGACCTCTTCACCACGGGTGTAGGGCACCACACAGAAGGTGCAGTACTTGCTGCAGCCTTCCATCACCGACACGTAGGCGCTCGGCCCGTCGATACGCGGCTCGGGCAAGTGGTCGAATTTTTCGATTTCCGGGAACGAGACGTCGACCTGGGGCAGCTTGGTGACGCGTGCGGCGTCGATCATTTCCGGCAGGCGGTGCAGGGTCTGTGGGCCGAAGACCACGTCGACATACGGCGCACGGTCGCGGATCGCGGCGCCTTCCTGGCTGGCCACGCAACCGCCGACGGCGATCACCATGTCCGGGTTGGCCAGTTTCAATTCGCGCCAGCGGCCCAGCTGCGAGTACACACGGTCCTGGGCCCGCTCGCGGATCGAGCAGGTATTGAGCAGGATCACGTCGGCATCTTCGGCGCGGGCGGTGACTTCCAGGGCCTGGTGTTCACCCAGCAGGTCGACCATGCGCGAGCTGTCGTACTCGTTCATCTGGCAACCGTGGGTTTCGATATAAAGCTTCTTGGCCATGGGAATCGTCAACTGGTGGTAAAGAACCGCGCATTATAGGGGTCATGCCCATCGGTTCCTAGCACTGTGCATCGGGTGCCATGCTATAGTTCGCGCCCTCTTTTATATCCCCCATGTGTTCCTCACCCACCATGACCAAACGTGAAGCTCCAATCTATAAGGTGATTTTCCTCAACCAGGGCCAGGTGTTCGAAATGTACGCCAAGCAGATCTATCAAAGTGATCTGTGGGGTTTCCTGGAAGTGGAAGAGTTCGTCTTTGGCGAGCGCACACAGCTGGTCGTCGACCCGGGCGAGGAAAAGCTCAAGGCCCAGTTCGAAGGCGTGGTGCGCAGTTTTGTGCCGATGCATTCGATCGTGCGCATCGACGAAGTCGAGCGCCTGGGCACGCCGAAGATCAGCGAAGCCCGGGGCATGAGCAATGTCATGCCGTTTCCGATGCCGATGCCTGAGAAATAGGCTGGGTGTCAGGGCAGGGGTGAGAAGGGCGAGCGCCCATCGGCACTCTGCAGTTCCAGCAGGTAGTTGCGGAAAATCTGCCCCAGTACTTGGGTGGCCACTTCCAATTCATCGCGTTGCATGTGCTCGGCGACTTCGTCGGCGGTGTCCAGCGCGTCTTCGGCGCCGTTGACCGCGGCCATTTTCAGCACGATATAGGCCTGGACGTTATTGGCCGGCACGCCTTCGCCTTTGAAGAACATGGTGCCGAGCTGGAACTGCGCCTGCGCGTGGCCCTGCAGCGAGGCTTTCTCGAAGTAGCTCAAGGCTTTGTTGAGGTCACGGGCGGGGTTTTTGCTGTCGTGGTAGTACTCGCCCAACTCGTATTGCGCCTGCGCATCCCCACCGTCGGCCTGTTTCTGACACGCGCTCAGGGCTTCGGCCTGGCTGTCTGGCTGGGTATTGAGGGTGCAACGACCCATCGCTGGGATTAACAACGAGTTGCCGCCTGCCTGGGCATGTGCCAGCAGCGGCTGAAGGAGCAACAGGCAGCCCAGTACCAGGGTGCGGCCGGTGCGTTTCATGGGAATCGACTTACCTCTGACGGGGCGCGCGGACCCTCTCGGGATCCAATAAGCGCGCATTATGAAATAAGCAGGCCTCTGCTTACAAAGTCTTTACTCGTTTTTCTGCTGCTTGGGCAAGTTATCTGCCGGATTGCAGGTAAATTCTCGGAAAAATAAGGAAATCCCTGTAGGCAAAGTAGCAAATCTGACGCCGCCCACAGCGACGTCAGGTTTTTGCTCCGGCTTATTTCAGTGCGGCGAAGGCGCGTTCGGCGGCATCCAGTGTCAGTTTCAGCTCGGCATCGCCATGGGCGATCGAGGTGAAGCCGGCTTCGAAGGCACTCGGTGCCAGGTACACGCCGCCCTCCAGCATCAGGTGGAAGAAGCGCTTGAACAGGTCGGCATCGCTGCCCATCACATCATCAAAGGTGACGATGTCATCGGCACCACTGAAGTACAGGCCAAACATGCCGCCCGCTTGCGTGGTCACGAACGGGATACCGGCGGCGTCGGCGCGCTGTTGCAGGCCGTCCAGCAGGCGGGTGGTGTAGTCGGTCAGCTCGGCGTGGAAGCCCGGGCGGCTGATCAGGCGCAGGGTGGTCAGGCCGGCCGCCATGGCCAGCGGGTTACCCGAGAGTGTGCCGGCCTGGTACACGGGGCCCAGCGGCGCGATGTGCTGCATGATCCCGCGCTTGCCGCCGAAGCAGCCCACGGGCATGCCGCCACCGATGATCTTGCCGAACGTGCTGAGGTCCGGCGTGACGCCGTAGTGCGCCTGGGCACCGCCGAGGGCAACGCGGAAGCCGGTCATCACTTCGTCGAAAATCAGCACCACGCCGTGCTTGTCGCACTGTTCGCGCAGGCCTTGCAGAAAGCCCGGGGCGGGCGGCACGCAGTTCATGTTGCCGGCCACTGGCTCGACGATGATGCACGCTACGTCCTGGCCGACTTCGCTGAGCATCTGCTCGACGGCGCCGATGTCGTTGAACGGCAGGGTCAGGGTGTGTTTGGCGAACGCTGCCGGTACGCCGGCCGAGCTGGGTACGCCTTGGGTCAGCGCGCCGGAACCGGCTTTGACCAGCAGGCTATCGGAATGGCCGTGGTAGCAGCCTTCGAACTTGATGATGCTGTCGCGGCCGGTGAAACCACGGGCCAGGCGAATCGCACTCATGGTGGCTTCGGTGCCGGAGCTGACCATGCGCACCATCTCCATCGACGGCACGATGCTGCAGACCAGATCGGCCATCTCGGTTTCCATGGCGGTCGGTGCGCCGTAGGACAGGCCGTGTTCCAGTTGCCTGCGCACTGCGTCCAGCACGTCGGGGTGGCTGTGGCCGAGGATCATCGGGCCCCAGGAGCCGACGTAATCCACGTAGCGCTTGTCATCTTCGTCGGTGACGTAGGCGCCTTCGGCATGCTTGAAGAACAACGGCGTGCCGCCCACGCTTTTGAACGCACGCACGGGGGAGTTCACACCGCCGGGGATGTGTTTCTGGGCATCGGCAAACAGGGTTTCGGAACGAGACATGATCGGGCTCTCTAAACTGAAATTTTAAGAAGGTCGTTGAAGGCGCGGGCGCGGCGCGTGACTTCCTGGGTACTGTCGGCACCGAACAGGCCGTGGACCACGGCCAGCAGGTCGGCACCATGGGCCACCAGCGGTCCGGCGTTTTCCAGGGTGATGCCGCCGATCACGCAGATCGGCACATGCAGGCGCTTGCGGGCCTCGGCGAGCATTTCAACGGTGGCGGCCGGAGCGCCCGGCTTGGTGTTGGAATTGAAGAAGCGGCCGAAGGCGACATAGCTGGCGCCTTCTTTTGCCGCCTGTTCGGCCAGTTCGATCTGGCCGTGGCAGGTGGCGCCGATGATCGCCTTGGAACCGAGCAACGCACGGGCCGGCGTCAGTGGGCCATCGGTCTGGCCCAGGTGCACGCCGACGCCCAGGCGCGCGGCCAGGTCGAAGTCATCATTGATAATAAGCTGGGTCTTGTAGCGCGAGCACAGCTCCCGCAGTTTTTCCGCTTCGCGCAGGCGCCGGGCTTCGTCGCTGCTTTTGTCGCGGTACTGCAGCAGGGTCACGCCACCGTCCAATGCCGCTTCGACATAGGCGAGGAACTTGCCGGCCAACAGTTGGCTGTCGGTAATGGCGTAAAGGCCACGTAGTTTCATCGGGCAGGCCTCTTGCTGTTAAGAGCAGATAGTTACGAGCAGAAATCCAGCGGCAGCCGGCGCGGTACGAACTGGCCCTGGCCGAGTTGTTCGGCGTCACGCAGGGTGCGCCAAGTGTAGTTAAGTGCCGACTGCACCGCACTCACCAGCCCTTCGCCTTGGGCGATCCGTCCGGCCAGGGCGCTGGCCAGGGTGCAGCCCGAACCGTGATAGCTGCCGGGCAGGCGCTGGCAGGTAAAGGTCTGGCGCGTGCCATCACGGCTGTAGAGGCGGTTGTGCACTTCGTGCTCATCGCCATGGCCGCCGGTGATCAACAGGTGCTTGATGAACGGCAACAGCTTCTCGGCGCATTCGTCGGCGGTGCCCTCGGGCAGTTCGGCGAGGATACGGGCTTCAGGCAGGTTCGGCGTGGCGATCAGCGACAGCGGCAGCAGCCGCTCGCGCATGGCATAGCCGACTTCGTCCTTGCCCAGGCTGCCGCCGCCGCCGGCGCGCAGCACCGGGTCGCACACGACCGGCAGGTGCGGGTGCGCCTGCAGCAGTTCGACCACGGTGTCGACCATTGCGGTGGAGCCGAGCATGCCCAGCTTGACCGCCGCCACGTCGGAGTCACCGAGTACGGCATTGGCCTGGGCCAGTACCCACTCACGGTCCAGTACGCGGAAATCGCTGACATTGACGGTGTTCTGCACGGTCAGGGCAGTGACGGCCGGGGCCGCATGGCAGCCTTGGGCGAGCAGGGCTTCGATATCTGCCTGCAAGCCGGCGCCACCACTGGGATCATGGCCGGAGAGACAGAGGACAACGGGGCGAGAGCTGTAGATATTCATGGTGCGCGAGCTTACCACCAAACGCTTTTGGCGGGGCCTTCGGGCGATGGTTGAATGTTGTCGCGAAAACGCCGCTTTTTTGGTGTTTTCTCGTCGATGAAACGCGCTGAAAGCCTTGTTCTAGAGCCGTTCAAAAAATCATTTCAATGGTGTCCAATGGCCTTTAGCGGCTATGCTAAAGTGGATTCAAACAACTTAACTGTACCGCCGGTGTACGTCTTCTCAAAAGGAATGGGGGCTTTTGACATAACCGGACAGGCCACGCTGGGGCTCTATGCGCTATTTGCTGATCTTATTGTTGTGCGGGCTGCCGATGCTCGCCAGCGCCATCGAGTTCAACCAGGACACCCGAAGCCTGCCGCTGGGCCGAGCCATGCAAGTGCTCGAAGACCCGACCGATGCCCTCACCATCGCCGAAGTAAGCTCCCCCGCCTACGCTGCTCAATTCAAGCACCATGACAACGCCACCCTCAACGCCGGCTATTCGCGCTCAGTGTTCTGGCTCAAGGTCGACCTGCATTACGTGGCCAAGGACCCCCGTGCCCCCCGTACCTGGTTCCTGGAGTTGGCTTACCCGCCGCTGAATCATCTGGACCTGTACCAGAACGATGGCACCGGTAACTATCGGCTGGCCAGCCGCACCGGCAGTGCGCTGCCTTTTTCCAGTCGTGAAGTCAGCCAGAGCAACTACCTGTTCAAGCTCAATTTCGTGCCCGACCAGCAGCAAACGCTCTACCTGCGCCTGCAAAGCGAGGGCTCGATCCAGGCGCCGTTGACGCTCTGGGCCGGCACCGCTTACCTGGAGCAACAACCGCTGCGCCTGTCTGTGCTGGGGGTGATCTATGGCGTCCTGCTGGGGATGCTGGTCTACAACCTGTTCATCTACCTGAGCGTGCGCGACACCAGCTACCTGTATTACATCCTCTATATCGCCTCGTTTGGCCTGTACCAACTGTCGGTCAATGGCGTGGCCGTGCAGTACTTCTGGCCGAACAACCCGTGGTGGGCGAATGCGGCGGTGCCGTTGCTGATCGGTTCGGCGGCGCTGTTCGGCAGCCTGTTCGCCCGCAGCTTCCTGCATACCGCGCAGCACAGCCGCTGGCTCAACCGGCTCTTGCTGGCACTGGCGGTATGCGGCGGCGTAGTGATGGCGCTGGCGCTGCTGACCAGCTACGCCCTGGCCTTGCGCCTGGCGACCGGCCTGGCGCTGGTATTCACCGTGACCATCTTCGTCGCCGCCATCAAGGCCTGGTACTGCGGCCAGCGGGTGGCGCGGTATTTCATTATCGCGTGGTCGGCGTTCCTGCTGGGCGGGGTGGTGAACACGCTGATGGTACTGGGCTACCTGCCCAATGTGTTCCTCACCATGTACGCCAGCCAGATCGGCTCGGCGATTGAAGTGGCGCTGCTATCCCTGGCCCTCGCCGACCGTATCAATGCCATGCGTGAGCAGCAGGCGCAGATCCTGTTCGATGCCAGCCAGAAGCTCGAAGTGCTCAACCAGCAACTGGCCCGCAGCAACCGTCTCAAGGATGAATTCCTCGCGACGCTGACCCACGAACTGCGCACGCCCATGAACGGTGTGATCGGCTCCCTTGAGCTGATGCAAACGGTGTCGCTGGACGACGACCTGGCGCAGTACCAGCAAACGGCCGCCGGTTCGGCACGGGACATGATGCGCATGGTCAACGGCATCCTCACCCTCACCGAGTTGCAGGCCGGGCGCCTGAGTGCCCAGCCTCGGGTGTTCAGCCTGCGCGGCGTGCTCGACACCTTGCGCCAGCAATTTACCACCAGTGCCCAAGGCAAAGGCCTGGCATTTTCCATCGATGTGGCCGATGAGCTGCCGGACCGTGTGGTGGGTGACGCCGACAAACTGCTCCAGTGCCTGGATTGCTTGCTGGACAACGCTTTCAAGTTCACCCGCGAAGGCTCCGTGCGCCTGCGGGTGGTGGGTGTACCTCACAGTGATGGCGGCGTGCGCCTGAGCTTCATTGTGACCGACACCGGTATCGGCTTCGCCTTCCTTGACGAGGCGACCTTGTACCAGCGCTTTTTCCAACTCGATGGCTCCATGACCCGCGAATATGGCGGCCTGGGCATCGGCCTGGCCATCTGCCGGCAATTGATCGAGCTGTTGGGCGGGCGCCTTACCCATCATTCCGAGCCGCACAAGGGCAGCCGCTTCCAGCTGGACGTGAACGTCAGCCCGGTGCCGCCGGAAGCAAAACCGGCGCCCGGCCGGCAACGCGCGCCCCAGGATTGCGCGGTATTGCTGGTGGATGACAACAGCGTCGGCCAGTTGGTGGTGCGCGGCATGTTGCTCAAGCTGGGTTACCGGGTGAAAACCGTGGACAGCGGCCCGGCGGCGTTGGCGGCCTTGCAGGGGCAAAGCTTCGACGCGGTCTTGCTGGATGTGCCCGAAGGCGGCTTCTCGTTGTGTTGTCAGATCCGTGCACTGCCGGGCTGCGGTGAATTGCCGGTGATCGCCTTGAGTACGTCGCTGAATACGTCCGAGCGAGAGCGCGGTCATGGCATCGGCATCACCGACCGCCTGGCCAAGCCGGTGCGCTTCGAGGCGCTGCAGGCGGTACTGGAGCGCCACTTGTTGAGCGCGCTCGAGGGCGAAAGCGCCGGGCATTCGGCGGGTATGCCACTTTTTTAACCCGGATGACGGTGCTTAACTGAAAAAACCGGCCTCAATCGATCTGCGCCTTTCTTTCTGGGTAGGTGTGCATTCGACAGGGCCTTTTTCCAGGAGGCCCGTCATGAACCTGCATCAGTTCGCCGAAACCCACGACGTCACCAACCAGCCGCCCTCCCTGGACGGCACCAACCTGTACCGCATCGACGTGCCCCTGCAAGACTGGTCGCGGCGCTTTGGCGCCGGCTGGGCGCAGGCGCGCATCGATGCCTACGGGGCGTTGGCCGGCGGGCCGCTGATGGCGGCCGGGTTCCTGGCCAACCAGAACAAACCGGTGTTCAGCAGCCATGACCGGTATGGGCATCGCATCGACCTGGTGGAGTTTCACCCGGCCTACCACGAGCTGATGCGCTCCGCGGTCGAGCATGGCCTGCCGTCGTTGCCGTGGGCCCATCCACAGTCCGGTGCCCATGTGGCGCGTGCGGCCATGACCTACCTGCACAGCCAGGCTGAGGCCGGCACCGGCTGCCCGCTGACCATGACCTTCGCTTGCGTCCCGGCCCTGCGCTTGCAACCGGACCTGGCGCAGACCTGGCTGCCGAAAATCCTCAGCACCCACTATGACCCGCGCAATGTCGGCATTGCCCACAAGGCCGGTGCAACCATCGGCATGGCGATGACCGAGAAGCAGGGCGGCACCGACGTGCGCGCCAACACCACCCGCGCCTATCCGGTGGGCGCCGGCGGGCCCGGGCAAGCCTATGAACTGGTCGGTCACAAGTGGTTCTGCTCCGCGCCGATGTGCGATGCCTTCCTGACCCTGGCCCAGACCGACAAAGGCCTGACCTGTTTCCTGCTGCCCCGGCACCGCCCGGATGACACCCGCAACGAGTTCTATATCCAGCGCCTGAAAAACAAATTGGGCAACTGCTCCAATGCGTCCAGTGAAGTGGAGTTTCGTGGGGCCCTGGCCTGGATGATCGGTGAAGAGGGGCGTGGCGTGCCGACCATCATCGAGATGGTCGCCATGACCCGCTTCGATTGCATGGTCGGTTCCAGTGCCTTGATGCGCCAGGCGCTGACGCAGGCCAGCCATCACTGTGCTCATCGCCGGGTCGGTGGCCGTGTGCTCAGCGAGCAACCGCTGATGCAAAACGTGCTGGCCGACCTCGCTCTGGAAAGCGAAGCCTCGCTCGCCTTGAGCATGCGCATGGGCTGCGCCCTGGACAATCTGGGCGATGAGCGGGAAGCCAAGTTCGCTCGGCTGGTGACGGCGGTGGGCAAGTATTGGATCTGCAAGCGCGCCCCGGCAATGATCAACGAAGCCGCCGAATGCATGGGCGGCGCGGGCTACGTGGAGGACAGCATCCTGCCGCGCTTGTACCGTGAGGCACCGGTGAATTCGACATGGGAAGGTTCCGGCAATGTGCAATGCCTGGACGTGCTGCGCGCACTCTCCAAGGAGCCCGGTGTGCTGGAAGCGCTGTTTGTCGAACTCGGTGACGGGCATGGAGATAAGCAGCTGGCACGGCATATCGAACACCTGAAGTCGGCGTTCATGGACACCCAGGACATCCAGTATCGCGCGCGGCAGTTGACCGAGGATATTGCCGTGGCGCTACAGGCCAAGTTGCTGCTGGAGGCCGGTCATGCGGCGGTCAGCGATGGTTTTATCGCCAGCCGTTTGGGCCAGTCGTCTGGCCGCGTCTACGGCACCTTGCCGCGTGGCGTCGATGTCGGGGCCATCGTCGCGCGCTCAAGCCCCAATGTATCTGAATAAACACGGTCCAAATGTGGGAGGGGGCTTGCAGCCATCTTGAGAGGACACTCCAATTCAAGGTTTGCGTCTGACAGGGATACAGGCAAGATAAAGGCCTGCAAGTCAGAACACAGGATGCTTACCGTGACCGAAGCTTTTGTTGTCGTTCAAACCGCCGAAGAGGCCGTGGATCGGCTGGCGGCCCTGCATGAGCGGGCTACCGGCGCGCTCAATCAAGCCCTCAAGCAATACCTCAAGGACCGCGTCGAACCCGACGCCGAACAACGCGCGCTGTTTCGCTATCCGGAACTGCGCCTGACTTACCACTGCCACGGCGAAGTCCCACAGACTACCCGGGCGTATGCCAAGGTCCAGTTACCTGGGACCTACAGCGTAACCGTCACGCATCCGGCGGCGTTCCGTAAGTATTTGCTGGAACAACTGGTGCCGCTGATGCACGACTTCACCGTGACGGTGGAAGTGGGCGTCAGCCAGCAAAACATTCCATACCCTTACGTAGTGGAGCAGGGCGACGAACTGGCCGGCTCCGGTGTGACCGCCGCGACCTTGGCGCGCGTGTTCCCCAGCACCGACCTGTCGGCCGCCACTGACGGCATCGCCGATGGCCTGTATGACTGGGAAAACACCGACCCGCTGCCCCTGGCGCTGTTCGATGCGGCGCGCGTGGACTTTTCCCTGCGTCGGCTGGTGCATTACACCGGCAGCGACTGGCGCCATGTGCAGCCGTGGATCCTGCTGACCAACTACCACCGCTATGTCGACCAGTTCATCCTGCATGGCCTGGAACAATTGCGCAGCGACCCGCGTTTTATCCGCATGGTGCTGCCGGGCAACGTCATCATCGACAAGAGCATGGACCACGGCGAAGCCTCGGCGATTGCCGCCGGCGTAGTGTGGCACCGCTACCAGATGCCGGCCTATCACCTGCAGGCCAGCGATGGCCACGGCGTGACCCTGGTGAACATCGGTGTCGGCCCGTCCAACGCCAAGAACATCACCGACCACCTGGCGGTGCTGCGTCCGCATTGCTGGCTGATGATTGGCCACTGTGGCGGCCTGCGCCAATCCCAGACCATCGGCGACTACGTACTGGCCCACGCTTATATGCGCCGCGATGGGATTCTCGACCGGGTGGTACCGCCGAACATCCCGATCCCGGCCCTGGCCGAAGTGCAGATGGCCTTGCAGCAGGCGGCGGCGAATGTCACCGGAGAGAAAGGCGAAGAGCTGAAAAAACGCCTGCGTACCGGCACCGTGCTGACCTACGACGACCGCAACTGGGAACTGCGCTGGGCCCAGGAACGGCCGTTGATCAACCTGTCCCGCGCCGTGGCGGTGGACATGGAAAGCGGCACCATCGCTGCCCAGGGCTACCGCTTGCGCGTACCGTACGGCACGTTGTTGTGTGTGTCGGACAAGCCGCTGCACAGCGAGATCAAGCTGCCGGGTTCGGCCAACGCGTTCTACGAACGTGCGGTCAGCCAGCACTTGAAGATCGGCATCGAGGCGGTGGACCTGTTGCGTACCGAACTCAACTCGCTGCACTCGCGCAAACTGCGCAGCTTCGACGAGCCGCCGTTCCGCTAAGCGGTTGGGATGGTCATTTAGCGGTCAGGCCACTAGCATTGTCGGTCCTGACCGTTAGATGTTCCTTTGCCATGTCCCGTCCCACCCGTCCCGATTCGCGCCGCCCTGGCGTGAAACCTCCGTATTCTGCCGCGCGCCGTGTTGCCAAGGCGCCACCGGCCGAGCCGAAGTTGGTGCTGTTCAATAAACCCTTCGATGTGCTGACCCAGTTCAGCGACGAAGGCGGGCGCGCGACGCTCAAGGACTTTATCGACATCCCCGGCATCTACCCGGCAGGCCGCCTGGACCGTGACAGCGAAGGTCTGTTGTTGCTGACCAACGACGGCCAGTTGCAGGCGCGTATTGCCGACCCCAAGCACAAGCTGGCGAAAACCTACTGGGTGCAGGTGGAAGGCGAACCCACCGAAGCATTGCTGCAACGCCTGCGCGACGGGGTGGAACTCAACGACGGCAAAACCTTGCCCGCCGAGGCCCGGCGTCTGGATGAACCGGCGTTATGGCCGCGCAACCCGCCGGTGCGCTTTCGCAAAAACCTACCGACGTACTGGCTTGAGCTGGTGATTCGAGAGGGGCGTAATCGCCAGGTTCGGCGCATGACCGCCGCCGTGGGCCTGCCGACCTTGCGCCTGGTGCGGGTGCGTATTGGCGATTGGACAATCGACGGCCTGGACCAAGGCCAATGGAAGGAAGTACCTGCGCGTTTATAAAGCGCCAGACTCGATGAGGCCGATCACCACGCTCTTGATGATGAACGCGGCCACGCCCAGGCCCAATACGAAAAACAGGATGAACGAACCAAAGCGCCCGGCCTTGGATTTCTTCGCCAGGTCCCAGACGATAAAGCCCATGAAAATGATCAGGATAGTGACCAGGCCGGTCATCATCCATTCTTCGAACAGGGCGGGGTCGATGTTGTTCATGGGCTCTTCCAACGGGGCAGGCGGCAAGTATACGGCAGCGTCACAGGCGCAACATTGACCTGGATCGAAGTGTGCTCCAAATGGGGCTTGCCCTAATGCCAGTCATTTAAGGCTTTTTGTAGGAGCGAGCTTGCTCGCGAAAAACTCACAGGCGCCGCTTTCATTCAGGAAGCACGCGTTATCGTTGACGCTTTTCGCGAGCAAGCTCGCTCCTACAGGAGGCGATGTACGCTTAACTGACTGGCATTAGGGCAAGCCCCCTCCCACAGTTAACCTTTACCGATCTTAAGTACGCAGGTGGGTCAGCGGCAGCTCGGTGCTGTTGAGCACCTGGTTCAGCACAAAGCTCGAGCGCACGCTGGTCACGCCTTCGATCCGAGTGAGGTGGCCCAGCAGCAGTTTCTGATAGTGGTCCATGTCCGGCACCACCACTTTCAACTGATAGTCAGCATCCATCCCCGTCACCAAACTGCATTCCAGCACCTGGGGCAGGGTGCGGATGGCTGCTTCGAAGTTCTCGAAACGCTCGGGGGTGTGGCGGTCCATGCCGATCAGCACATAGGCCGTGAGGCTCAGGCCGAGCATCTTGCGGTCGAGCAGGGCGACCTGGCGCGCGATGTAGCCGTCGTCCTCCAACTGCTTGACCCGGCGTGAGCAGGGCGAAGGCGACAGGCCGATACGCTCGGCCAACTCCTGGTTGGAGATCCTCGCGTCGCGCTGCAATTCCGCCAAAATACTCAGGTCGTATCGGTCAAGCTTGCTCATCGGGTTGGCCTTTGTCGTAACTATTGCGGTGAATTATCCATGAAGGGTTAAAAATTGCGCAAGCACTGTTTATTGACGCAATCTTCGCAATCATCTGTCCGGCGCTGGCCTGTATCTTTATCAACAGAATCACCGCCTGGACAACAGTCCACAGCAGCTCGCTCAATCAGGCGTGCTGCGGCCGCCACCCCAGCAGGGTCGAGCCGGCCTCCAGGCTGCACACTGTCCACAAGACGGCGTGAGGTGAGCCAACGTCAAAAGCGTTGAGCATGGACGAAGTTCTCAAGGGGTGGCCGACGGGTCACCCCTTTTCTTTTGCCTTAAGAAAATTGTTCTTGTGACTGATAACCTGTCTCAGAACCGGGTGAGGCTTTTCCAGTCTTATCTATGAGGCCGGACCTTCCAGGCCCTTATCCGCAGTGAGGAATAGCATGAAGCGCATCTGGCGTATGGCAGGTGTAGGTTTGCTGATAGTCACCGTCGGCACGCAAGTGATGGCCGACGAGCCGCGCCCTGAGGGGGGCGGCCAGCATGAAAGAGGGCCGGAGGGTAACGAACAGCCGCGCCCGCAGAATAACCAGCCGCGTCCACAGAACAATCAACCCCGGCCGGAAAACAATCAGCCCCGTCCACAGAACCCGCATTTTGATCGTGCCGAGCAACCGCCCCACGGCGGGCAGTGGCAAGGTCGCCCGCCAGGTGCCGAACAGCCTCGGCCAGCCCCGCAGCCTGCGAATAACCTGCCGATCCAGAGTCGCCCCGATACCGTGCGCCAGACCCAGGAGCCGCGTCAGGGTTACTACCGTGACATTCCTCGACGCAACGACGACAACCGCAATTGGGAGGCCGGCGGCCCAGGTTCGCGGCCGGGCTACAACGGGCATCCCAACGATAACCGCTGGCCAGGTCGCCCCGATGGCCATGGCAACGGCTGGGGCCCTGGCCCGCAATATCGTCCCGGTTATACCGTCGACCGCTTCCCCGACCGCAATTACCGCGTGCCG
Organism: Pseudomonas sp. JV449; assembly: GCF_032424295.1. Lineage (NCBI taxonomy): Bacteria > Pseudomonadati > Pseudomonadota > Gammaproteobacteria > Pseudomonadales > Pseudomonadaceae > Pseudomonas > Pseudomonas sp. JV449. The sequence continues at coordinate 73,136 of NZ_VYKD01000032.1, read as the reverse complement.
TACCGTGGCCAGGATTACTTCTTCTCCGGCGGCTACTGGTACCGCCCCCAAGGCCCGCGCTATGTGGTCGTGGCGCCGCCGTATGGCATCCGCGTGCATTACTTGCCCGACTACGCGCGTGAAGTGTGGGTGGGTGGTTCGCTGCTATTCCTGGCCGCCGGCGCCTACTACGCCTACGAACAAAGCACCCAGCAATACGTAGTGGTACAACCGCCGACGCAAGTGCTGGCACCGCAGCCAGCACCCCAAGGCAATGGTTATGATGTGGTGGCCTATCCCGCCAACGGGCAGTCACCGGCGCAAGTGCAGCAGGACGGCTACGACTGTTATCGCTGGGCAGTGCAACAAAGCGGCTTCGACCCGCAGGCCGTCACTTACGCGCCTGACCCGGCGGTGGTGCAAACCTACCGCCAGGCCCAGGGCAACTGCCTGAGCAGTCGCGGGTATCAGGTGCAATAGCGGCAGCTGCAAGCTTCAAGCTTGCGGCTTATAGCTTGCAGCTTGTACCTGATCCGCAGGATCCGCATGCACCAGCACTTCGGCGCGCGGGTAGGCTGCGTGAATGGCATCGGCGGCCTGGTCGCTGATGCCGTGGGCCACTGACAGCGTCAGCTCCCCCGGTAGTTCCAGGTGCAACTGCACGAACCAGTGGTTGCCGGAGATGCGCGTGCGCAGGTCATGGGCACCCAACACCCCCGGTACGCTTCGCGCCAGTTCCAGCATGTGCTGGCTGACGTCCGGCGGCAGTTCCTCGTCCATCAACACCGCAAAGCTTTCCCTGGCGATCTGGATTGCGCTCCACAAAATGTAGGCGGCGATGCCCAGGCCGAACCAGGCGTCGACTTGATGAAAGCCTATGCCCGCCAGCACCAGCGCCACCAGGATGCTGCCGTTGAGCAGCAGGTCCGAGCGGTAGTGCAACGAGTCCGCTCGCACGGCATTGGAGCCGGTTTCGCGCACAACCCGGTGTTGCAGCATCAGCAGCGCCACGGTCAGTACCAGGGAAAACACGATCACCCCAATGCTCAGCCACGGCGCGCCAACCGGTTCCGGATGCTGCAGGCGCTCGTAGGCCTGCAAGGCGATCAACACCGCACTGCCACCAATGAACAACGCCTGGGCCATGCCCGCCAGCGACTCCGCCTTGCCATGACCGTAACGGTGATCGTCATCGGCCGGGCGCAGGGCGTAATGCACGGCCAGCAGGTTCAGCAGCGAGGTCACGCCATCGAGCAGTGAGTCGGTCAACCCGGCGAGCATGCTCACCGAGCCGCTGAGCCACCAGGCAATCGCCTTGGTGACGATCAACGCACAGGCCACGCCCACCGAGGCGCGGGTGGCCAGGCGTAATAGCCGGGCGTGTTCGGGACTGCTGGTCATAAACGATCCTTAGGCGGCGGGTTGCAGGCCCAGGAGCGCAAGTTGTTGCACGCTGCCCTTGAACTGGATCATGCGTGGATCGTCCAGCGGCAGGGTGCGACCGGTTTCCTTCTGGATGATGCTTTGCAGCTTGGCGTTGTCGACCTTGCCGTCGGCGCCGATGGCTTCGTGGAGTTTTTCCGGGTCAACCTGGGCAGTCTTGCCGGGTTCGAAATAGATCGCGCCCGTGGCGAAGTCGACGCCGAATGCGATCAGGCCAGGGATCACGTAGAACAACAGGCCCACGGCATCGAGCACGGCAATGGTCGGGTCGATCTTGCCATCGATCTGGCCACGGCGGTCGGGGTAGAAAATCGACCCGCAGGCGGTGAGTTGGCTCAGCAGGGTGACGGCGAGGACACCGCCGATGACACGGGAAGCGATACGCATGGAAAATCTCCTGTAAGAGCGAGCTTGCTCGCAAAAGAGGCTAAAAATAACGCTTGGGCTTGAATGTGCGTGGTGCTCTTGGACTTATGCCGTCGGCATCAACATCTGATACTTGGAACGCCGTAAACAATCTGAAACGTCACAAATAATTATATGCAGTAGCAATCTACTGCTTGCTTGTTATGCAGGCCGTGACATATATTGCCGCAACATTACAGAAGAGCTCTACAGCGTTGACCTTATGAAGCTTACCAAAATTCGCACGGCAGTGGTTTTTAGAAGCAACCCACCTCAGGAAAATCCAGACGGCAATGTGCGTGCGGTAGCGATCAGAGACCTGGTATCAAGCAAGCCACTGCATTGGCATGAACTCCCTCGCGTGTGGCTGGATGAAAAATATCTGTCCCATTGCCTGCGTCCAGGCGACGTTGTCCTGCCCTCACGCGGAGACTATTACAAAGCCTGGTTTTTTGAGGGCGCTGAAGAGCCTGTGTTTCCAATGGGGCAGTTGAACGTAATTACCCCCGAAGCCAACTTGAATGGTCGTTTCCTTGCCTGGTATCTCAATCAGCCCGCAACGCAGGTAAAGATAAGTGTGATGTTGACGGGTACCGGCATTAAGGCACTCACCAAATCGGCCCTGCTTTCCTTGGAAATCGAAGTTCCGGCGATGGACAGGCAAAAGCAAATTGCTGAAATGGACGAGACCACGGAAAAGATGGCCGCTATCAGGCACCGTTTGAGCGAGCTTGATCGATTGGAAACGACATTTCTCACTAACCTCATTTTGCGAGAGGGGGTTCGCCATGCTTGATCAAGACAGGAAAGGTGAAATTGACGAGGCTGTTTTGCGAAGTGCCGATGTCTTTCGCGGGTACGGTGATCCGATTGAAAGCGTCAGCTTCACCATGGCGCTGCTCTTGCTCAAGTACTTGTCCGATGTGCTTCTTGACGAGCCTCGCAAAGAACATAAAGCGATGGAGGACGCGCGCTTTATTGTGCCTGAGAAAGCGGACTTCTATCGATTACTGAGCAATGCTCGCGAGCCGGGAAATGGCAATCGTCTGAACCAGGCTCTTGCTGCATTGCAGAGTGCTAATTACGAATTGAAAGATGCCTTTCTGGGCATAGATTTCGACTCCATCGTACTGGGTAATGAGACGCCAAAAGACCGTGCCCTGGGTAGCCTGCTTCACGCATTAAATTGTGACGCGCTGGATTTTCGCCCTGTTCGAGATGGCGCGAAAGAGGCTGCAGCTTGGGCGTGTGACGCGGTTTTGACGCATGCCTCAAGCAACAGTGGTAAGCGAGGTGGTGAGTTTTTCACGACGCCGCAGATTTCCAGGTTGATGGCTCGTTTGATGCGGCCCGTAGGGGGTGAACGCATAAGTGATCCGTTTTGTGGCGTGGCTTCCACACTGATTGCCTGCAACGAATATGCTCTGAAATCGCCTTGCACGTGGGGGTGTTCACTCTATGGGCAAGAAGCTAACGGCAGTACTTTATCGTTGGCGCGGATGAGTATGATCCTTCACGGTGAAACCCATTTTCGGCTGGAGTGGGGAGATACGCTACGCAATCCAAAGTTGGTGGAGGCGAACGGCGATCTGATTAAGTTTCAGGTGGTGGTCTCTCATCCTCCCTTTTCCGTTCGGGACTGGGGCCATGAAGATGCTGAGAGAGATGGATATCGGCGTTTTTGGCGAGGTGTTCCTCCGCGCACTTCGGGTGACTACGCGTACATAAGCCACATGGTTGAAACGCTCGCATCTGAAGTTGGGCGCATGGCTGTGCTCGTGCCTCTGGGGGTGCTTTTCAGAGGCGCCGCAGAGCTGCAAATCAGAAAGCAATTTATCGAAGAGAATTTGGTTGATGCAGTGATTGGTCTGCCGGCCAAAATGCTGTCGTACACATCAATCCCGTTGGCAATTCTGATTCTGCGTAAGAACAAGTCGGGTGATGATGTGCTCTTTATAGATGCCAGTCGTGATTTCCAGCCAGGAAAGATTTGGAACTCGCTGCGCGATGCTGATCTGGATCGAATTGAGCAGACTTACGATAACCGCCAAAGTGTAGAGCGTTATGCAACGCTGGTTTCACGCACGGAAATTGAAGCGAATGATTACAACCTCAATGTGGCCCGCTATGTCGAGATAGCCGAGGATGAAGAGCAAATTGATTTAGCGATCTTGCGGGCGGAGCGTGCTCAACTCAAAACAGAACTTGAAACACTTGAGGCGAGGTTGACACAGCTTCGTGAGTGGGTCGGTCATGTCTGATCATTAACGGATCGGTGAAAATCATCAGAAACAAAAAAGCCCACCGAAGGGTGGGCCTTTTTTTGAATCACTTTCGTACGTCCGTGGGGGGAGGCTTTCGCCAACAAGTCCCTCGGCTAGTGAGTCGACTATAGGGAAGTACTGGGATGTCGTCAATGTCATTGTCATCGACAGCTACGTGCGCGGTCCAGCCAGAGATGGCTGCGGCGGCGCAGATTGCGGGCTTGGAGCCTATTCTCTTTATGGGAGCTGTACCCGAGATGCGCCACCTTCAAGCCTTGCGAGCGTCTCTTTCAGAGGCAAGAATTGCGACGTATGAGTCGGCCACTGTGGGTGCGGGTTTGCCAATAGAGCGTGCAGTAGAGCTTTATGCATGGAATGCGCAAGTATCCGGTGTCTTTCTGATCCCCTTACATATCTGCGAAGTGGTTGTACGAAATGCTGTCTCCGAGGCGCTGATTCTTAGATACGGGTCTGAATGGCCGTGGAGTGTTGGCCTGTTGCGCAGCCTTCCTACTGGCGCAGGGGCGAGATACGACGCGAAGATGGACCTGGGTCGAACCCGTGAAAAGCACCGAACAACGGGTGGCGTTGTTACAGAGCTCAAAAATGTATTTTGGGAAAAACAATTCACCAAGCGAAATGATCAGCGGCTATGGGAGCCCTATCTTTTCCAATTGTTTCCCAACCTTGATCCCAGTGGATCAGTGAAACTCCATCGACAGCGAATTGCTTGCGACTTGGAGACGATACGCCACCTGCGAAATCGAATTGCCCATCACGAGCCTATTTTCAATCGCAATCTCCACAGCGATTTACAGAAAATTTGTGAGCTGGTCGAGTTCCGTTGTTCTGATACGGCATCCATGATGCTCCAGGCTCAGCATGTAATGGAGGTTCTGAAAGCGCGACCGTTTTGAGTCGTGCATTAGAAAGGGCATTGTTATCATTCCCGACCTATTCGGGAGCCAGTATGAATTCGTTGCCCATTGATGATGTTTTACCCGCCCTGCGTGACGCCTTGGCGAATCGCCATGAAGCCGTGCTGGAAGCGCCGCCCGGCGCCGGTAAAACCACCCGCGTGCCCTTGGCCTTGTTGAATGAGCCTTGGCTGGCGGGGCAGACCATCCTGATGCTCGAACCCCGGCGCCTGGCCGCCCGTGCCGCCGCGGAACGCCTGGCCAGCGAACTGGGGGAGAAAGTCGGTGACACCGTCGGCTATCGCATCCGTCTCGACAGCAAGGTCGGGCCCAACACGCGCATCGAAGTGGTCACCGAAGGCATCCTCACCCGTCGTTTGCAGGACGATCCGGCACTGGACGGTGTCGGTCTGCTGATCTTCGACGAATTCCACGAGCGCAGCCTCGACGCCGACCTGGCACTGGCCTTGAGCCTGAACGGCCGCGACCTGTTTCGCGACGAGCAACCGCTGAAAATCCTGCTGATGTCCGCCACCCTTGAAGGCGAGCGCCTGGCCAGCCTGCTGGACGATGCGCCGATCCTGCGCAGCGAGGGGCGCATGTTCCCGGTGCAGATGCGTTGGGGGCGGCCGTACCAGGCCGGTGAATTTATCGAGCCGCGCGTGGTGCAAACCATCCTCGAAGCCCTGCACGATGAAACCGGCAGCGTGCTGGTGTTCCTGCCGGGTCAGGCGGAAATTCGCCGGGTCAACCAGCAACTGGCCGACGCCCTGGGGAATAGCCCTGACGTGTTGCTCTGCCCGCTGCATGGCGAGCTGGACCTCAACGCCCAGCGCGCGGCCATCGATCCGGCACCGGCCGGTAAACGCAAAGTGGTGCTCGCCACCAACATCGCCGAGACCAGCCTGACCATCAACGGCGTGCGTGTGGTGATCGATGCCGGGTTGGCGCGGGTGCCGCGTTTCGACCCCGGCAGCGGCATGACCCGCCTCGACACCCAGCGTATCTCCCGCGCCAGCGCCACCCAGCGCGCGGGCCGGGCCGGGCGGTTGGAGCCGGGGGTGTGTTATCGGTTGTGGTCCGAAGACCAGCATGAAGGGCTGGCCGCGTATGGCAGTGCGGAAATCCTCGCCGCCGACCTCGCCGGCCTGGCCTTGCAGCTGGCGCGCTGGGGCGTCACGCCCCCACAGCTCGTGTGGCTCGATGTGCCACCCACCGCCGCCTATGCCCAGGCCCAGGATTTGCTGGTACGCCTCGGGGCCTTGAATGACGAAAAACTCACGGCACATGGCCAGAAGATGGCCGAGCTGCCGGCCCATCCACGCATCGCCCATTTGTTGCTGCGCGGGCAGGACCTGGGGCTGGCGGCCACGGCCTGTGATGTCGCGGCACTGTTGGGCGAGCGCGATATTTTGCGTGGTGGCGGCGCGGATTTGCACAGCCGCCTGGCGCTGATGTCCGGTGAAGAGCGTGCGCGCGGTACTCAAGGCGGCGTGCAACGCGCCAAGCAACTGGCGCGGCAATACCGTGGCCATTTGAGAGGCCAGGCGACCCGGCCGGTGGCCGACCCCGACCACCCGCGCTGGCTCGGCGCCTTGCTGGCGCTGGCCTACCCGGACCGTGTCGCCCAGCAACGTCGCCCCGGCGGTGCCGAATATCGCCTGGCCAATGGCCGCGCGGCATTATTCGCCGAGGCCGACAGCCTGATGAAACAACCTTGGCTGGTGATCACCGACCTCGGCAGCCGCCAGGGCCAGCGTGAAGAGCGTATTTATCTGGCGGCGGACTTCGATCCGGCGTTGTTCGACACGGTGCTCGCGGAACAAGTGCGCAACGTCGATCAACTGGACTGGGACGAGCGCGAAGGCGTGCTGCGCGCCGAACGCCAGCGCAAAGTCGGTGAACTGGTGCTCAGCCGCGAACCGCTCACCGGCCTCGACGAAGCCGCGCGCAGCCAGGCGCTGGTCAACCTGGTGCGGCGCAAAGGCCTGGAGCTGCTGCCCTGGACCCCGGAACTGCGCCAATGGCAATCCCGCGTCCTGCTGTTGCGCCAGTTGGACGCCGGCAAAACCAGCGAATGGCCCGACGTCAGCGACAGCGCCCTGCTCGCCGGGCTGGAGCACTGGCTGATGCCCTACCTGGGCAAAGTCTCGCGCCTGAGTCACTTCGCCAACCTGGATATCTCCAGCTACCTGCACAACCTGCTGCCCTGGCCGCTGCCCCAGCGCCTGGACGAACTGGCACCGCAGCATGTGAAGGTGCCATCGGGTTCATCGGTGCGGTTGGACTACAGCGAACAGCCGCCGATCCTGGCGGTGCGCTTGCAGGAACTGTTCGGCCTGGCCGACACCCCGCGCATTGCCGGCGGGCGCCAAGTGGTGAAGTTGCACCTGCTGTCCCCGGCGCGGCGGCCGGTGCAGGTGACCCAGGATCTGGCGAACTTCTGGCGCAGTACCTACGCCGAAGTGAAGAAGGATCTGAAGGGCAGGTATCCCAAGCATTACTGGCCGGATGATCCGCTGATAGCCGAGCCGACCGCGCGGATCAAACCCCGAAAGTAAGCGTGGCAGAGATTCAAATGTGGGAGGGGGCAAGTCGAATCGTCGCACCGGCCCTCCCACATTAATCTTGTTGTGTGGGTTATTGCGCGGCGGGCAACAGGAACCGCGCAATCACCGGCAGATGGTTGGAAATACGCAACGTATCCTCCTGCCGCACCTTGGCCTCCACCCGCTTGATCCGCGGGCTGTAGAACAGGTAATCGACGGTGCGATCCGGGCCATCGATGCTCGGGTCATTGGGAAAGTACGTCAGCCATTTCTCACGATCAATCCCACTGGATTGGCTGTTGCTCGGGATCATCGGGTACTTGTCCCACAGTAAATGCAGCTCGCTGTCCGGCGAATACTGCCCGCGCTTACCCGCCTCCAAACGCAGGAACTGCCCCAGGGGCAGCAGGTTGAAATCGCCGCCGATCAGCCAGGGCGTGCCACGGCCTTCGAATTTATCCAACAGCTTGACCGTGCTGATGACCTGTTCCTGCACCGCACTGCGCCCCGGCGCGTCGCCATCCAGGCGGGTGTTGAGCACCGCCAGTTGGCCGCCATCGCTCAGCGGCAGGTAGGTCAGCAGCAAGGCCGGCTTGGGTTGGAACTGGCGGCTGATGATATTGGCCTCGGGCGCCGGCAATTGCAGGCGTTCGGCGTGTTCGATCTGGTAGCGGCTCAGGGTGGCCAGCTTGCGGCCGACGCTGCCGAAGATATGCCGGTCGGGCACGAAGTCGGCTTTCCAGTCGAAGGCCTGGGCACTGCACGGGTAGAGGTCGACCAGGCGCTCCTGCAAAAGCGCCAGTTGGTCCTGATAGTGGGAAGGCTTGGCGTTTTCGTCGAGTTCCTGCAACAGCAGGATGTCGGGTTGTTCATCGCGAACCACCCGCGCCACTTCGTCGAGGCTGGCGGCCATGTCCTCTACGGTGGGGCGGTCGTCCGGGCCGCTGCCGTCGGCAGTGTCGTACCAGAACACGTAGTTCTTGCCGGCCAGGTATTGCACGTTCCAGGTCATGACCTTGAGCGCCTGCCCGGGCAACAGGGTTGGCGCACGGGGCGCGACGCAACTGACGGGCAGGGTCTCCTTGGCGGCGGGGCGCCAGGTCAGGCTGTAGATCAGGGCCGTCAGCAGGCCTGCGACGATCAGCAGGCCCAGCAGGGTGATGCGCAATAAACGGGTCATCGGCTCGGCTTATGGCGTTTCAGGAGTGGCGTGGAGCATATCACCGCGCGTCGGCATCGCCACCGATCAGCATGAATAAACGGAACAGCACCACGCTGGTGAACAGTTGCAGGAAGCTGTGGGCGCTGTCCATCAACAGCCCCAGCAGCGGCGCGGGGTTGGGATAGGCCGCGACGCTGGCGCCCTTGAGCAGCCACAGGGGCGTCATGACACACAGCAGGCACACCAGGATTCGCCAGAAATGCCCACGGGTCAGGCGCAGACTTTCCTTCATCGCCTCCAGCGCCGGCATGCCGCGCAATACCAGCAGGTACTCGGCGAACGCCAACACCACCATCAGCCACAGGCCCGGCAGGAAATACAGCGACAGGCCCAGCAGAATCAGGAGGGTACTCATGGCGGTCAGCAGGGCGAAGCGCGGCCACAGGGTCAGGGCCATGGCCCAGATGTCCTTGGTGCGCGGCGACTCGCCACGGGTGCGGGCGTCGAGAAACAGGATCAAGGCACCGGTGTACAGCGGGTACACCAGCAAGCCCACCACCACGCTGTAGCCGGGGAACGCATCCGCGCCGAGCGTGTGGTCGAGCAGCTGTTGCAACAGGGCTTCGAGGATCACCAATGGCAGGCACAGTTGGACGATTGCGCCCAGGTTGCCTCGGGTAAAACGGAAGGAGTCACGCAATACGTCTAACGGATTCATCGGGTTCATCGCAGGCCTGAAAGCAAGGGCAACACTTTAACCGATCATGGCCAGCGGTAAGCAAATGTAAACCTTGAGTAAAGACCATTGAAACAACTCGTAACACCCCCATAACGGTTAAGCACCTGGCCTGATCACAGGCAAGGCCACGATTTCTACCGGCAATCTAACGAGGTCGCCATGAACAGCGAAGAGCAAACCCTGATCGATGGACTGTTTTCACGGTTGCAGCAAGCCGAAACGGACTCAGCCCCCCGCGACGCCCAGGCCGAAGCGCGGATCAAGGAGCATATGACTCGCCAACCGGCCGCCGGGTACTACATGACCCAGTCGATCCTTGTTCAGGAACACGCGCTCAAGAGTCTCGACGCGCAGAACAAGCAACAGGCGCAGCAGATCCAGCAATTGCAGGATGAGTTGCAGCGGGCCAAGTCCGCACAAGCGGCCCCGGCGAGCGGCGGTGGTTTCCTGTCGAGCATCTTTGGCGGCGGTTCCCGTGATCCGCAACCGGCCCAGAGCGCTCCGGCCTCTTCCGGCGGCGGCTGGCGTGAACCGGCGCGGCCGTCCTTTGGCCAGCCAGCGCCGCAACAGAACTATCAGCAGCCGCAGCAACCTGCCGCCGCGCCCATTGGCAGCGGATTCCTCGGTGGCGCGATGAAAACCGCCGCGGGCGTGGCCGGTGGTGTGTTGCTGGCCGAAGGCATCAGCAGCCTGTTCAACCACAACTCGCAACAGCCGCAGGTGGTGGAAGAGATCATCCGTGAAGAGCCGGCGCCCGCCAGTGACAACGGCAACTGGGGCAACGACGACCAGAAGTTCGCCGGCAATGACAGCTGGGGCAGCGACAATGCCTCGGACAGCTTTGCCGACAGCGACTATTCCGACGATTCCTCTTCCTTCGGCGACGACGATTCCTTTGTCTGACCCTTCCGGCCCGGGGCGCTGAGCCGCCCCGGTCTGATTTTTCCCGGCAACCTTCTCGCGGCTGGCATACTGGCACCCTTTCCGGGCCCTGGCGCCTGGCTGTCATGGGGAAGTGCGGTGAAGAAAATTGCAGTGTTCGCCGATGTACAAAACCTCTACTACACCGTCCGCCAGGCCTATGGTTGCCATTTCAACTACGCCGCCCTGTGGGCTGATATCAGTTCGCGTGGGCAGATCGTCGAGGCCTATGCGTATGCCATCGACCGCGGTGACAGCAAGCAGCAGCAGTTCCAGCAGATCCTGCGCAACCTGGGGTTCACGGTAAAGCTCAAGCCGTATATCCAGCGCAGCGACGGTTCGGCCAAGGGTGACTGGGACGTGGGCATCACCATCGACATCATGGACGCCGCCGACCACGTCGACGAAATTGTGCTGGCCTCCGGTGACGGCGATTTCGACATGCTGCTCGACCGCATCATCCACAAGCACGGCGTCGAAGCCGTGGCCTACGGTGTACCGGGGCTGACGGCCAACTCATTGATACGTGCCGCCAGCCGCTACGTGCCGATCGAAGGCGCGTTGCTGCTCAAATAAGCACAGCGGCTTAATAAATAAAGGGTTAGACGGAGTTGGAACAGGTTTGGAACGTATAGCGGTCATCGACTTTGAAACCACCGGCATCACCCCGAGCAGCCACTGCCGGGCCACGGAAATCGCGGTGGTTATCCTCGAGCGCGGCCAGATCGTGGACCGCTACCAGAGCCTGATGAACGCCGGTGTGCGCGTGCCCGGTTTTATCGAGCAACTCACCGGCATCAGCAACGCCATGCTGCGCAGCGCCCCGCCGGCCGAGCGGGTGATGAACGAAGTCAACGAATTCGTCGGCACCACGCCGCTGATGGCGCACAACGCCGCGTTCGACCAGAAGTTCTGGGATTTCGAACTGGGCTTGATCCGCCGCACCCGCCTGCAAAAATTCGCCTGCTCCCTGCTGCTGGCCCGCCGCCTGATGCCGGCTGCGCCCAACCACAAGCTCGGCACCCTCAACGCCTACGCGAAACTGCCCCACACCGGCCAGGCCCACCGCGCGCTGGCGGATGCGGAAATGGCCGCGAACCTCACGGCACACCTGGCCCAGGAACTGCGGCGTACCCATGGCTTGCGCGAACTGTCCCACGACCTGCTGTGCACCCTGCAGAAAGTGCCGGCGGCGAAGATCAATGAGCATCTGAAGAAACATCGCGGGTTCTGATAGAACAACGTCGTTCAAAAAAATGTGGGAGGGGGCTTGCTCCCGATGGACATAGGTATCTAAACAACTTTGGCTCAACGCTCAACGCCCGGCAGATAGAGCTGTTGTGGTGAGCGGGCTTGTCCCGCGTCGGGCTGCGTAGCAGCCCCAGTAGAGAAGAACGCGGTGTATCAGACACTCTGTAGAGGCTGGTTTTGGGGCTGCTTCGCAGCCCAACGCGGGACAAGCCCGCTCGCCACAGGGAGATTTGTCAGGGTCTGGAAGGTTGTGTAGATACCCATGCCCCGATGGCGGTAGATCAGGCAACCGTTTTGCCATTGACCTCCAACTGCCCCAACGGCACCCGCCGCTCGATCGCGCTCGACAAAATGATCGAGGTCTTGCTGAAACCGAACTTCGCTATTCGATTGATCAGGTTCTCCAGCTCAGGCATCGAGCCCACCGCCGCTTGCATGATCACGCACGGATCGCCCGTTACCCGGTGGCATTCGGTCAACTCCGGGATTTCGGCCAGTGCGTCATAGACCTTCTGGTTGCCGTGGTTGGTCAGCCGCAGTTCGATCACGCACTGAATCGGCAAGCCCACTTTCGAAAAATCCACCTTGGCCTGGTACCCGGTGATCACCCCGCTGGCTTCCAGCTTGGCCACGCGTTCGGCCACGGCGGGGGCGGAGAGGTTTACCGTGCGGGCCAGTTGCGCGTAGGAGGCGCGGCCGTCTTCGAGCAGGGCGCTGAGGAGCATGCGGTCGTATTTGTCCATCGGAAGGCTCCAGTTGCGCGTGGCTTTCGAAAGCATGGTTTATAGCCCTCATAACCATGTTTTGAAAAGTGTATGGGCGGTTTAAACAGGTTTTGTAACTTATGTTTAACAACCTGCCTTTTTAGAATAAGCCTCTCTTATCTCTGCCTTCGAGCCGCCCAATGCCTGGCACACGTCGCTTTCCCTTACCGTTGATCGCCGCCTTTTTTGCACTGTATGTGATTTGGGGTTCCACCTACCTGGTGATTCGCATCGGCGTTGAATACTGGCCACCGCTGATGCTGGGCGGCATTCGCTTTTTGCTGGCGGGTGCGGCGATGTATGGCTTTTTGCGTTGGCGTGGGGCGCCGGCGCCGACCTGGGAGCAGTGGAAGGCCGCTGCCAAGATCGGTATTTTGCTGCTGACCTTCGGCAATGGCGCGGTGAGTGTGGCCGAGCACACTGGGGTGTCGTCCGGCGTGGCGGCGCTGGCGGTGGCGACCGTGCCGTTGTTCACCTTGCTGTGTGGGTATTTCTGGGGCGCGCGCAATACCCGGCTGGAATGGGCCGGGGTGATCCTGGGCATGATCGGTATCGCCATGCTCAACATGGGCAGCACATTGCAATCGAGCCCCATGGGCGCTGCTTTGTTGTTGTTTGCAGCAGCGTCGTGGGCGTTTGGTTCGGTGTGGAGTCGGCGCCTGCCGTTGCCGCCGGGCGCTATGGCCAGTGCCGCAGAAATGCTGGTGGCCGGGGTGACACTGTTGATCGCCAGCGCGCTGACCGGTGAGCGCCTGCAAGCCATGCCGCCGCTGGAAGGCTGGCTGGCCCTGGCTTACCTGGCCGTGTTCGGCTCGATCATCGCCTTCAACGCCTATATGTACCTGCTCAAGCACGTACGCCCGGCAGCCGCGACCAGCTATGCCTACGTCAACCCCGCCGTCGCAGTGTTGCTGGGGATTGTGTTCATCGGCGAGACCATCGGTCTGGAAGAGGCCCTGGCCATGCTGGTGATTATCAGCGCCGTGCTGTTGATCAGCCTGCCCCAGTGGCGAAAGCCCAAGCCGGAAATAAGGTAAACTGCCGCGCATTACGCCCTTGCGCTGAATTTTTCCTACGGTAACTACATGACTTTCGCCACACTTGGCCTGATCGAACCCTTGCTGCGCGCCCTTGAGACGCTCGGCTACCAGACCCCGACGCCGGTGCAGGCGCAAGCCATTCCGGCGGTGCTCGCCGGTCGCGACCTGATGGCCGCGGCCCAGACCGGCACCGGCAAGACCGCCGGTTTCGCCGTGCCGCTGCTGCAACTGCTGACCATGGAAGGGCCGAAAGTCGCCGCCAACTCGGCGCGCGCGCTGATCCTGTGCCCGACCCGTGAGCTGGCCGAGCAGGTTCACGCCAGCGTTGCCGAATACGCCCAGCACCTGCCGCTCACCACCTACGCGGTGTACGGCGGAGTGAGCATCAACCCGCAGATGATGAAGCTGCGCAAGGGCGTCGACATACTGGTCGCCACGCCGGGCCGCCTGATCGACCTGTTCCGCCAGAACGCGCTGAAACTCAACCAGCTGCAAACCCTGGTGCTGGACGAAGCCGACCGCATGCTCGACCTGGGCTTCTCCGAAGAACTGGCGAACATCTACCGCATGCTGCCGAAAAAGCGCCAGACGTTACTGTTCTCCGCGACCTTCTCCGATGACATTCGCCTGCTGGCCGGGCAGATGCTCAACGACCCGCTGACCATCGAAGTCAGCCCGCGTAACGTCGCCGCCAACACCGTCAAGCAATGGGTAGTGCCGGTGGACAAGAAGCGCAAGGCGGAGCTGTTTGTGCACCTGATGCGCAAAGGCCGCTGGAAGCAGGTGCTGGTGTTTGCCAAGACCCGTAACGGCGTGGATGCGCTGGTGGATAAGTTGCAGGGCCTGGGCATCAACGCCGATGGCATCCATGGCGACAAGCCGCAAGCCACGCGCCAGCGCGCGCTGGACCGTTTCAAATCGAGCGAAGTGCAGATCCTGGTCGCCACCGATGTAGCGGCCCGTGGCCTGGATATCGAAGACCTGCCGCTGGTGGTCAACTTCGACCTGCCGATCGTGGCGGAGGACTACATCCACCGCATCGGCCGGACCGGTCGCGCGGGTAACACCGGTGAGGCGATTTCCCTGGTGTGCGCCGATGAAGTCAACATGCTGTCGGCCATCGAGATGCTGACCCGCCAGACCTTGACCCGCAAGATGGAACAGGATTTCGAGCCGGAACACCGCGTGCCGGATACCGATGCCAGCGGTCAGGTGGTGAAGAAGCCGAAAAAACCGAAGAAGCCCAAGGCGTCCGGTGGTGGCGGTGGTAAACGCAACCTCGGCAAGTGGGTGGACAGTGGTGAAGTGGCGCCGTCGGAGCCTTCGATCAAGCCGGTGCGTAAGGTGCCGGTGTTTAATACCGGGCCGCGTAAGAAGAAGTGATTTTGCGGGGTGGCTGATGGCCTCATCGGGGGCAAGCCCCTCCCACATTTTGAATGTATTCACAAATCAAACTGTGGGGGCTTGCCCCCGATGGCGGCTTTGAATCCACCGCAGATCTCAGCGGTTGAGCCACTCCAACATCCCCCGCCCAGCCGCTCTGCCACTGGCAAAACACCCCGTCAGCAAATACCCCCCGGTCGGCGCTTCCCAGTCCAGCATCTCCCCCGCACAAAACACCCCCGGCAATTGCTTGAGCATCAGCCGCTCATCCAACGCCTCAAAGGGCACACCGCCTGCGGTGCTGATGGCTTCATCCATCGGCCGTGTCTTCACTACTGTCAGCGGCAACGCCTTGATAGCCCCCGCCAACTGCGCCGGGTCGTTGAAGTGTTCGGCGGGTGCCAACTCGCGCAGCAGCGCCGCCTTGACCCCATCGAGGCCCAATTGACTGTGCAAATGCTTGCTCATCGAGCGTGAGCCACGCGGCTTGGTCAAGGCGGCCTGGACCTTGTCCAATGGCTTGCTCGGCAGCAAATCGATATGCACCGTCGCCGAGCCATTACGGTTGATCGCCTCACGAATCGGCGCCGACAGCGCGTAGATCAAACTGCCCTCGATACCGGTGGCGGTGATCACGCATTCGCCGAGTCGCGGCTTGTCATCCCCCAGGCCAATGGCGACGTTTTTCAACGGTGCGCCGGCGAATTTGCTGACCATCAATTCACTCCAGGCCGACACCTCGAAGCCGCAATTGCTGGGTTGCAGTGCCACGTAAGGCACGCCTTTATCCTCCAGCAGCTTGAGCCAGGCGCCGTCGGAACCCAGGCGCGACCAACTGCCGCCGCCCAAGGCCAACAGCACAGCATCGCTGTGAACAACTTTTTCGCCGTCCGGGCTGTGGATAAGTAAATCACCCTCGGCATTCCAGCCCACCCAACGGTGCCGGGTGTGGATAACCACACCCTGGTCGCGCAGGCGTTTGAGCCAGGCACGTAATAGCGGGGCGGCTTTCATATCGGTAGGAAATACACGACCGGAGGTGCCGACAAAGGTTTGAATACCCAGACCATGAATCCACTCGCACAACGCCTCGGCCCCAAACCCGCGCAGCATCGGCGCCATATTCGCGGCACGCTCGGCGTAGCGCGACAGGAACGCGGGGTACGCTTCGGAGTGGGTGATGTTCATGCCGCCCACGCCCGCCAGCAGGAATTTGCGCCCCACCGAGGGCATGCCGTCGTACAGGTCTACTCGCACCCCGGCCAGGCTCAAGACTTCGGCGGCCATCAGCCCGGCAGGGCCACCGCCGATGATGGTGACGTGTCGAGAGGAAATATCGGGCATGGGCAGGGCTACGATCGCGGAAATAGGCCGAGCATTCTACCCGAGGCGCGCGGCGCTGCCTGATCAAAAAACGTACAGCTTCCTACAGGCTATACGGATGCAGGCTTTCAGACGCTTACGCTCAAGTTATCCACAGGCCGTTCCACAGGCATTGTGGGTAACGCCCACACTTCAATGACACCCTGATGACGTCCACACCCGCTGCGCGCTGTGGTGCAGGATCCCGTGGCGGCGGGCCAGGGCCGGGCGATCCTTGCTGTAGCCGCCACCGATCACGCCCATCACCGGGATGTCGCGGCCCAGGCAATGGCGCATCACGCTTTCATCGCGGGCGGCCACGCCTGCGTCTGTCAGCTTGAGGTAACCGAGGGCGTCATCCTTGTGCACATCGACGCCGGCGTCGTAGAGCACCAGGTCCGGCTGGTAGAGCGGCAGCAGGTAGTTGAGGGCGTCGTCCACCACCGTGAGGTAGTCGGCATCGCCCATGCCCATGGGCAGCGGGATGTCCCAATCGCTCTGGGCTTTGCGCGCAGGGAAGTTCTTTTCGCAGTGCAGGGACACGGTGATTGCATCCGGCATGTCGTGGAGGATGCGCGCGGTGCCGTCGCCCTGGTGCACGTCGCAGTCGAAGATCAGCACGCGGTTGACCCGGCCGCTGGCCAGCAGGTAATGGCTGATCACCGCCAGGTCATTGAAGATGCAAAAGCCCGCCGGGTAGTCGTAGTGGGCGTGGTGGGTACCGCCCGCCAGGTGGCAGGCCAGGCCATGTTCCAGCGCCTGCTCCGCCGCCAGGATCGAGCCGCCGACCGCGCGCACGGTGCGCCGGGCCAGGGCTTCGCTCCAGGGCAGGCCAAGGCGCCGTTGGTCTTCGCGGGACAACTCGCCGCTCATGTAGCGTTCGATATACCCAGGTTCATGGGCGAGGGCCAGAATCTCCGGTGGGCACAACGATGGGCGCAGCAATTGGCTGTCCTCGGTCAGGCCGCTGGCCACCAGGTGGTCACGCAGCAGGCGGAACTTGTCCATGGGGAACCGGTGGTCTGCCGGGAACTCAGGGCTGTAGTCATCGTGGTAGATCAATGGCAAAGGCATGGGATTTTCTGACGGGGATCTGCGAAGGATCTTAACAGCGCTGTACACTCACGCACATGGCAAGGGGAGGGGACCCATGGAGGAGATATTGCAATTGGAAAGCGCGCGCCTGGTCATGCGCCAGTGGCGCGATGCAGACCTGACGGAATTCGCGCGCATGTGTGCCGACCCGCAGGTGATGCGCTATTTCCCGGCCAGATTGAGCCACCTGGAAAGCGCCGCCCTGATCGGCCGGATTCGCGGCCACTTCGCCGAATACGGTTTTGGCCTGTGGGCCCTGCAACGCAAGGACACGGGTGAGTTCATCGGCCTGACCGGGTTGCAGAACGTCAGTTTCGAAGCGGGCTTTACCCCCGCAGTGGAAATCGGCTGGCGCCTGGCCCGTGAGCATTGGGGCCTGGGTTATGCCAGTGAGGCGGCCTGGACCGCGCTGCGCTGTGGTTTCGACCGTTTGCAGTTGGACGAAATCGTCGCCTTCACCACTCAAGCCAATCTGCCATCACAAAAAGTCATGCAGGCCATCGGTATGCATTACGATCCCCAGGCAGATTTTGCACACCCCAAGGTCGCAGCCGATGACCCGCTGCGCCCCCACGTTTTGTACCGCATCACCCGCGCCCAATGGTTGGACACGCTGCACGGATAAGCAGCCCGGAATGCCCTATCGATTGTTGTAGGAGTTGCTCTATGAGCCAAGTATTGGAAGATCTGGTGGACTTGCTGACCCTGGAGCCGATCGAGGAAAACCTCTTTCGCGGCCGCAGCCAGGACCTGGGTTTTCGCCAACTGTTCGGTGGCCAGGTGCTCGGCCAGTCGCTGTCGGCCGCCAGCCAGACCGTCGAAGAAGCGCGGCATGTGCATTCCCTGCATGGCTATTTCCTGCGCCCCGGCGATGCGAAGTTGCCGGTGGTGTACTCGGTGGACCGTGTACGCGATGGCGGCAGTTTCAGCACCCGCCGCGTGACGGCGATCCAGAAGGGCCACCCGATCTTCACCTGCAGCGCTTCGTTCCAGTACGACGAGGCCGGCTTCGAGCACCAGACCACCATGCCCGTGGTGGTCGGCCCGGAAAACCTGCCGTCGGAGCTGGAGCTGACCCAGCAGCGCGCGCACCTGATCCCCGAGCATATGCGCGACAAGCTGCTGTGCCCCAAGCCCATCGAAGTGCGCCCGGTCACCGAAAAAGACCCGTTCAACCCGCAGCCGTCCGACCCGGTCAAATACGTGTGGTTTCGCGCCGATGGTGCCCTGGCGGATACGCCGGCGCTGCACAAATACCTGCTGGCCTACGCCTCCGACTTCGGCCTGCTGACCACCTCGTTGCTGCCCCACGGCAAGACTGTTTGGCAGAAAGACATGCAGGTCGCCAGCCTCGACCACGCGTTGTGGTTCCACGCCGACCTGCGTGCCGATGACTGGTTGCTGTACGCCATGGACAGCCCATGGGCCGGCAATTCCCGTGGGTTCTCCCGCGGCAGCGTGTACAACCGCGCCGGGCAACTGGTGGCGTCGGTGACCCAGGAAGGTTTGATCCGCCATCGCAAGGATTGGGCATGAGCCTGACGGACGTTAAGCACTGGGTGTTCGACATGGACGGCACCCTGACGGTGGCGGTGCATGACTTTGCGGCGATTCGCGTGGCCCTGGACATTCCCCCCGAGGACGACATCCTCACTCACCTTGCCGCATTACCGGCGGACATCGCAGCGGCCAAGCACGCCTGGTTGCTGGAACATGAGCGCGAGCTGGCGCTGGGCTCCGTCGCGGCGGACGGTGCGGTGGAACTGGTGCGCGAGCTGGCCGGGCGCGGTTATCGCCTGGGCATTTTGACCCGCAATGCGCGGGAGTTGGCGCATATCACCCTGGAGGCGATTGGCCTGGCGGACTGCTTTGCCGTGGACGATGTGCTGGGGCGCGACGATGCGCCGCCCAAGCCCGATCCGGGTGGGTTGTTGAAATTGGCGGCGGCGTGGGATGTATCGCCGAGCGAGATGGTGATGGTCGGCGATTACCGTTTTGACCTGGACTGCGGCCGGGCGGCAGGGGCGCGGACGGTGTTGGTCAACCTGCCGGAGAACCCGTGGCCGGAGCTGGCGGATTGGCATGCTGCAGATTGCGCGGTACTGCGCCGGATGATTTAGGCCAGGCAATAGAGATCAAATGTGGGAGGTGCGGTTTCTTCAGTTAATGCTGGGAAAACAGTACCTTCTGGCCCTCGGGCGACGTAAACATCCCATCCCCGTCATGCCCCACCCCCGGCACTTCCACCAGCGTCTGGCGCAACTGCGGATGGCGCTGCTTGAGGTAGTCAAAGTAGTTGTGCCCGCGAATCAGCCGATACGCGCCCTGGGTCTCGGCTTCGCAGCTTTTATCCAGTGCCGGGTGGTTTGGGTCGGTGTCCTGTTGGCCCAGCAGGTAAGTGATGGTGCGTGATACGTAGGCCTGTTCCAGCTGCTCGGCGCTTTGGCCGTTGGCGTAGGCCGGCAGGTGCTGCATGCCGTACTTCCAGGCGTTGAAGCTTGGGCAACTGGCGGTCTCGAACTTCACCGGCCGCTGTGGGCTGAAGTAGGCATAGGACGAGGGGTTGGCCACCACATAACGCAGGCGGATGCCCTCGGTTTGCAGGGTCGGGTGCGCGTGGCCAGTGAGGGCGAAGCGCTGCACCACCTGGCCGCCGCCGGAATGGCCGGCGACCACGATTTCCTTCAGCGCCGGGAACAGCGTGCGGTTGCCCAGGTGCTTGATGATCTGGTCGAGGGCGCCGAAAGAGCTGATCTGGCCCGGGCCGGTCGAGGCGTCGCCGGCCATCCAGTCATTGCCTTTCCAGCGCAGCACTTGGTTGTCCAGGTGGTTGCGCTGCATGTCGGACCCGTTCAGAAACTGCGGCGCGATTACCAGGGTGTTGGCGGCGACGCCGGCGTGTTCGGCGGCATCCATTCCGCTTTGCAGGTAGGTCTGCGCATTACGCAGGCGCCCGTGCACGATGATCAACGCGCGGGTGACGTCGGGCAGTGGCTGGCGCCAGTCCTGGCTCAGGCCGAGGCTGAGATCGCCGGCCTCCAGATGAAAACGCTCGGGGCTGACCACCTTGACGCCATGCTCGGCGGCCCAGGCGGATGATGAGATGAGCAACAGGCCCAACAGCAGTCCCAATCGTTGATTCATTTATAGGCTCTTGGCAGCGAACGTGTCGCATTGAGTGATCTGGCCCTGGGCGAAGCCGGTCTTGAACCAGCGCACCCGCTGTGCCGAGGTGCCGTGGGTAAACGAGTCCGGCACCACGCGCCCCTGGCCCTGTTGCTGCAAACGGTCATCGCCGATGGCGTTGGCGGCGTTCAGTGCTTCTTCAATATCGCCCGGTTCCAGCCAGTTCAGGCGCTTTTGCGCACGGTTGGCCCACACACCGGCGAAGCAGTCGGCTTGCAGCTCCTGGCGCACCAGCAGGCCACCGTCGCCTTGCATCTGCCGGCCTTGCTGGCGTGCGGCCTGGATCTTCGACGAAATGCCCAGCAACGTTTGTACGTGGTGCCCGACTTCGTGGGCGATCACATAGGCCTGGGCGAAATCGCCGGCCGCCTGGAAGCGTTGGGACATTTCCCGGAAGAAATCCAGGTCCAGATAAACCTGCTGATCCGCCGGGCAATAGAACGGGCCGCTGGCCGAGGTGGCGCCACCACAGGCGGAATTGACCCGGCCACGGAACAGGATCAGTTTCGGGTTTTTGTAGACCAGGCCGTTTTCCTGGAACACCTGGCCCCAGGTGTCTTCGGTATCGCCCAGCACCGCGCGTACGAAGTCGGCCTGCTCATCGTTGGCCGGCGGCGCCTGGCGTGACTGCGTACTCACCGAGGGCGCCTGTTCCATCTGGCCGGTCAACTGGCCGAGGATCTGCATCGGGTCCTGGCCGGTCAGCCAGCCGATGCCGACGATCAGCACAATCGCGGTCAGGCTCAGGCCCTTGCCGCCGCCAAAGCGCATCCCGCCACCGCCGCCGCCACTGTCATCGCGGGCATCCACCACGTTGTCGCTGCGTCGGCCTTTTTTCCATAGCATGGGGCAATCCTCTGTGTGCTAACCGTGATTGAGTATGGTCGGTATTAACGGCAATAGCCTTCGCCGGTGGCGACGATCAGGCAGTCTTTTTTGTCCGCCAGCCATTTCAGCCCGGTCGCTTCTCCGTCGCCGGCGCGTAGGAGTTGCGGGCCGTCCGGACGGGTGAAGGCGATGCCGTCTTCGGCCGCTTCACCCTTGAAGGTGCCCGAGTCGTCGGCGTCGAGGCCGTATTGCATGGTCAGGAGGTAATGGCCACGGCCGACGCTGTCGTCCTTGACGATGGTCAGGTGCAGGCCTTCGACGCCGATCCATTTGCCGACCCATTTATCCGTGGGCGGGGTTTCGGGTACCAGGGTGGCCTGCACGGAAGGCGGCGCAGGTTTGGGCGCTGGCGTGGACGCCTGGTTGCAGGCGGTCAGCAGGGCAAGGGCAGAAAGAACAAAAAGAATTTTTTTCATCGCGGCAAGGCCTTGGTTAAAAAGTATGCAATGCGCAGGCTAAGGTGCTGCGTTGGACTCGAATCCAGTGATTTAGTGCGCTGTTCGCCCGGTGTTTGGTTATGCTCTTGGGGCAGGCTCCAGCCCGGCTGCTAGATTACCGGGTTGAGCGCTGTTTCGTTCAGTGCTCAGCGTTCCGCTCGCCACGCAAGAGAATTCCATGACTGTCAGCACCCCCCTTTCCGGCGTCAACCATCCTTTCAAAGGCATTTTGCTGATCGTGTTGGCGACATTCCTGTTCTCCAGCCACGATGCCTTGTCCAAATACCTGGCCGGGTTTTACCCGATCGTGATGGTGGTGTGGGTGCGCTACGTGGTGCACACCTTGCTGATGGCCGGGATTTTCCTGCCGCAATCAGGGCTGCGCGTGCTGCGCAGTAAACGCCCGGGGATGCAGGTGGTGCGGGCCTTGTGCCTGTTGGGCACCAGCCTGTTTTTCACCACGGCGTTGCATTACATCCCGTTGGCGGAAGCCACGGCGGTGAACTTCCTCGCGCCGATCCTGGTGACGGCACTGTCGGTGCCGCTGCTTGGCGAACACGTGACACGCGGCCAATGGCTGGCGGTGATCTGCGGTTTCGTCGGCGTGCTGGTGATCATTCACCCAGGCGGTGAGTTGTTTACGCCGGCGGTGTTGCTGCCGCTGTGTTCGGCGCTGTTCTTCTGCTTCTACCAACTGCTCACGCGCATCCTCAGCCAATACGACACGCCCACCACCAGCAACTTCTTCGCCGGGCTGTGCAATACCTTGGTGATGAGTGCGATGGTGCCGTTCTTCTGGCAGGTTCCCACGCTGTGGCATGGCGTGTTGATGCTGGCGCTGGGCACCTGTGGGATGACCGCGCACTTGATGCTGACCCAGGCGTTTCGCTTCGCGGCACCGGCCTTGCTGGCGCCGTTCGGCTATTGCCAGATCGTCTTCGCGGGGTTGTTGGGCTGGCTGGTGTTCAACCATACCCCCGATGTGACCACGGTGGTCGGCATCGGGGTGATCTGCATGAGCGGTCTGGCCGCTGCCTGGCAGCAGCGGCGCAGGTGATCAGGCGTCTACGGTCGGAATCTTGCGCGGTGCCATGAAGTACATCCAGGTCAGCGCAATGAAGTACATCGCCGGGATCAGGGTGAACAACACGGTGTAGTTGTTGTTGGTGACGGTGAGGATGTGACCGACGATCTGGGTCATGAACATGCCGCCGATGGCTGCACACATGCCGCCGAAACCGAACACCGTGCTCATCATGTGCTTGGGCGTGTAGTCCATCACCAGGCTCCAGATGTTGGCGGTCCACGCCTGGTGCGCACCGATGGCCAGGGAAATGGCAAACACCGCGACCCACAGCTGGCTGGAACCGGCCGCCATGATCACGCCGACGATGCAGCAGGCAAACAGCAGCATTGACAGCAACCGCGCCTTGATCGAGTTCATCCCCCGACCGATCAGGAACGAAGACAGAATCCCCCCGCCCACACTGCCGAAGTCGGCGGTCAGATAGATGATGATCAGCGGGATACCCATCTGGGTCACGTTGATGCCCAGGTTGTATTGCTGGTTCAGGAACGGCGGCAGCCAATACAGGTAGAACCAGAACACCGGTGCGGTGAGTGCATAAGCGATGGCAAAGGCCCAGGTGCCGCGCATGCGCAGGATGCGGCTGAACGGTACGCCGGGTTGTTCCGGTTCGACTTCCCGTTGCACGTAGTCCAGTTCGGATTGTTTAACGCTCGGGTGGTCTTCCGGGTTGTAGTACTTCAAGCCCCAGAACACCAGCCAGATCGCGCCCAGCGACGCCATGCACAGGAACGCCGCCTGCCAGCCCCACACGTGCAGGATCAACGGCAGCAGCATCGGCGTCATCATCGCGCCGACGTTGGTACCGGCGTTGAAGATACCGGTGGCCACCGCACGCTCACCGGCGGGGAACCACAGGCGGGTGGTCTTCACGCAGGCCGGGTAGTTGGCGGCTTCGGTCAGCCCGAGGATAAAGCGGCAGACCATAAAACCGACCGCCGAAGTGGCCAAGCCATGGGCGCCAGTGGCCAGGCTCCACAACAGTACGGCGCAGAAGAACACGCGCTTGACGCCCACGCGGTCGATCAGCCGGCCTTGCAGCACAAAGCCGATGGCGTAGCCGACCTGGAACCAGAAGTTGATGTTGGCGTAGTCCATCGCCGTCCAGCTCATTTCCTTGGCCAGGATCGGTTGCATCACGCCCAGGGCGGCGCGGTCGATGTAGTTGAGGGTGGTGGCAAAGAACACCAGGGCCAGCATGCCCCAGCGGGTTTTACCCACGGCCATGGCGCCGCGGATCTTGTCGCCGATGCCGGCGTGCGGGGTGCCCGGGCGCGCGGCCAGGGCGGAATTTTGCGAAGGCATGTGGTTGTACCCGTTTTTTGAAATTTTTATGAGGTGTTGTGGGTCTTCTTTTGGGTGTCGCTGCGTGATTGATGGTGCGCAGTGGCTAAAAAATCGTCAATTCGCCAAAGAGGCTTAGTGTTCGATAATCGCACCAAAAACTAACCGGTTCGTACATTTTAATTGCTGCGGGTAGTCTGGGGGCGAATAATTTGCCATAAACAACAATTGCCGGGAGTCACCCATGCAACGTTCCATCGCCACCGTGTCTTTGAGCGGTACCCTGCCGGAGAAGCTCGAAGCCATTGCCGCCGCCGGGTTCGATGGGGTTGAGATCTTCGAGAACGACCTGTTGTATTACGACGGCAGCCCTCGGGAAGTTAGGCAGATGTGCGCCGACCTCGGCATTGCCATCACCTTGTTCCAGCCGTTTCGCGACTTTGAAGGCTGCCGCCGCGATCGCTTGGCGCGCAACCTGGAGCGCGCCGAGCGCAAGTTCGACCTGATGCAGGAACTGGGCACCGACCTGGTGCTGGTGTGCAGTAACGCTTCGGCCGATTGCGTCGGGGATGAACGCATCCTGCTCGACGACCTCGGCCTGTTGGCCGAACACGCCGGCCGTCGCGGCCTGCGCATTGGTTATGAAGCGTTGGCCTGGGGCAAGCATGTGAACACCTGGCAGCAGGTGTGGAACCTGGTGCGCCAGGTCGATCACCCGAGCCTTGGGGTGTTGCTCGACAGCTTCCACACGCTGTCGCTCAAGGGCGACCCGAGTGCCATCGCGCAGATCCCCGGCGACAAGATCTTCTTTGTGCAAATGGCCGACGCGCCGATCCTGGCCATGGATGTGCTGGAGTGGAGCCGGCATTTTCGCTGCTTCCCCGGCCAGGGTGAATTCGACTTGGCGGGGTTCCTCGCGCCGATCATCAAGAGCGGCTACACCGGGCCGTTGTCCCTGGAAATTTTCAACGATGGCTTTCGCGCCGCCCCAACCCGCGCGAATGCGGCGGATGGCCTGCGCTCCCTGCTGTACCTGGAAGAGAAAACCCGCGAGCGCCTGCAACAGGAGGCCCCCGCGCAACCTGTCGAGATTCTGTTTGATACCCCGGCGGCCAGCGAATACGACGGTATTGAGTTCCTTGAGTTCGCCGTGGATGAAAACCTCGGCGCCAAGCTCACCCATTGGCTGGAACGCCTGGGTTTCGTCAAGGCCGGCCAGCACCGCTCCAAGAGCGTGAGCCTGCTGCGCCAGGGCGACATCAACCTGATCCTCAACTGCGAACCCTATTCCTTCGCGCATAACTTTTTCGAGGCCCATGGGCCGTCGTTGTGCGCCACGGCGATTCGGGTCAAGGACAGCGCCAAGGCCCTGGAACGGGCGGTGGCCTACAAGGGCCAGCCCTATCGCGGCCTGGTCGGGCCCAACGAGTTGGAGCTGGCGGCAGTACGTGCGCCGGACGGTAGCCTGATTTACCTGGTGGATCAGAGTGAGGGGGGGATCTACGACACCGACTTCAATCTGCAAGCGTCCAGCGCTGCCGGCGGTGGTTTGCTGCGCATCGACCACATGGCCATGGCCTTGCCGGCCGACAGCCTCGACAGCTGGGTGCTGTTCTACAAGAGCCTGCTGGATTTCGAAGCCGATGACGAAGTGGTGCTGCCCGACCCTTACGGCCTGGTGAAGAGCCGTGCGCTGCGCAGCCGTTGCAGCTCGATTCGCTTGCCGCTGAATATTTCCGAGAACCGCAACACCGCGATTTCCCACGCGCTGTCGAGCTATCGCGGCTCGGGTGTGCATCACATTGCCTTTGACTGCGCGGATATTTTTGCCGAAGTGCGCCGTGCCAAGGAGGCCGGGGTGCCGCTGCTGGATATTCCGCTCAACTACTACGATGACCTGGCCGCGCGCTTTGATTTCGATGATGAGTTCCTCAGCGAACTGGCGTACTACAACGTGTTGTACGACCGTGACGCCCAGGGCGGTGAGTTGTTTCATGTGTACACCGAGCCCTTCGAAGGACGGTTTTTCTTCGAGATCATCCAACGCAAGAACGGTTACGCCGGCTACGGCGCGGCCAACGTAGCGGTGCGCCTGGCGGCGATGGCCAAATCCCGCAGCGGCGCGGTGCGCCAGGCGCGTTTATAACGGTGGGCCAGGTGCTTCCTTCGTAAGACGCCTCGGCCCATAATCGCGGCCTGCACAATAAAAATGGCCGTGAGCGCACCATGACCTCAAGTCCCGAACTCCCCGCGGTGTCAGACGCACCGCGCAAGAGTCGTAAGAACAACCCGGAAAAGACCCGCGAGAACATTCTCCAGGAAGCCATCGTCGAGTTTGTTCAGCAGGGCCTGTCCGGCGCTCGCGTGGATGCCATCGCCGAGCGCATCCATACCTCCAAACGCATGATCTATTACTACTTCGGCAGCAAGGAGCAGTTGTACGTCGAGGTGCTGGAGAAGCTCTACGGCGATATTCGCAACACCGAAACGCGGATGAACCTCACCGCCCTGGAACCGCGTGAGGCGATCCGGCGGCTGGTGGAGTTCACCTTCGATCACCACGATCAGAACGTCGATTTCGTGCGAATCGTCAGCATCGAAAATATCCACAATGCCGAGTACGTGAAACGCACCGAAACCATCAAGGCGATGAACAGCAAAATCCTCGAGGGGCTAGGGGTGACGTTGCGCCGGGGCGCCGAGATGGGGCTGTTTCGCGAAGGGCTGGAACCGTTGGACGTGCACCTGCTGATCAACTCATTCAGCTTTTACCGGGTGTCCAACCGCCATACGTTCAGTGAGATCTTTCAGATCGACCTGTCGGATGAGGCGGTTAAACAACGGCATCGCGAGATGATTTGCGAATCGGTGCTGCGCTACCTGCAGGCCTGAGTACACCGCCTGACCCAATGGGGGAGGGCGCTTGCCCTCCCACATTTCAGCTGTTCATGCTCTTGAAGTGCGCGAGCATCCGCTGCGCATCCGGCACCTCGCCACTGAACAGTTCAAACGCCTTCACCGCCTGGAACACCGCCATGTTGCCGCCATCCAGGGTGCGGCAGCCCAAGGCGCGGGCATCGCGCAGCAGTTCGGTTTCCAGCGGGAAGTACACAATTTCAGCCACCCACAGTTCGGCTCTCAGCAGGGCCGCGGGCACCGGTGTGCCGGGCAGCTTGGCCATGCCCATGGGCGTGGTGTTGACCAAGCCATCGGCTTCGGCCATGGCGTTTTCAAGGTGGGTGCCGACCTGGGCGCGGCCGGCGCCGAAACGCTGGGCGAGGTTATCCACAAGGTCGCGGGCGCGGCTGGCGTCCACGTCGAAAATACTCAAGTGTTCCACACCTTCTGCCAATAGCGCATGTGCCACCGCTGCGCCGGCACCGCCCGCGCCCATCTGCACCACGCGTTGGCGCGGCACATCGTTGAGGTTGCGGCGAAAGCCTTCGGCAAATCCCAGGCAGTCGGTGTTATGGCCGATGCGCTTGCCGTCCTTGAACACCACGGTGTTGACCGCGCCGATGCCTCGGGCCTCGTCGGACAAATCATCGAGCAACGGCAGGATTGCCTGCTTGCACGGGTAAGTAATGTTCAACCCGGTGAAGTGCATCAACTCGGCAGCCTCCAGCAGGTCGGGCAGGGCGTTGATGTCCAGGTGCAGGGGCTCAAGGTCAATCAGGCGATACAGGTAGCGCAAGCCTTGGGCGTCGCCTTCCTGCTCATGCAGCGCAGGGGTGCGGGAAGCCTGGATGCCGGCGCCGATCAGGCCGGCGAGGATGCGCGGTTTCATCGGGCCGACCCCTTCAACAACTGGCTGAAATGTTCCAGGGCCAAGTGGTAGCCATGGCTGCCAAAGCCCGCGAGCACCGCCTTGGCGATGGGCGACACAAACGAGTGATGCCGAAACGCCTCGCGCGCATGCACATTGGATAAGTGCACCTCGATCACCGGCACTTCACTGGCCACCAGGGCATCGCGAATCGCCACCGAGGTGTGGGTCCAGGCTGCCGGGTTGATCACGATACCGGCGCAGCGGGCGCGGGCGCCGTGGATCCAGTCCAGCAGTTCGCCTTCGTGGTTGGTCTGGCGGAATTCGATTTTGAGCCCCAGTTGTTCGGCGCTGCGGCCGCACAGGGCAGCGACGTCGGCCAGGGTTTCGTGGCCGTAGGTCGCAGGCTCGCGGGTGCCGAGCAGGTTGAGGTTGGGGCCGTTGAGCACCAGCACGATGGGCGGCATACGGGGGATCTCCACAGTTCTTGTTGGTTGTGGGGATAAAATGTACTGGTTAGTTAATTTGGTCAATTGATGACGGCAGATGTGTTCGATTACCGAACCGTTAATCAGGCGTGTCCGGCGTTCGAATCAGATTAGATATCAATTGAAAATCATTCTCGACAACGCTTAAGATGCCCGCCTGTTTCCTTTACATTCCAGGGAGTCGGTTTGTCGGACGTGGATCTCAAAGGCCTGTTTCTCAAGCACGCCGATACCCTGCGCGGGTATCTGGCGCGCAAGGTACGGGACCCGCAGTTGGCGGCCGACCTGGTGCAGGAGAGCTTCCTGCGCCTGGCGGAAAAACCCGCCGGCGAGCGTATCGACAACTCCCAGGGCTATCTCTATCGAACGGCGAGCAATCTGCTGATCGACCATATTCGCCAGGAAGCGCGGCGCAAGACAGACTCCGTGCCCCATGAGGCGCTGGCCGAGATTGAAGATGAAGTGGCCGGGTTGGAGGCTCAGGCAATGGCGCAGCAACAGCGACAGGCATTGAAGCAGGCGTTGGCGGAATTGCCGGAACGCACCCAGCAGATCTTCCGTCTGAACCGTATAGAGGGCATGACCCACGCCCAGGTCGCCCGGCATTTGGATATCTCCGACAGCTCCGTGCAAAAGCACCTGGCCAAGGCGCTGGCATATGTGATGCAGCGCTTGCAGGACGGCGAGGTGGAGCCAGCCGACGAATGAATTACGGAAAAACCTCAGCTCAGACGTCACAGCGTCATATAACGAAAAATTCGAGATTCACACGTGAATAGCCAGGGTCCGCAACA
This sequence comes from Pseudomonas sp. JV449, assembly GCF_032424295.1. Classification (NCBI taxonomy): domain Bacteria; kingdom Pseudomonadati; phylum Pseudomonadota; class Gammaproteobacteria; order Pseudomonadales; family Pseudomonadaceae; genus Pseudomonas; species Pseudomonas sp. JV449. The sequence goes on along the minus strand of NZ_VYKD01000032.1, from coordinate 43,932 downwards.
GCACAGCATTACCGAGGAGGCCGCCGAGTGGGCGGTGCGCCTGCACGCCGGTGCCCTGACCGACCAGGAGCAGGCCGAACTGCGCCAGTGGATCGCCTGCGACAGCCGCCACGAAGCGGCGCTGCGCTTTGCCGAACAGACCTGGGCGGCGTTGGGCGAGGTGCATAAGGACGAGACCGTTCACCGCCAGCGCCCCGCGACCGCAGCGCTGCCTGTGCGTCGCTCCCTGCGGCGCAGGCCGTGGCAGCGTGCGGCGGCGGTCGCGCTGGTCGTGATGGTGGCCGGCGTCGGCTGGCTGCGCGGGCCGGACGCCTGGCTGCGCATGCAGGCCGACTATGTCACCCAAAAGGGCGAGGTACGCACCGTGCACTTGGCCGATGGCAGCACGGTGGAGCTGGATTCCGCCAGTGCCATCCGCCTGGATTACGACGGCGTGCAGCGGCGTATCAGCCTGATCCAGGGCTCGGCGATTTTTGATGTGGCGCCGATGGTGGGTCAGGAGACCCGTCCGTTCGTGGTACAGAGCGCCGGCGGGCAGACGCGGGCGCTGGGCACGCGGTTTGTGGTGGAGCGCGAGGCCGACCGCCGTGCTTGGGTGGGCGTGTTGCAGCACAGCGTCGAGGTGTCTTTGCACGCTTCGCCGAAAAAAGGCCCGAGCGATCGGGTGCTCCAGGAGGGCCAGGCTGCTAGCTACAACGCCCAGGAGGGGGTGGTGCCCCTGGATCAATTCGATGTAGACCGTGCCACCAGTTGGCGACGCGGCGTGCTGATCTTTGATCGCCAGCCCCTGGCCAAGGTTATTGAGCAGCTCAATCGCTACCGTCCGGGGCGGGTGGTGTTGACCCATTCCGATTTGGGCGAGCGCGAAGTCAGCGGCGTCTTCCGTCTCGACATGCTCGACAGCGCCCTCGGAACGCTCACCCAGGAACTCCAAGTGCAACGCTTGGACCTGGCAGGCCTCAGCCTGATCTATTGATGACCCGGTGGGAGGCCTGCTCTCACCCGCTTAAAACCCCCTGCGCAAAAACTTTTTAAAAAACCTTACTGACTTCCTGCGCCTCGTACGTCTTGATAGGTGAGAAGCATTCGCATAAACAAACATACGATCAGCGCAGGGAAACCAGAAATGTCAGCACTCACCAAGGGGCGTATCACCGGTAGCCGGTTAGCCCTGGCCATCCACTTGGGGCTGTTCGCCGCCGCCGCTCCCGTGTATGCGGTGCAGCCTCAGGTGGACGCTTCCCAGTCGGCGGTGCGGGTGTTCGATGTCCCGGCGCAATCCTTGGGCAGTGCCGTATTGGCCTTTGCCGACCAGGCCGGTCTGCAGGTGCTGTTCGACAGCCCGCGCCTGCAAGGCTTGAGCAGCACCGCGCTCAAAGGCAGCTTCAGCGTGCAGGAAGGGCTTGGCCGTTTGCTCGGTGCCACGCCGGTGGAATATCGCTTTACCGGTGAGCGCCAGGTCACCCTCAACCGTGTCAGCGACGACCACGACGGCGCCATGACCGTGGGCACCACCACCATCACCGGCAACACCAACGGCCAGGCCAGCGACTGGGTGTACCAGACCCCAAAGTCCGTGGCGGTGATCAGCCGCGACATGATCGATAAACGTCCGCCCCGTCATGCCGCCGACATGCTCGAAGAAACCGCCGGCGTCTACACCGCCGTCAACCAGCGCGACCCTGGTCTGTCGGTGAATATCCGCGGTGTGCAGGACTATGGCCGGGTGAACATGAACATCGACGGCATGCGCCAGAACTTCAACGTCAACGGCCACCAGCAGCGCAACGGCACCATGCTGATCGACCCGGAGTTCATCTCCAGCATCGAGATCGACAAGGGCAGCCAGTCGGGGCAAGGCGGTGCGGCCGTGCTGGGCGGCATTGCTTCGTTCAAGACCCTGGATGCCAGTGAGTTCCTCAAGGACGGCAAGGACTACGGCGGCCGCCTTCGCGCCGGCAGCGGCATCGGTGAGCTGGGTAACGGCACCGACTTCAACGGCAGTGGCGTGTTTGCCTTTGGTGATGAGCGCGGCGATGTCGTGCTGGGCTACAGCGAGCGGCATTTCGGTAACTACCGCGCCGGCAGGCACAACGACGACAACCTGGGCACCAACCTGCGCGCCAGGTCATCTGCCCCTGCGGCCTTCGACGACTGGTTGAACAGCGAAGTCGGCGACACCGGCAGCGTGACCCGCTCGCAGATCGTCAAGTTCGGCCTGAACCTGCCCAACGACCAGCGCGTGCAGTTGAGCTACCTGGAAACCGACACCGACAGTAACGATGCCTGGGGCTATATCGCCAACGACCTTCAGAGCACCTACTACGTACGCACCAGCAAAAACAACCTCAACGCCAAAAACGTCGCGCTGGACTACAGCTACAGCCCGGACAACCCGCTGATCGATCTCAAGGCCAAGCTCTATTACGTCACCACCCAGATGGATCGCAGCAACGCCCCCAACCTGTCGTCGCCAGGTACCGGTAACTACGTCGGCGCCTACACCGATCACTTTCAGACCGACACCTGGGGCCTGCAGGGTGACAACACCTCGCGGTTTGATTTCGGCGAACAGGGGCATGTCACCTGGAACTACGGGGTGGAGCTGTATCAGGACGAGTTCAAGCCCCGCACCAACAAAGTTGAAGCCACCAACAACCTGGGCTTGTTGCCTTACGCAGAGGGCAGCACGCCAGGGGGCAAACGCACCATCGCCAGCCTGTTCAACAACGCGCAGTACGAATATGGCGGCTGGCTGGCCCTGGATGCGGGCTTGCGTTATGACCGCTATCGGCTCGAAGGCGAAACCGGCATGACCCTGTACCGGCGTGATCGCTTCTACAACAGCCTTGTCGGCGCCAGGCGTGTCTCGGAAGTGATGGAGGTCGACCGTGAAGAAGGCCAGTTTTCCCCCACCTTCGGTCTCGCGGTGAAACCGGGCGTCGACTGGCTGCAGCTCTATACCCGGTGGGGCAAGGGCTGGCGGCCACCGGCGGTGACCGAAACCTTCATGACCGGCCGACCCCACGGTGGCGGTTCGGGAGAGCGCGTATTTCCCAACCCCTACCTCAAGCCTGAAGAGTCACGGGATTGGGAAGTGGGCATGAATGTTTTCAAGGAAGGCTTGTTTTTCAGTGACGATCGCCTCGGCATGAAGGTGGCGTACTTCGATACCCGGATCGAAAACTTCTCTTTCCTCAACACCAGCGTCAGCTTGCCGGAAACCCAGGTGGGTGGATTCCTCGGGACCATGGCTTACGTCAATAACACCAACCCGACACGTTTTCGCGGGGTTGAATACCAGCTCAATTACGACATGGGCCGCGCGTACGCCAACCTCAGCTACACCCACATGATCGGCAGCAATGAGTTCTGCTCGAAGAACTATTACATGGGCGGTGCCAAGACCACCGGGCCAAGGACTACTCGCCTGGAGCGTTTCACCCTGCCGGATGGGCGCATCGGCATACGGCCGGTCACCACCTATGAGGTGTTGGATGACGACGTCGCCAACAACAAGGAAAGCTGCGGGCGAATCATGGGTAACGCCACGTACATGCCGGCCGATCGCGGCTCGCTGACCCTGGGTACGCGCTTCATGGAAAAACGCCTGGATACGGGTGTGCGTGTGCGCTACAGCTCGGGCAACGGCGAAAACCTCAATCAGCAGGGCTACGAGCTGATGGATCAGGCGATGTGGCCCAAGTACACGCTCTATGACCTGTACGCCAGTTACTGGATGACGGATCAACTGAACATTGCACTGGCGTTGGAAAACGCCACCGATGAAGCCTATTTCGTCGCCATGGGCGACGCCAACAACCTCAGCCTGGCGCGCGGGCGAACCCTGAGCGGCATGTTGGAATACAAATTCTGATCAGCGTGCGCAGGCACCTGATCAACGGTTTTGCCCATGGGTGGGCAAAAAGGCGCGCCGCACCGGCGTGCTCATCAACAACGTTGTTTAACGAGGTTTAGCGATGACTATTTCTGTTAGCTACGATTCGGGCCTGGGTTCTCTGTCGGTATCGGACTACCTGAGCTCCTGGGCAGTGGGGTTCAACACTGCAGGGCACGGCACCAGCAACACCGGCGGTTTCAGCAACGGCACCCTCAGCGGCGACCAGTATTCGACCCACGGCGCCAACAACTCCGAGTACGCGTTCATCGCCGACAGCGACACCAGCAATGGCCTGCACTATGTGTTCAACCCGTCGTTGCCCGCCAGCAGCAACCTGAACCACTACCTGTGGGGCGACCTGGATAACGTGCAACTGGGTACAGGCCTGGGCGGCGGCAGTGGCAGCGACTTCTCCCTGAGCGACTTCAAGGTCGCGTTCAACGGCCTCGACCTGAGCGCCGCCGAGGGCGCCGGCCGGGCTGGCAACGACGTACAGAGCGTGATCTACGGTTTGATGCAGGGCAACACCGCCGCGCTGGAAACCGTGCTCAACAACCTGCTCGACGACTTCGGCCTGTCCACTGCCAGCACCTTCGACGAAGTGTCTGCGGGCCTGGCGGCACACGCCAGCGCAGTGTCCACCGATGTTGCCCTGGTGGGCGTGCAGGACGTGGCACAGGACTGGGCACTCGCTGCCTGAACCTGCTGCTGCATGAAAAAGCGAATGGAAGATCGCTCTCCCATTCGCTGCATTACACCGCCGTCGCCCAAGCCTTCTAACTCTTCCGGCGACGGCGGTGCCGAATTCTGCGCAGCGTCGTATCGGCTGTCAACGCGGCGACGCTGCACGTTCAACCCCACGAGAATCCCCAGATGCGCCACGCCGGCAACGAAACCCTGGCCGCCCTCACGGCCTATAAAAGTGGCTTCTTCAACATCGGCCTGTTCTCGGCGGTGATCAACCTGCTGATGCTGGCCCCGGCGTTGTACATGCTGCAGGTGTACGACCGGGTGCTGGCCTCGGGCAATCAGATGACCCTGCTCATGCTGACGTTGATGATCCTCGGCCTGTTCGGCCTGATGGGCGCGCTGGAGTGGGTGCGCAGCCAGGTGGTGATCCGCCTCGGCACGCAGATGGACATGCGCCTGAACCAGCGGGTCTACGACGCCGCGTTCGAAGCGCAACTCAAGGGCGGCACCCAGGCGGCGGGCCAGGCGTTGCATGACCTGACCACCTTGCGCCAGTTTGCCACCGGCCAGGCGCTGTTCGCGTTTTTCGATGCGCCGTGGTTTCCGGTGTACCTGCTGGTGATCTTCCTGTTCCACCCCTGGCTTGGCCTGCTGGCGCTGGGCGGCGCGGTGATGCTGATCGCGTTGGCGTGGATCAACCACCATGTCAGCCAGGCGCCGATGGCCGAGGCCAGCCAACTGTCCATCCACGCCAGCCAGCAGGCCACGGCCAACCTGCGCAATGCCGACAGCATCGAAGCCATGGGCATGCTCGCCACCTTGCGCGGGCGTTGGTTCCACCAGCACCAGGCGTTCCTCGCCGAGCAAAACCTGGCCAGTGAAAAGACCGCCGCCGTCACCGCCTGGTCCAAGGGCGTGCGCCTGGCGTTGCAATCGCTGGTACTCGGCCTGGGCGCGTTGCTGGCGGTGCAGGGCGATATCACGCCGGGGATGATGATTGCCGGCTCGATCCTGATGGGGCGGGTGCTGAGCCCCATCGACCAACTGATCGGCGTCTGGAAGCAATGGGGCTCGGCGCGCCTGGCCTACGAGCGCTTGTCGCAGTTGCTGGCGGCCAACCCGGCGCGACCGCCGCGCATGAGCCTGCCGGTGCCCAAGGGCCAGTTGAGCGTCGAGCACATCAGCGCCTGCGCCCCCGGCAGCCGTCGGCCGGCGCTGGTGAACCTGGGGTTCAACCTGCCAGCGGGGGACGTGCTCGGCGTGATCGGACCTTCCGGCTGCGGCAAATCCACCCTGGCGCGGGTGCTGGTGGGCGCCTGGGCACCGCTGGCCGGCAAGGTGCGGCTGGACGGCGCCGACCTGGCCCAGTGGGACAAACAGCAACTCGGCCCGCACATCGGCTACCTGCCCCAGGACATTCAATTGTTCGCCGGCAGCATCGCCGACAACATCGCACGGTTTGCCGAACTGGATACCGACAACGTCCTGGCCGCCGCGCAAATGGCCGGCGTACATGACCTGATCCTGCAACTGCCCCAAGGCTATGACACGCAATTGGGGGAGGGCGGTGCGGGGTTGTCCGGTGGGCAAAAGCAACGCGTGGCCCTGGCCCGTGCGCTGTACGGCCTGCCGGCGTTGATCGTGTTGGATGAGCCCAACGCCAACCTCGACGAAGTGGGCGAGCAGGCCCTGCTCCAGGCCATCACCCAGCTTAAGCAGCAGCGCCGCACGGTGATCCTGATTACCCACAAAGCCAATGTACTGAGCCTGACCGACCAGTTGCTGATCCTCAAGGACGGCCAGTTGCAGGCCTTTGGTCCGACGGCGCGGGTGCTGGAGGCGCGGCAGAAACCGGCAGCCTCCAAACCGGTGTCGACCCTGAGCATGAGCTACCGCCTCGGTGAAGGAAAACAGGCATGAGTATGAGTAAGCCGGTGCTGGTCAGCGACCGCCCTCACACGGTGTTGGCGCTGGATGACAAAAACTATTCGCGCCTGGGCTGGTGGCTGGTGCTCGGCGGCTTTGCCGGATTTATCGGCTGGGCCGCGTTGGCGCCGCTGGACAAGGGCGTGGCGGTGTCGGGCAAGGTCATGGTCTCTGGCCATCGCAAGACCGTGCAGCATCCTGCCGGGGGCATCGTCGAGCGTATCGAGGTGCGTGACGGTGATGTGGTCAACGCCGGCCAGGTGCTGTTGCGCTTGAAGGAGACGCCCTTGCGCGGGCAGATGCAGTCGCTGCGCAGCCAGTACCTGGCGTCCCTGGCCAGTGAGGCGCGCTTGAGTGCGGAAAGCGAAGGTCTGCCCGCCATCACCTTCGGTCCTGAATTGCTCAACGAGCCGGAGGCCGCCAACACCCTGAATCTGCAACGGCAACTGTTCACCAGCCGCGCCCAGGCGCTGGCCACCGAGCAGCAAGGCCTGCGCGAAACCATCGCCGGCGCCGAGGCGCAGTTGCGTGGCACGCGGGATTCCCAGGCGAGCAAGCTGCAGCAACGCGCGGCATTGAATGAGCAACTGCAAGGGCTGCGCGAGCTGGCGCGCGATGGCTATATCCCGCGCAATCGCCTGCTCGACAGCGAGCGCCTGTACGCCCAGGTCGACGGCGCGATTGCCGAAGACTACGGACGCATCGGCCAGTTGCAGCGCCAGGTTCTGGAACTGCGCCTGCGCATCCGCCAGCTCGGCGAAGACTTCCAGAAAGACCTGCGCGGTCAGTTGGCCGAGACCCGCACCCGCAGCGACGACCTGCGCAACCGCCTGGCCTCGGCCGAGTTCGAACTGGCCAACAGCCTGGTGCGGGCGCCGGCCTCGGGGGTGGTGGTGGGGTTGGAGGTGTACACCGAAGGCGGGGTGATCAAGCCCGGCCAGGCGCTGATGGACATCGTGCCCCAGGGCGAAGCGTTGTGGGTGGAAGCGCGGGTGCCGGTGCAAATGATCGACAAAGTGCATCCGGGCCTACCGGTGGAGTTGCTGTTCTCGGCCTTCAACCAGGCCACCACCCCACGGGTGGCCGGTGAGGTGACGCTGGTCTCCGCCGACCGCCAGGTCGATGAGCGCACCGACGAGCCTTATTACACCGTGCGCGCCCAGGTCAGTGCGGCGGGCATGCAACAACTGGACGGCGTGCGGATTCGTCCGGGCATGCCGGTGGAAACCTTCATCAAGACCGGTGAGCGTTCGATGCTCAACTACCTGTTCAAACCCTTGCTGGACCGTACCCACATGGCCCTGGTGGAAGAATGAAGGCACTGTTTTTTACCCTGTGCCTGAGCGTTACACCGGCGGCACATGCCTTGGGTTTGCTCGACGCCTACGACCTCGCCCTGCGCAATGACCCGACCTTCCAGGCCGCCATCCAGGAGCGCGAGGCCGGTGAAGAGAACCGCGTGATCGGCCGTGCAGCGTTATTGCCGAACCTGTCCTGGAGCTATAACAACTCGCGCAACGAATCCGAAGTTACCCAAAGCACCGCCGTCGGCGATGTCACCAGCGACCGTGATTACCGCAGCTATGCCTCGACCCTGACTTTGCAGCAACCGTTGCTGGACTACGAAGCCTATGCGCGCTTTCGTCAAGGCACGGCTCAGGCGCTGATGGCCGATGAGCGTTTTCGCAGCAAGAGCCAGGAACTGGCCGTGCGCGTGCTCAGCGCCTACAGCCAGGCGCTGCTGGCGCAGGAACGCATCGAGTTGAGCCGTGCGCAGAAACGTGCGTATGCCGAACGCCTGCAACTCAATGATCGTCTGCTCAAAGGCGGTGAAGGCACGCGCACCGATGTACTGGAAACCCAGGCGCGCTTGAGCCTGGCCCAGGCAGAGGAAATCGAGTCGCTGGACGCCCAGGACAGCGCCTTGCGCGAGCTGGAAGCGATTGTCGGCCAACCGTTGCAGATCGAAGCGCCGGCACCCCTGGCCCGTCCATTCGACATCCCGCCCCTGGAGCCCAACCGCTTCGAAACCTGGCGCGAACTGGCCATGGCCAATAATCCAGAACTCAAGTCCCAGCACCACGCGCTGGACGTGGCCTCTTACGAAGTCGAGCGCAAACGCGCCGGGCACATGCCCAAGGTCAGCCTGTACGCCAGCAGCCGCCAGACCAGCTCCGATTCGGAAAGCAGCTACAACCAGAAGTACGACACCAACAGCGTCGGTATCCAGGTCAGCCTGCCGTTGTTTGCCGGCGGGTCGGTATCGGCCTCTACGCGCCAGGCGGCCAATCAACTGTCCCAGGCCCAATACGAGCTGGACGCACATACCTCGGCGACGCTGGTGGAGCTGCGCAAGCAGTTCAACCTCAACACCAGTGGCGCGGCGAAAGTGCGTGCCTACGAGATGGCTGTCAGCTCCGCCACCGCGCTGGTCACTGCGACCAAAAAGAGCGTCAGCGGCGGTGAGCGGGTCAACCTCGACGTGCTCGACGCCGAGCAACAACTGTTCACCGCCCGCCGTGATCTGGCGAATGCGCGGCACGCGTATTTGCTGGCCAGGATTCAGTTGAAGTATTACGCGGGGTTGCTGAGTGAGCAGGACTTGCGGGCGTTGGCGGGGTATTTTCAGCCCTCGGCATGAATGGTTACAACCCGGCATTCGCCGGGTTTTTTGTCGTTACTAATCTGTGAAACAGCTTCGAGACCATGGAGCCGGTTGTCGGGTGGTAGAGGGAAATTGTTACCTGGCGGAAAATAACCTAACGGATGGGTTACGATGAAAGTAGGTGCTTACAAGGGGTATGTCATCTCGGTGTTTATCAGGGACGAGCATTGCCCGCCTCATGTACATGTCAGGGGCAAGGGGTGGGATGCGCGGTTTCGTTTCAGTTTTTTGGATGGGGACGTTGAGTTGTGGGATGTAGAGCCTGAACGGAGGCGGCCACCCACTGCGGTTCTGAAGGAAATACGCGAGGTAATCATGCAGCGACATTATCTGGCACGGGCGCGCAGGATTTGGTGGGAAAAACTGCAAACGGTTTGCCTGGAGAACCATTCCTGGAACTGGGACACCAGTGAATTGGTTCCAGGGTTAGTCATTCGACGTGGTGTCTACGTTATCGCAAGCGCCTGGCACGATGCCTTAGCGCAACGGACCATTTTGAATCTGGTAAGAGCGCCAGATTGCGTAGGGATTAATTTATGAAAATCGTAAAAGCCAAAGTCATACCTTATGTACCTCTCACTGACGCCGACGTCGACAAGGCAATCGCCCGTGGCCGCAGGCTAAAGCGCCTGTACGCCAACGCCAGCAATGTGCGTTACGAAAACGATTGCATCTCCATCGGCTTCAGCGACGGCAGCCGCGTCATGTTGCCGGTGGCCGGCCTGCCGGAGTTCGAAGGGTTTTCAGAGGAAGATTTCCAGCAGTTGGAAGTCAGTTTCGGTGGCAAGGCCATTAGCTGTGAGGCCCAGGATCTGGATGTTTCGATCACGGGCCTGATCGCCACAAGCCAGCCGCTGATGGACCTGGCTACCAGCCTGGTAGCATCACGCAACGGTCGCAAGAGCAGCGCTGCCAAATCCGCCGCCGCCCGCGCCAATGGCAAGAAGGGCGGCCGGCCACGCAAGAAGGAACCTGAGGACGCTGAATTACCGCCGGGTCAATAACACCCCGGATTCCATATGGTGCGTCCACGGGAACTGGTCAAACATCGCACACTGGGTAATGCGGTGGGTGTCATGCAGTTGCGCAATATTCGCTGCCAGCGTCTCCGGGTTGCAGGAGATGTACAGGATGTTGTCGAAGCGCCGGGTCAGTTCGCAGGTGTCCGGGTCCATGCCGGCGCGGGGCGGGTCGACGAACACGCTACCGAATTCGTAGCTTTTGAGGTCGATGCCGTGCAGGCGGCGGAATGGGCGCACTTCGTTCAGCGCTTCGGTAAGTTCTTCGGCGGAGAGGCGCACCAGGGTGACGTTACCCACCGCGTTTTCATCGAGGTTGCTCAGGGCCGCATTCACCGAGGTCTTGCTGATCTCGGTAGCCATCACTTTACGCACACGGGTGGCCAGGGGCAGGGTGAAGTTGCCGTTGCCGCAATACAGCTCCAGCAAGTCATCCGGGCGATCGCCCAAGGCTTCGTATGCCCAGTTGAGCATCTTCTGGTTCACCGTGCCGTTGGGCTGGGTGAACGCGCCTTCGGGTTGACGGTAGCTGAAGGTGCGGCCGCCGACGTCGAGTTTTTCCACCACGTAGTCGTGGCCGATCACATCGCGCTTGCCCTTGGAGCGGCCGATGATGCTCACATTCAAATCAGCCGCCAGCTTATTCGCCGCGGTGTGCCAGTGCTCGTCCAGCGGGCGGTGATAACACAGGGTGATCATCGCGTCGCCGGCCAGGGTGGTGAGGAACTCCACCTGGAACAGCTTGTGGCTCAGGGCGGCGCTGGCTTGCCAGGCGGCCTTGAGCTGCGGCATCAACTGGTTGATGCGCTGGCTGGCGATGGGGAATTCTTCGATCAGGATCGGCGTGCGCTTGTCGTCCTGGGAAAACATCGCGTAGTGGCGTTCACCGCCTTCGCGCCACAAGCGGAACTCCGCCCGCAGGCGGAAGTTCTGCAGAGGCGACTCGAAGACCTGCGGCTCGGGTGCGTCGAACGGTGCCAACAGGTCACGCAAGCGCGTGACCTTGTCTTGCAGTTGAGCGGTGTAGCGTGTGGCGTCAAAAGTCATGCGTTGAACCAGCCCAGCTTGATCACGAACAGAATCGACAGAATCACCAGTGCCGGGTTGAGCTCACGGTAGCGGCCCGAAAGCAGCTTGATGGCGGTCCAGGCGATGAAACCGAAGGCAATGCCGTTGGCGATGGAGTAAGTGAAGGGCATCGCCAGGGCGGTGATCACCACCGGCGCTGCAACGGTAATGTCATCCCAGTCGATTTCGGCCAGGCCTGAGGTCATCAATACGGCGACGAACAGCAGCGCCGGCGCGGTAGCAAAGGCCGGTACGCTGGCGGCCAGCGGCGAGAAGAACAGCGCCAGCAGGAACAGGATCGCCACCACGATGGCGGTCAAGCCGGTACGGCCACCGGCGCTTACGCCCGCAGCGGATTCGATGTAGCTGGTGGTGGTCGACGTACCCAGCAGGGAACCGGCCATGGCGGCGGTACTGTCGGCGATCAGCGCACGGCCCATTTTCGGCATGTGGCCGTCCTTGCCCATCAGCCCGGCGCGCTTGGCCACGCCGATCAGGGTGCCGGAGTTGTCGAACAGGTCGACGAACAGGAAGGCGAAGATCACGCTGACCAGGCCGATGTCCAGCGCGCCCTTGATATCCAGCTGCAGGAAAGTCGGGGCCAGGGACGGCGGCATGGACATCACGCCGCCGAACGCGGTGACGCCCAGCAGAATGGAGACGATGGTCACCGCCAGGATGCCGATCAGCACCGCGCCGCGTACGGCCAGGGCTTCCAGCGCAACGATCAGCATGAAGCCGAGGATGGCCAGGATAGGCGCCGGCTTGGTCAGGTCGCCCATGCCCACCAGGGTGTTGGGGTTGCCGACCACGATCCCGGCGTTGTGCAGGGCGATCAGTGCCAGGAACAGGCCGATACCGGCGGCAATCGCCGAACGCAGGGGCAGGGGAATGCTGTTGATGATCCACTCACGGATACGGAAGATCGACAGCAGGAAGAACAGCACCGCCGAAATGAATACCGCACCCAGCGCAACCTGCCAGGTGTGGCCCATGTGCAACACCACGGTGTAGGTAAAGAAGGCGTTGAGGCCCATGCCCGGTGCCAGCGCGATCGGGTAGTTGGCGATCAGGCCCATCACGGTCGAACCGATGGCCGCCGCCAGGCAGGTCGCGACAAATACCGCGCCCTTGTCCATGCCGGTCTCGCCGAGGATGCTCGGGTTCACGAACAGGATGTAGGCCATGGCCAGGAATGTCGTGATGCCCGCGAGGATCTCGGTGCGCACGTTGGTGTTGTGTGCCTTGAGTTGAAACAGCTTTTCCAGCATGCCTGCTCCCTGTGACGCTATGTTGCGTCGTTATTTGTTGACCTCTAAGTCAAAGCACAAACTGCGCCAAGCGCCTGTGGTTCCAGAGAGGATCGGAAAAAGCGGCGCATCATACCAGCAGCCGAGGCTGTGTGGCGCATGGCCTTGAGGCATACTGCGGCGACGTTCAACAGCAGGTCATCGACAGCATGAAAAAAGCCAACGCGTGGAGTCTAGCCCTGATCCCTTGTCTCGGCCTGTGGTTGGGCGCGGCACCGGTGTGGGGCGCGACTGCACCGCCCTTGAGCGAGGTGCGCGTGTTCAAGGTCGAATCGGCGCACTGCACGGAAACCATCCCGGAGCGCGCGCAAAGCACCCAGATGTGCACGCACCGTGGGCCCACCCAAGTGTCGGTGATGGAAGTCGGCCTGGGTAACAACCCGGTGGGTCGCTTCAATGGTGCCGAACTGAACGGGCAACGTACGCCCGTGTGCCAGGTCGGCAGCATCAGCGAAGCCTGCAGCGGGACGGGCACGCTGATGGGCTACATCTATGTATTTGACCTGAATGTCCAGGCCCAAGGCTGGTTCGAATACAGCAACTCGTCGATCAACGGCCCGCGGAATACCTTGAAGACCCTGCTCAATATCCGCTGATCAATCATCTTGAACGCTCAATACCCCGGGAAGTCGTACCCCTGAGACGGCGACTTTCCTGAACGCCGCGGATGTACACCAACCCGTGAGGTGTTTATGAGCGCGACCCCCAATGGCGCGGCGGCCCAGCCGTTCGTCGCCCACTCCATACGCTTGACCCTCAATGGTCAGGACCGCCAACTCGATGTATTGCCCTGGACCACGTTGCTGGACCTGCTGCGCGAGCAACTGGACCTGGTCGGCAGCAAAAAAGGCTGCGACCACGGCCAGTGCGGTGCGTGCACAGTATTGCGCGACGGCAAACGCATCAACGCCTGCCTGACCCTGGCGGTGATGTGCGACGGTGCCGAGCTGACCACCATCGAAGGCCTGGCCGACGGCGACCAACTGCACCCGATGCAGCAAGCCTTCATCAAGCACGACGCCTTCCAGTGCGGCTACTGCACGCCCGGGCAGATTTGCTCCGCCGTCGGCCTGGTCAATGAAGGCCGTGCCCACGACAGTGCACAGATCCAGGAGCTGATGAGCGGCAACCTGTGCCGCTGCGGCGCCTACAGCAATATCCGCGATGCCATCGAAGAGGCTTTGCCGGCGTGCCGCGCCCAGGGAGGTGAGCAATGAATCCCTTCCAGTACAGCAAACCGGCGGATGTCCACGCAGCCGTGCACCTGAGCAGCGCCGCGTCGCGCTTTATTGCCGGCGGCACCAACCTGCTGGACTTGATGAAAGAAAACATCAGCCGCCCCGAGCACCTGATCGATATCACCGGCCTGCCGCTCAATGAGATTGAACAAACCGCCGAGGGTGGCCTGCGCATCGGCGCGCTGGTGAGCAATGCCGAACTGGCCTGGCACCCGCTGATCGAACAGCGTTACCCGTTGCTGTCCCAGGCGATCCTTGCCGGTGCTTCGCCGCAACTGCGCAATATGGCCAGTACCGGCGGCAACCTGTTGCAGCGCACCCGTTGCTACTACTTCTATGACGCCAGCGTGCCCTGCAACAAGCGTGAGCCCGGCAGCGGCTGCCCGGCGCGCACTGGGTTGAACCGTATCCATGCGATCCTTGGCGCCAGCGAACAGTGCGTGGCCACTCACCCTTCGGACATGTGCGTGGCCCTGGCGGCGCTGGAGGCGCGGGTGCATGTCGAAGGCCGAGGCGGCGCGCGGATTATCGAGTTTGCCGACTTCCACCGCCTGCCCGGTGATGCGCCGCAACGCGACAACCAACTGGCCGACGATGAGCTGATCACCGCCATCGAATTGCCCGCCGACCACCTGGCCCGTCACAGCCATTACCTGAAAATCCGCGACCGCGCGTCTTACGCGTTTGCCTTGGTTTCGGTGGCCGCCGCTCTCGAGTTGGACGGCGATCGAATCGTCGACGCGCGCCTGGCCCTCGGCGGCGTGGCCCATAAACCCTGGCGTGACCGTGCGGTGGAAGCCTCGTTGATCGGCCAAGTGGTCAGCCGCGAAACCTTCAGCAATGCCGCCGACGCGATGCTGCAAGATGCCGAGCCGCTGGAACACAACGGCTTCAAGATCAAGCTGGCGCGCCGCGCAATCATCCGTGCCCTGAGCGACGCCGCCGTCGCAGGAGATCGCCCATGACCGCTATTGGCAAACCCCTGGACCGTGTCGACGGTCTGCTCAAGGTCACCGGCCAGGCGCGTTATGCCGGTGAGTTTCCCGAGGACGGCCTGCTCCACGGCAGTGTGGTGTCCAGCACCATCGCCAAGGGCCGTGTGCTGGCGATCGATGCGTCCAGGGCACTGGCCCTGCCGGGCGTGGTGGCGGTTATCCATCACCTCAACCGGCCGGCAATCGCCCGTTACGACGATGCCTTCCAGGATGACGATGCGGCGGACGGCTCACCGTTTCGCCCGCTGTATAACGACCGTGTGCTGTACAGCGGCCAGCCCCTGGCCCTGGTGATCGCCGACAACCTTGAACTGGCGCGACATGCCGGCTCGCTGGTAGCGATCGACTACGCACGGGAAGACTTCGAGACCGACCTGCTCGCCCAGCAGGAACAGGCCCATGCTTCACCGCAGGCGCCGCCCAAGCCGCGTGGCAATTTCCAGGCCGAGTGGGCCGCTGCCGCCGTCAGCCTCGACCTGCACTACAGCACCCCCATCGAACACCACAACCCCATGGAACCCCACGCCAGCACCGTGCTGTATCAGCCGGACGGCACCTTGCATATTCATGACAAGACCCAGGGCCCGCAGAACTGCCAGGCCTATGTGCAAGACGTGTTCGGCCTGGATAAAAGCCAGGTGCGGATCTTCGCCGCATTCGTCGGCGGCGCGTTCGGCTCGGGTTTGCGCCCGCAGTATCAATTGCCGCTGGCGGTGATGGCGTCCCTGGCGCTCAAGCGCTCGGTGCGCGTCACCCTGACCCGCCAGCAGATGTTCACCTTCGGCTACCGCCCGCGCACCTTGCAGCGTTTGCAGATGGGCGCCGCCGCCAATGGTCGCCTGCTGGCATTGGGGCATACGGCGATTGGCCAGACCTCGCGCTTCGAAGACTTCAGCGAGCACGTGGTGGAGTGGAGCGGCATGCTCTATCACTGCGACAACGTGCAACTGACCTACAAACTGGTGCCGCTGGATGTATTCACGCCCCTGGACATGCGCGCGCCCGGCGCTGCCTTGGGCGTGATCGGCCTGGAGTGCGCCATGGACGAATTGGCCAGCGCCTTGGGCATGGACCCGGTGCAACTGCGGCTGGTCAACTACGCCGAGCGCAACCAGAACGAAGACAAACCCTGGTCGAGCAAGGCCCTGCGCGAGTGTTACAGCGACGGTGCCGAGCGCTTCGGCTGGAGCCAGCGCAACCCGGAACCGCGCAGCATGCGCGACGGCTGCCAGTTGATCGGCTGGGGCATGGCCGGTGGCGTGTGGGAGGCCATGCAGATGAAGGCCAGCGCCAAGGCGCGCATCGACGCCGAGGGCAAGCTGACCGTCAGCAGCGCCACCACGGACATCGGCACCGGCACCTACACGGTGATGACCCAGATCGCGGCGCAGGCCAGTGGCGTGGCGGTTGAGGACGTGGTGTTCCTGCTCGGCGACTCTTCATTGCCCACCGCGCCGCTGCAAGGCGGCTCGTTCACCGTGTCGTCCGTCGGCACCGCCGTGCAGCAAGCCTGCGAAGCGTTGAGCGCGAGGCTGCTGACCATTGCCCGGCAGACTTACCCGGTGTTCAAGGATGCCGAGTCCGTGCGTTTTGAAGACGGCCAACTGCACACCGGCGACGTGAGCGTGTCGTTGGCACAGCTGGTCAAGGACAGCGGTGAAGAGAGCGTGGAAGTCCAGGTCGACAGCGAGCCGGACAAGAAACGCGAGGGCTACGCCACCGCGACCCATTCGGCGGTGTTCGTCGAAGTGCGGGTGGATGAAGACTTGGGCACGATCAAGGTCAGCCGCGTGGTCAGCGTCATTGCGGCCGGGCGGGTGGTCAACCCGAAGATGGCCCGCAGCCAGATCCTCGGCGGGGTGGTGTGGGGCATCGGCATGGCCCTGCATGAAGAGACCCAGATCGACCATCAGTTGGGTCGCTACATGAACCACAGCCTGGCCGAGTACCACATCCCGGTAAATGCCGATATCGGCGAGATTGACGTAGTGTTTGTCGAGGAACATGACGAGATCGTCAACGCCCTTGGGTCCAAGGGCGTGGGAGAGATCGGCATTGTCGGGGTGGCGGCGGCGGTGGCGAATGCGGTCTACCATGCCACCGGCAAGCGGGTGCGAGAGTTTCCGATCACCCTGGATAAGGTGCTCTAGAGCACCTTATCCAACGGTTTACAGGTCAATGTAGAGTTCTGTCTTGTCTCTGGATTGAATAAGCGAGGGGCCCTTGCCGGGGATTGCATCGTCGACACTAACCCCGGTGGCGCCTGTCAACTGAGATATGCCTCGAATCGCAGGTTCGCCGTCATAGGTGAACACATGGTCGCTGCCGACTCTTGCAACCCATTTGGACTGCGGGTTCGCGGCTTGGTCGTGCTCGATCAGTTTGGTTGCGTAGTAGTTCATGTTTTTGAGACGTGTGGACTTCGGTTCTACTGAAGGCACATCAATCGCTTTGACTCGAACACCATGCGCTCGCATGGTCAACAGAAGCTCTCGATTGGTGTATGCCCCGTGTGTACTGTGGGCGCGGTCAATCAATCGCAAATTCGATCTTAGCGCGGGTGAAAATTCACCGGTTTCGAAAAACCTGTCCAGATCGGGCTGCAACGAATGCTCGAACCCTTCCGAGTACAGTGTGGAGACATTGTTTCTCTCAAACTCGGCTGCATTATCGATCAGCAGTCGCAGACCGGCAGATTGGGAATGGTCTTCGCCAATAATCATGCCGAGGGATTTCTGGTAGACGGTATTGATGACCTCTGACATTGACGCATTGCCCGGGATATCCGAGTGAGCGGGGCGCTCCTTGGTCTTGGCCTTTTTATGGAAGGTGTCAGCGTCCTGCTTCATTCGCTTGTCGATTTTCTCGTTTGTCCGCGACGTTGATGCTTCTCCCTGTGCAGGGTAGTCGTACGCGGCGGGGTCAAAACTTTGCTCCGCCGAACCTCTTGACCACCATGGCCACCTTATTCCTCCCGGTCCGTTGATCGGCTCCCAGGCGCCGTCCTGGGTGGAGTGCACCGTCATCACAGGCTTTCTCGTCTCGGGATCAATAATGCGGGCATACCCGTCACTGAGTTTGAACCTACCGTCGATCTCATAGATACGGCTGATGTCTTCAGCATCGGTCAAACGGATAAACCACCTGTCTGCACCATCACTTCCTTTTACTTGATACATGCCTTTGGCGTTGGCATGAGCCCCCGAGATCAGTTGTTCTCCCTCCACGACGGCGTGGTTGCTGATATCGAGCCACTGTGACGGGCGCAGACGATTGACTTCGTCGGCAGTGGGCCCCGGATCGGGTACGGCGCTGACGGGTTCTTTTATTGGCTGGGTCGCAGGCGTTGCTGACGTGGGGCTGTTCGACTTGAGTGACGGTTTAGACTCGGGCAGGTTTTTCCTCGCGGGGCTGTTCGGTTTCAACGCAAGCCCATCTGCCAGGTCCCTTGTCTCCTGAACAGACAGCGCCTCATTTCGAAGCGCTTTGGCCAGCAGCGAAGACAGCATTCTGGCTTGGCCATAGGCAGGGATGAATCCCTGTGCGAAATCACCGACGTTTTTGAGCTCTGCGTCCAGCGTCGACTTGTCGAGACCGAATACCTTGCCAAGCTGATTGTTTGTATTCAAGTCAACCAACAGAGCACTGAATGGGTTGTCCAGGTAGCGCTCTACGGTGTCTGCGGTGGTTTTATTCACACCGAATACTTGCAAGGCATCCGCGATACCTGCAGAGGGGTGCTCAAGGTGTTTGAGAAACTCCTCGTAGAATCCCCGGAGATCGTTTGCTCCGACATTTTCAGCCGCTTCGTTCTGGACTTTGTACTTGAACTCGCCGAATGTGATTGGCACCAGTGGCTTGTGACTGTTCAAGCCATCTTTCACAAAATAGAAGTTGTGCTGTTTGTCTTGGCCCAGAAGGTTTCCGTAGGCGTCATAGGTAAACAAGACTGTTTCTCCGTCGGGTCGCTGCCCGGAATAAAGCAGTCGTCCGCTCGGTGAAGAGCTTTCCTCTTTAATATTCGTCAAGCCATTGACCGCAGTGGGCGGCGCAGTGGGGCCTTTATCCAGACGCCCGAAGATATTGTCGCCTTCATTGGCATAGGGGCCGACGATGGCGTTGATATCATTGTTTCTGAACCGAATCAGTGTATCGATAACCCGTGTTTTTTTTTCGGATGACTCACCGCCCGCAAAATGCTGGCTGAAGGACTCCAGTCGCTTGGGCTCGTTGGCCTGGGTTTTCACCCATGCGTTCATTTCTTCGGTGGTTGTGAATGAGTGAAGTGAACGACCTTCCTTTTCTGGAACAAATAGCACGATATTCGGCTCGTCAGGCACAGCCGGAACACGCTGAATAAATATGATGTCCCTGGCTTGGATGCCATCCACGGCAAAGGTCTTGACTTGCACTTGAGGGCTGTTTTTTTTACCCGGCCACATCACGGCATCGGCTATTTGGCTGACCTCTGGACTCATGTATCCGCTGTTCAGATCCTTTGCGACGCTTGTCGTGAACCGATCCTTGGCGTTCATCAGGATGTAGTTGTCGTTGGGTGTGTTCCAGGAGGCAGTCGGGAATAGGTGGGGGGTCGTCATCCCGATGGGGACGCTGGCATTATTCACGTTGTTCATCAACTGAGGGCCCGTCGAAAGGTATTTGGTTAGCACCGGATTATTCCAGTAATGTTGTAACCCTTACGTGACCCCAACTTAAGAACGCGTTCCATCTTCGGCCTGCATCCGTGCCTAAGTGCTTTTCTCTTCCACCGGCACATGCATACGATCCCGATTCGCCAGGGTCGGGAACAGTTTGATCCACACCCCGGTCACCACCAGCGTACCGATCCCGCCCATGACCACGGCGGGCACGGTGCCGAACCAATGGGCGGTAATCCCCGATTCGAACTCGCCCAATTGGTTGGACGCGCCGATAAACAGACCATTGACCGCACTGACCCGCCCGCGCATTTCATCCGGCGTCTCCAACTGCACGAAGGACGCACGGATCACCATGCTGATCATGTCCGCCGCGCCCAGCACCACCAGCACCGCCAGGGAAAACCAGAACGAGGTGGACAGGCCGAAGGCGATGGTTGCCACGCCGAATACGCCGACGGCGGTGAACATCACCCGGCCCACCTGCCGATCTACCGAAAAGCGCGCCAGCCACAACGACATCAACAACGCGCCCACCGCCGGCGCCGAGCGCAACAGGCCCAGGCCCCAGGCGCCGGTCAGCAGGATGTCCTTGGCGAACACCGGCAGCAACGCGGTGGCGCCGCCCAGCAGCACGGCGAACAGGTCGAGGGAAATCGCCCCGAGGATGTCCGGGCGACTGCGGATAAAGCGGATGCCGGCCAGCAGTGAATCGAGGGTGGCCTTGCCTTTGTTGAGCGGGGTCTGGCGGGCGGGCAGGTTGAGGGTCAGCACACAGGCAATGAGGTACAGCGCCACCGTGGGCCCATACACCCAGACGCTGCCGAAGGCGTATAGCAAACCACCGAGGGCCGGGGCGACAATGGTTGCCAGTTGCTGGGCCGACTGCGACGAGGCCACCGCACGCGGGAACAGCGCACTGGGCACGATGCTCGGCAGCAGGGCCTGGGTGGTGGGCATTTCAAACGAGCGCGCGGCGCCGAGCAGGAAGGCGAGGATAAAGATCATCTCGCGGGTCACGTTGCCGGTGAGGCCGCCGATGGCCAGGGAAAGGGCAATCAGCGCCTGCACGGTCTGGCAGATGGCCGCGACTTTGCGTCGCTCATAGCGGTCGGCCACATGCCCGGTGTGCAGCATGAACAGCACGCGCGGCACGAACTCCACCAGACCGACCAGCCCCAGGTCGAGCACGTTGCCGGTGAGTTGGTAGAGGTTCCAACCAATGGCCACGGTAAGCATCTGGAAGCCGCTGGCGGTGAAGATCCGTGCCAGCCAGAACGCAATGAAAGGGCGGTGGTGACGTAACAGCAACGTGGGTTCACTGGGCATCGGAAATTCAGGTCAAGGCCGGAGGGAAGGGGCAGATTAGCATCAAGCTGTAACAATTAGTTGCGAGAAGAAGGCTGAGGCAAGCTGTCACGCGGCAAAAGACCACACAGGCCAGCCGTGAAAATGGGACTACTCTTTTCACTGTGATTGACCCAGATCAAAGTCATTTCAGAATTTGTTCTGGTGGCCGCAAGGCCCGATTCCCTGCGTGGCTGGTTAAAAAAAGAAACGAATTGAAATTCGCCAGACTCCATATCCGTGGGGGCAGTGGGTGCAGGCTCCCGCCAGCAGCCGGTATTACCTGACAGAGGAAGACTTATGTTCGGTTTGGAGGCGCTAGATCTCGCCCGAATTCAGTTCGCGTTCACCATCTCATTCCACATCCTGTTCCCGGCGATCACCATCGGCCTGGCCAGTTACCTCGCGGTGCTGGAAGGCTTGTGGCTCAAGACCCACAACGATACCTACCGTGACCTCTACCATTTCTGGTCGAAGATCTTTGCCGTCAACTTCGGCATGGGCGTGGTCTCCGGTTTGGTCATGGCCTACCAGTTCGGCACCAACTGGAGCCGCTTCTCGGACTTCGCCGGCGCCGTGACCGGGCCGCTCCTGACGTACGAAGTGCTTACGGCCTTCTTCCTGGAAGCCGGTTTCCTCGGCGTGATGCTGTTCGGCTGGAACAAGGTGGGGCGCAAGCTGCACTTCTTCTCCACCGTGATGGTGGCCGTCGGTACGTTGATCTCGACCTTCTGGATCCTGGCGTCTAACAGCTGGATGCAGACGCCGCAAGGCTTTGAAATCATCGACGGCCGCGTGATTCCTACCGATTGGCTGGCGGTGATCTTCAACCCGTCGTTCCCTTACCGCCTGATGCACATGGCGACGGCGGCGTTCGTGGCCACCGCGTTCTTCGTCGGCTCCTCGGCGGCCTGGCACTTGCTGCGCGGCAAGGACAACCCGGCGATCCGCAAAATGTTGTCGATGGCGATGTGGATGGCCCTGATCGTGGCGCCTATCCAGGCGGTGATCGGCGACTTCCATGGCCTCAACACCCTCGAGCACCAGCCGGCGAAAATTGCCGCGATTGAAGGCCACTGGGAAAACAAAGGCAATGAGCCAACGCCGCTGATCCTGTTTGGTTGGCCGGACATGAAGGCCGAAAAAACCAAGTATGCGGTGGAGATTCCGTACCTGGGCAGCCTGATCCTGACCCACTCCCTGGACAAACAGGTGCCAGCGCTCAAGGAATTCCCGCCGGAAGACCGGCCGAATTCGACCATCGTATTCTGGTCGTTCCGGGTCATGGTCGGCCTGGGTTTCCTGATGATCTTCACCGGCCTGTTCAGCCTTTGGCTGCGCCGGGGCGACAAGATGTACACGTCCAGGCCGTTCCTGTACCTGGCGCTGTGGATGGGGCCGTCTGGCCTGATCGCGATTCTCGCCGGTTGGTTCACCACTGAAATCGGCCGCCAGCCGTGGGTGGTCTACGGGTTGATGCGCACGGCGGATGCTTCTTCCGGGCATAGCCTGGCGCAGATGACGATCACCCTGGTGTTGTTCGTGGTGGTGTACTTCGCGCTGTTCGGCGCCGGCCTGGGCTACATGATGCGCCTGGTGCGCAAAGGCCCGGTGACCCACGAAGGCACGGAACCGACCCACGGTGGCCCTGGCCAGAAACGCACACCGGCCCGTCCGTTGTCCGCCGCCGATGATGGCAGCGATGACGACCACGCCCACATCCAGCACAAGGGGAATTGAGATGGGTATTGATCTTCCGCTGATCTGGGCCGTGATCATCATCTTCGGCATCATGATGTACGTGGTCATGGACGGCTTCGACCTGGGCATCGGCATCCTCTTCCCGTTTATCCCGGGCAAGACCGACCGTGACGTGATGATGAACACCGTGGCCCCGGTCTGGGACGGTAACGAAACCTGGCTGGTGCTGGGCGGCGCGGCGTTGTTCGGCGCGTTCCCGCTGGCCTATTCGGTGGTGTTGTCGGCGCTGTACCTGCCGCTGATCCTGATGCTGGTGGGGCTGATCTTTCGTGGCGTGGCTTTCGAGTTCCGCTTCAAGGCCAAGGACCACAAGCGTCACCTGTGGGACAAGGCGTTTATCGGCGGTTCGCTGGCGGCCACGTTCTTCCAGGGCGTGGCGCTGGGGGCGTTTATCGACGGGATCCCGGTGGTCAATCGCCAGTTTGCCGGCGGCTCGCTGGACTGGCTCACGCCGTTCACGATGTTCTGCGGCGTGGCGCTGATCGTGGCCTATGCCTTGCTCGGTTGCACCTGGCTGATCATGAAAACCGAGGGCCCGTTGCAGGAGAAGATGCACAACCTGGCGCGGCCATTGGCCTTCGTGGTGTTGGCCGTGATCGGCATCGTGAGTCTCTGGACGCCACTGTCGCACCCGGAAATCGCCTCGCGCTGGTTCACCCTGCCGAACCTGTTCTGGTTCCTGCCGGTACCGATCCTGGTGCTGGTGACCATGTACGGGTTGATCCGCGCCGTGGCGCGGAATGCCCACTACACGCCGTTCCTGCTGACGCTGGTGCTGATCTTCCTCGGCTACAGCGGCCTGGGGATCAGCCTGTGGCCGAACATCATCCCGCCATCCGTGTCGATCTGGGATGCCGCTGCGCCGCCGCAGAGCCAAGGCTTCATGCTGGTGGGCACCTTGTTCATCATTCCGTTCATCCTGGGCTACACCTTCTGGAGCTACTACGTGTTCCGCGGCAAGGTCACCCACGAAGACGGCTATCACTAGGAGGGTCGTTGCATGTCCGGCAAACCTACGTTGCACGAGATCGAACAGGCCGAGAAACAGCCGCTGTGGCGGCGCCTCGGCTGGTTGGCGATGATCTGGACCGGCAGTGTGCTGGCCCTGTTCGTGGTGGCCAGCCTGATGCGCATGTTCATGAATGCGGCCGGCCTGACCACCCACTGACATCCCGATCCGGGCTTCGCGGCCCGCTGCCTGTTAACTTGAGGGCAAGCCCTGCTCTTCTTTTGGAAGGGCAGGGCTTTTTTTATTTGCGCGCTTTGAGAATCACGAACTTGGGCGTGGCAGCGACCTGCTCTACGCCACGGAACAAGCGCGCCAACTTGCTGTGATAACCCAGGTGACGGTTGCCGACGATATACAGGGCGCCGCCGACCACCAATGCCTCCCGCGCCTGCTGGAACATGCGCCAGGCGAGGAAGTCGCCGACCACCTGCTGCTGGTGGAACGGCGGGTTGCACAGCACAACGTCGAGGGAGTCCGGCTCCTGGCCGGCCAGGCCGTCGCCGGCGCGTACTGTCACCTCCCGATCGCCGAGGGCGGCGTGCCAGTTCTCAAGGGCCGATTGCACGGCCATATAGGACTCGTCCACCAAGGTGTACTGGGCGTCGGGGTTTTGCAGGGCGCTGGCAATCGCCAATACCCCGTTGCCGCAACCCAGGTCCGCCACGCGGGCACTGCCCAGGTTGTCGGGCAGGTGCGGCAGGAAGGCGCGGGTGCCGATGTCCAGGCCTTCACGGCAGAACACGTTGGCATGGTTGAGCAGTTCGATAGCCGGCGCGTCCAGGGTGTAGCGCGTCGGGTAGGGCGAGACCGCCGTGGGGCGGTCGGCCAGTGTCGCGATCAGCAACCGCGCCTTCTTCACCGCCAGGGAGGCGTGCATCGGCCCGATATAGCGCTCCAGCAACTCACCGGCCGCCCGGGGCAGGTGCTTGACCATCGCTGCGGCGATCACTTCGGCACCCGGCGCCAGTTGGCCTTGCAGGCGGATCAGTTGTTCTTCCAGCAATGCCAGGGTCTTGGGGACGCGGATCAGCACCCGGTCGAACGGCCCGCTGGGCACCTCGCTGGCGGGGATGAACGGCACGGCGTCAAAGGCCTTGCCATTGCGTACCAGGTTTTTATCCAGGCCCAGGGCGGCCAGGAACGAGTCGCCGCTGGAGGTCACCTGCACCCGGCCTTCCAGGCTCGCAGCCAGGGCGCCGAAGCTGTCATTGAGCACCAGCACGCGGGTCGCAGCGCTCGGTTGCTGTTCAGCCAGGTAGCTGAGCAGGTACTCGTCGGCGGCGTCGAAGGCTTGCAGCGGATCGTTATGTTGCTCTGGCTGGCGGATCAGATCGAGCTGGGCGAAGGGGCTGTCGAGCAGGGGCATGGCGAGGGAGGCTCTGGGTCATCGATGGGTGTTCGGCAGTCGGCTGCGGAACCGTCTGAGTGAACAGCGGGCGGCACCCCGTGGGGACAGCCCAGCACTCAGAATGGGTCGTAAATGTTACTTTTTTTCCTGAGGGATTACATGCGGTGTTTCAACGCTGATTAAAACAACCCCGCTTTCGAAGCGCAGAGCACGGCGGCGATCTTGTTGTTGACTCCCAGCTTTTTGAAGCAACTGCAGATATGAAAGCCCACCGTACGTTCGGACAGGCACAGGATGGCGGCAATGTCCGCGGCGGTCTTGCCCATGGCTGACCACTTGAGGATTTCGGTTTCGCGCGGGGTTAATTTGTTTGCAGGGTTAATGCTGGGCTTGTGTGCGTAAGTCTTCGCGACGACCGCATGCATCGCATGGCACAGCCACAGCACCTGGCCGGCTTTTTCATAAAGCTCCTGCGGGGTCACTTCACCTGCACTGCGACCAAGGGTCAGCATGCTGAACACACCCTGGAAATCATGCACGGCTTGGGTCCATCCCAAATGCACACCAAAAGATTGGGCTAAAGACCATAAACTTGGTGAGTCTTTAAAGGTTTTTTCCTCCCAGACAAGGGGCAGCACACAACGTTTGCAATGTTCCACCACGGGATCAGCTTCAAAGAAGTGGGCCTGGTTATACAGTTTGTTCCACTCATCGGGATAGTTGTTGAGGCGAATAGGCTTCGTTTGGTTGTTAGGTAGTTGAGAACTCATCGTAAAAGAACAGTATTGGAAGCCAAGTGCGTAGGTGTGGTTGACAGCCATCTCAAAAAGAGTCGTAACCTCGCTCTCGCCTTCCAGTTTGGGAAGTCGGGTATTGCGCCAGTTGACCATTGGTAACTCTCCATGGGTTTCCGCATGACATGGGATACGTCCTGAACTCCCACTGCACGGAAATTAGTGTAGGACATGAGCTACATCGCGAGATGAAATTTTCGCTCTTGCAGGGCAGCGTTTAAGAAATTTTCTCTAAGGTCGCGGCGGGCTTAGCTAGGGGCTTAGTTGTTTTTTTCGATTTTTTAGTCAGTTGAAGCACCTGTAGCAGCTCAACTTAGAGCGCGCTTGTAGCGCTGATAAAGGGGCTAATAGCAAATTGATCAGAGTTGATATTAGGTTGCCATTATTTTGTGCCTATATAATGCCACTACCAACCATAGGTGTTTCCGGGCTCGAGTTTGAGGGACACTAGGGCACCTGTAGAACGGAGTCCCCCATGACGGCCAGTGCTGAGAAATTTACCCGCCAGACCTTGCTCGATGTGCAATCCCTGACCCCCAGCCTGTTTACCCTGCGAACCACCCGTGACCCAGGGTTCCGGTTTACCGCCGGCCAGTTCGTGCGCCTGGGGGTCAGCAAGGCGGATGGCAGCACGGTGTGGCGCGCGTATTCCGTGGTGTCCTCGCCGTTTGATGAATACTTGGACTTCTTCTCGATTGTTGTCCCAGGCGGCGAATTCACCAGTGAGCTCAGCCGATTGCGGGTGGGCGATACCTTGATGGTGGAGCGCCAGGCTACCGGGTTCCTGACCCTGAACCGTTTCGTCGATGGCCGTGACTTGTGGATGTTAGGCACCGGCACCGGGGTGGCACCGTTTTTGTCGATCCTGCAGGACTTCGAAGTCTGGGAGAAATTCGAGCGCATCCTCCTGGTATACAGCGCGCGGGAAGCCCGGGAGCTGGCGTACCAGTCGCTGATCAAGGGGTTGGGCGAGCGGGAGTACCTGGCAGAATATGCGCACAAACTGACCTACATCCCCATCGTGACCCGAGAGGATTATCCGGGGGCGTTGAGTGGGCGTATTACCACCTCGATCGAAAACGGAGAATTGGAGCGTGCTGCCGGCGTCGAGCTGACCCCGGAACATTCCCGCGTGCTGATTTGCGGCAACCCGCAGATGGTGGATGACACTCGCCAGTTGCTCAAGCAGCGCGACATGCAACTGAGCCTTAGCCGCCGGCCAGGGCAGGTGGCAGTGGAAAACTACTGGTAATGAAAAGGCGCCTCAAGGAGGCGCCTTTTTTCCAAGCCGGTCCGGGTTAAAGCGGCTTGTCGTTCTGCGCCTTGAGCAGGTCGCGAATCTCGCCCAGCAGCACTTCTTCCTTGCTCGGTGTCGGTGGCAGGCTAGGCGCTACGGCTTCTTCGCGCTTGAGGCGGTTGATGGCCTTGACGCCCATGAAGATCGCGAACGCGACGATCACAAAGTCGATCACGCTCTGGATGAACTTGCCGTACGCCAGCACCACGGCAGGCACATCGCCCTGTGCCGC
Organism: Pseudomonas sp. JV449; assembly: GCF_032424295.1. Classification (NCBI taxonomy): domain Bacteria; kingdom Pseudomonadati; phylum Pseudomonadota; class Gammaproteobacteria; order Pseudomonadales; family Pseudomonadaceae; genus Pseudomonas; species Pseudomonas sp. JV449. Next base: position 16,674 of record NZ_VYKD01000032.1, on the reverse strand, counting down.
CTTGAGCGTAATCGCCAGGTCACCAAAGTCCACGCCACCGATCAATAGACCAATGGGCGGCATCACCACATCGCCTACAAACGAGGAAACAATTTTGCCGAAGGCGGCGCCGATGATGATACCGACGGCCATGTCGACCACATTACCTTTGACCGCGAAGGCCTTGAACTCACTGATCACGCCCATAGGTTATTCCTTGTTACAGATGAGAAGGGTGCCGCTCAGTGTAAGTCAGTCGTAACCGGCTTGCCTGATACAGCTGCTAACACTGTCAGTTTTTATCGACACATTAAATCGCAAATAGTTTGCAAAGTGCCACCAATCGCGCGCGAAATACCCGCTATTTCAGCGGCTTACCACATTATTTTCTCAATCGACCTGGTGGTGTTTTTCTATTTATCTTCTGACTCGCGGGTCACTAGCCTCTGGCAAGCACAACTGAATGTGCATTAAAAAAACCAGAGGAAACCTTGATGAAGAATCCAATCAATCGCGGCCCGGTATTGGCGCGTCATGTGCTGGTACTGGCGACCGCCAGCCTGCTTTCCCTCTCTGTACAAGCCGCCAACCTGACCCGTGACAACGGTGCCGCCGTCGGCGACAACCAGAACTCGCAAACCGCCGGCGCCAATGGCCCGGTGCTGCTTCAGGACGTGCAACTGATCCAGAAACTGCAGCGCTTCGACCGTGAGCGCATCCCCGAGCGCGTGGTGCATGCCCGTGGCACCGGCGCCCATGGCACCTTCACCGTCACCGATAACCTCAGTGACCTGACCAAGGCCAAGGTCTTCGCTGCTGGCGAAACCACCCCGGTGTTCGTGCGCTTCTCCGCCGTGGTGCACGGCAATCATTCCCCGGAAACCCTGCGTGACCCGCGCGGCTTCGCCACCAAGTTCTATACCGCCGATGGCAACTGGGACTTGGTGGGTAATAACTTCCCGACGTTCTTTATCCGCGATGCCATCAAGTTCCCCGACATGGTCCACGCCTTCAAGCCGGACCCGCGCACTAACCTGGATGATGACTCCCGTCGCTTCGACTTCTTCTCCCATGTTCCCGAGGCCACTCGCACACTTACCGAGTTGTATTCCGACTCCGGTACTCCGGCCAGTTATCGGGAAATGGACGGCAATGGCGTACATGCCTACAAGTTGATCAACGCCAAGGGTGAAGTGCACTACGTCAAGTTCCACTGGAAGAGCCTGCAAGGCATCAAGAACCTCGATCCCAAGCAAGTTAGCGAAGTGCAGGGGCGTGACTACAGCCATATGACCAACGACTTGGTCACCCATATCAACAAGGGCGACTTCCCCAAGTGGGACTTGTATGTGCAGGTACTCAAGCCGGAAGACTTGGCCAAGTTTGATTTCGACCCGCTGGACGCCACCAAGATCTGGCCGAATGTGCCCGAGCGCAAAGTCGGGCAGATGGTGCTGAACCGCAACCCGGCAAATGTCTTCCAGGAAACCGAACAAGTGGCCATGGCCCCGGCCAACCTGGTACCGGGCATCGAGCCGTCAGAGGACCGCCTGCTGCAAGGCCGGGTGTTCTCGTATGCCGACACGCAGATGTATCGCCTGGGCGCCAATGCCCTGCAATTGCCGATCAACGCCCCACGGGTGACCGTCAACAACGGGAACCAGGACGGCGCGCTGAACTTCGGCAAGACCACCAGCGGCGTGAACTACCAGCCAAGCCGCTTGGAAAACCGTGAAGAGCCGCAAACCGCGCGCTACAGCCAGACGGCACTGTCGGGCAGCACCCAGCAGGCGAAGATCCAGCGTGAGCAGAACTTCAAGCAGGCCGGCGATCTGTATCGCTCCTACAACAAGAAAGAGCGTCAGGACTTGATCGACAACTTCGGCGGCTCCCTGGCCACGACCGATGACGAGAGCAAGCACATCATCCTGTCGTTCCTCTACAAGGCTGATCCGGAGTACGGCACCGGCGTGGCCAAGGTCGCCAAGGGTGATCTGGCGCGCGTGAAGGCGCTGGCCGAAAAACTCACTGACTGATGTTGGTTTTGGTCGATGCCCATGCGGGCGTCGACCTCTGGCAGGAGAGCACCCATGCGTATTTCTATCGGCTTACTGATGGCCATGCTGGCCTTTGTCGCCCATGCCGAGTCGCCCGACCCGGTCGCGCTCAAGGCGCAGCTCCAGGACTATTACTTCGACGCCGCCCGCCGTGGCGACCTCGACATGCTCAACACCTTCATCGACGCCGGCTTCCCCCTCAACACCCAGGACGACAAGGGCTACACCGCGCTGATCCTCGCTGCTTACCATGGCGAAAGTACCTACGTGGAGCGTTTGCTCGCCGCCGGCGCCGACGCCTGTGTGCAGGACAAGCGCGGCAACACCGCGTTGATGGGCGCGATCTTCAAGGGCGAATTGAAAATCGCCCAGCGCCTGCTGGCCACCGACTGCAACCCCGACCAGCGTAACGGTGCCGGTCAGACGGCGGCCATGTATGCCGGGCTGTTCAAGCGCATCGAGTTGCTCGACGAACTCAAGGCCAAGGGCGCCGATCTCAACGCCGAAGACCCGGTCGGCAATAGTGCTTCACGATTGGCCAGCGGTGAAATCCGGACCCCGGCGTCGCGCTGAGCTATCATCGCGGTTTTTCGGTTGGAGGTTCTCAAATGGCAAAGGCCAAGCGCATGTACGGCTGCACGGAGTGCGGCGCGACCTTTCCCAAGTGGGCCGGCCAATGCACCGAGTGTGGTGCGTGGAATACCCTGACTGAAACCATGATCGAAAGCGGCGGCGCCGCTGCCCCTACCGGGCGTGCCGGTTGGACCGGGCAGCAGGCGCAGATCAAGACCCTGGCCGAAGTCAGCGTCGAAGAGATCCCGCGTTTCTCGACGGCTTCCGGCGAGCTGGATCGGGTTCTGGGTGGCGGCCTGGTGGACGGCTCGGTGGTGTTGATCGGCGGCGACCCCGGCATCGGCAAGTCGACGATCCTGCTGCAAACCCTGTGCAGCATCGCCAGCCGCATGCCGGCGCTGTACGTCACCGGCGAAGAATCCCAGCAACAGGTGGCCATGCGCGCGCGCCGCCTGGGCCTGCCCCAGGACCAACTGCGGGTCATGACCGAAACCTGCATCGAAAGCATCATCGCCACAGCCCGGATCGAAAAACCCAAGGTCATGGTGATCGACTCGATCCAGACGATTTTCACCGAGCAATTGCAGTCGGCGCCGGGCGGCGTGTCCCAGGTGCGCGAAAGTGCGGCGTTGCTGGTGCGCTACGCCAAGCAGAGCGGCACGGCGATCTTCCTGGTCGGCCACGTCACCAAAGAGGGCGCGCTGGCCGGGCCACGGGTGTTGGAGCATATGGTCGACACCGTGCTGTATTTCGAAGGCGAGTCCGATGGCCGCTTGCGCTTGCTGCGGGCGGTGAAGAACCGCTTCGGCGCGGTGAACGAACTGGGTGTGTTCGCCATGACTGACCGGGGGCTGAAGGAAGTCTCCAACCCATCGGCGATTTTCCTGACCCGTGCCCAGGAAGAAGTCCCAGGCAGCGTGGTCATGGCGACGTGGGAAGGTACCCGGCCGATGCTGGTGGAAGTCCAGGCGCTGGTGGATGACAGCCATCTGGCCAACCCACGCCGCGTCACGCTGGGCCTGGATCAGAACCGCCTGGCGATGCTGCTGGCGGTGCTGCACCGTCACGGCGGCATCCCGACCCACGACCAGGACGTGTTCCTCAACGTGGTCGGCGGGGTCAAGGTGCTGGAAACCGCGTCCGACCTGGCGTTGATGGCGGCAGTGATGTCCAGCCTGCGCAACCGGCCATTGCCCCACGACCTGCTGGTGTTCGGTGAGGTGGGCCTGTCGGGCGAAGTGCGCCCGGTGCCCAGCGGCCAGGAACGCTTGAAGGAAGCGGCCAAGCATGGCTTCAAACGCGCGATCGTGCCCAAGGGCAATGCGCCGAAGGAAATGCCGCCAGGATTGCAGGTAATTGGAGTCACGCGCCTGGAACAGGCGTTGGATGCACTTTTCGAATAATTCAGGGATGGACGCCATGCAACGATCGAATCGCTGGGGTGTAGTCGCCCTGTTTGTCGCCTTGGCCGGCTTGCCCGCCATGGTCTGGGCTGAGCTGCCAACGGGCTATCGCCTGGCGCAAACGCTGGTGACGCCAGATGGCAGTGTGCTGCAGGTGCTCGAAGACCAGCGCATCAGCCCCCAACTGCACAAGGACAGTTGGGGCAGCGGGCTGGATGAAGACTCGTTCGACGAGCCCGGCGACTTGGTCGACAACCCACTGCTCGAAGCCCAGGTGCGCTGGGTGTCGGCCTCTGGCGAGGTGATAGCCCACGAAGACCTCGGCTACCCGTTGGCCGAGGTCGAGAAAGCCCCGATCAAAGGGCTGCCCGAACCTGTGTATTTTTTGACCATCGACCAGACCGCCCCCGTGGGCAGCTACAGCGGGCCTGCCACGCAGCTGTTGCTGCCTGGCAAGCAGCAACTCAACCCGCTGGGTTACCAGGGCGCCGACGGCAAAGTCCAGGCGCTGACCCTGGCGCATACGGGCAAGGCGGCGTGGACGATCGCGACGCCAACCAGTGGCGGCGCGGATGAACTGCTGCAGGTGTCGTCATTTATGGACGGCGACGGTGAGGATGACTTTGCCACCCGTTATCAGACTTATCGGTTTGTCGACGGGCAGTGGCACGGCGCCTCAAGTCAGAAGAAGGGCTACTGGGACATGGAAAGCGAATTTCCCGCACGTACGGCGTTTCCCTGAGCCGTTACACCTCCAGCAACGCGCCCAACTCCCGCTCCAGCTCTTCCTGGTCGCCCAGGTTCAACTCGATCAGCCGCCGCAAGTGGCTGATCGAGTCCAGGTCGATGTCTGTGCACACAAATCCCAGTTGGCCATCAGCTTCGTGGGTCAGCCGTACTTGCATCTTTATATGCGCCTTGGGATCCAGGCGTATGTCGACCGCAAACGGCAGCGCCTTATTTCCCTTCCACCCTTCAGGCCGTTGCGCCAACAGGCCCTTGAGCGACAAATCCACCAATTGCACCGGCCATTCGTTGCCGTTTTGCCGAAGTTCGGTCTTGGCATCAAAGGCGATCCGGCGAAAACGACGGCGATCAGACGCTTGCTCGGTCATGGTGAAACCCTCTGTGGATAAAAGGATTGTAGCCCTGCGCCATCATCGGGTGGTTTTTTCTGCTTTTTTTGCCTCTGCAAGGCTCTAGACCAACGTAGGGGGGTGGCCTTTAAGGCCAGTAGCGCTAAACTCCGGATGGCTGTCCTTTCTGTCCACCCTGGCTGGAATATAAAAATGAAAAATAATAATAGCCTGCTACGCCACCTACCCTGGCTGGTGCTGGCAATCGTAGGAGCGTGTGCCCTGGGCGTAGTGGCCTTGCGCCGAGGCGAGGCGATCAACGCCTTGTGGATCGTGGTCGCTGCCGTGGCCATCTATCTGGTCGCTTATCGCTACTACAGCTTGTTCATCGCTAATAATGTGATGCAACTCGATCCACGGCGGGCCACCCCCGCAGTGGTCAACAATGACGGTCTGGACTATGTGCCGACCAACAAACACATCCTTTTCGGTCACCACTTTGCGGCGATTGCCGGTGCAGGCCCCCTGGTCGGCCCGGTACTGGCGGCGCAAATGGGCTACCTGCCCGGCACGCTCTGGCTGATTGCCGGCGTGGTGCTGGCCGGTGCGGTGCAGGACTTCATGGTCCTGTTCCTGTCCACGCGTCGTAATGGCCGTTCCCTGGGCGACATGGTGCGCGAAGAGATGGGGCGTATCCCGGGGACCATCGCGCTGTTCGGCTGCTTCCTGATCATGATCATCATCCTCGCGGTGCTGGCGCTGATCGTGGTCAAGGCCCTGGCCGAGAGCCCATGGGGCATCTTCACGGTGATGGCGACCATCCCGATTGCGATGTTCATGGGCATCTACATGCGCTACATCCGCCCGGGCCGCATTGGTGAAATCTCCATCATCGGCGTGCTGTTGCTGCTCGGTTCGATCTGGCTGGGCGGGCAGATCGCCGCTGATCCGGTCTGGGCCAAGGCCTTCACCTTCACCGGGATCCAGATCACCTGGATGCTGATCGGCTACGGTTTCGTAGCGGCGGTACTGCCGGTGTGGCTGATCCTCGCGCCACGTGACTACCTCTCTACCTTCTTGAAAATCGGCACCATCATCGCCCTGGCGATCGGCATCCTGGTGACCATGCCCGACCTGAAAATGCCGGCGCTGACCCAGTTCATCGACGGTACCGGCCCGGTATGGAAGGGCGGCCTGTTCCCGTTCCTGTTCATCACCATTGCCTGTGGCGCGGTCTCGGGCTTCCACGCGCTGATTTCCTCGGGCACCACGCCCAAGCTGCTGGCCAGTGAAAGCCACGCCCGTTACATCGGTTACGGCGGCATGCTGATGGAGTCCTTCGTGGCGATCATGGCGATGGTTGCCGCTTCGGTGATTGAGCCAGGCGTGTACTTCGCCATGAACAGCCCGGCGGCAATCGTCGGCACTGACGTGGTGACCGTGGCACAAACCGTCAGCAGCTGGGGTTTTGCAATTACCCCCGAGGCGCTGTCGGCCGTGGCCCATGACATCGGTGAAACCACCATCCTCGCGCGTGCCGGTGGTGCGCCGACGTTGGCGGTGGGTATCGCGCAGATTCTGCACAGTGTGCTGCCGGGTGAAAACACCATGGCGTTCTGGTACCACTTTGCGATCCTGTTCGAAGCGCTGTTTATCCTGACTGCCGTCGACGCGGGCACCCGTGCCGGTCGCTTCATGCTTCAGGACTTGCTCGGCTCCTTCGTACCGGCGCTCAAGCGCACCGAATCCTGGACCGCCAACCTGATCGCGACCGCCGGTTGCGTCGCCATGTGGGGTTACCTGCTGTACCAGGGCGTGATCGACCCGCTGGGCGGCATCAACACCTTGTGGCCGCTGTTCGGTATCTCCAACCAGATGCTGGCCGGTATCGCGCTGATGCTCGCCACTGTTGTGCTGATCAAAATGAAGCGCCAGCGCTACATCTGGGTGACCATGCTGCCGGCGGTCTGGCTGCTGATCTGCACCACCACCGCGGGCTTCATCAAGCTGTTCGACGCCAACCCGGCGATCGGCTTCCTGTCGCTGGCGAAGAAGTACAGTGATGCCCTGGCAAACGGCCAGATCCTGGCCCCGGCCAAGAGCGTGGACCAGATGCAGCACGTGATCTGGAACGCCTACACCAACGCAACGCTGACTGTGCTGTTCCTGTTCGTGGTGTTCAGCATCCTGTTCTATGCGCTCAAGGTCGGCATCGCCGCCTGGGGCAACAAAGAGCGTACGGATAAAGAAGCCCCGTTCCAGGCAGTACCGGACGCCTAACCGAGGATTGCAAGCATGTTCAATGACATCAGTCGCCTCGGTAAATACCTCGGTCAGGCCGCGCGCCTGATGGTCGGCATGCCCGACTACGACACGTACGTCGAGCATATGCAAACCAAGCACCCGGACAAGCCGATGATGGACTACAAGGCGTTCTTCCGGGAACGCCAGGAGGCCCGTTACGGCGGCAAGGGTGGGCCCAAGTGCTGTTGATTTAACGCAACTCCCTGTGGGAGGGGGCTTGCCCCGATAGCGGCGTGTCAGTGACAGATCAGTGCCTGACACACTGCTATCGGATGCAAGCCCCCTCCCACATTTGTTTCTGTGTTCCTTTAAGGAGAATTTCTTTTGTCCTCTCCCATTCCAGTCACCGTTCTCAGCGGCTTTCTCGGCGCGGGCAAGACCACCTTGCTGCGCCATCTGCTCAAGGCCGAGCACGGGCTGAAAATTGCCGTGATCGAAAACGAATTCAGCGACGCCGGTATCGACACCCAATTGCTGGGCGAAGAACCGGTGCAAGTCATGACCCTGTCCAACGGCTGCGTGTGCTGCACCATCCACACCGACCTGACCAAGGCCCTGTATCTGCTGCTCGAGCGTCTGGACAGCGGTGAGATCGCCTTCGACCGCCTGGTGATCGAGTGCACCGGCCTGGCCGACCCGGCGCCGGTGGCCCAGACCTTTTTCATCGATGAGGAGCTGCGCGAACGCTACATCCTCGACGGCATCATCACCCTGGTGGACGCCGCCCACGCCGAGCATCACCTGACCCAGACCATCGCCCAGGCGCAGATCGGTTTTGCCGACCGGCTGCTGGTGAGCAAGCGAGACCTGGTGGATGACGCTACCTTCGAAGCACTCAGTGAACGCCTCACACGCATCAACCGCCGCGCGCCGATTCGCGTGGTCGAGCACGGCAAGATTGATCTGGCCGAACTGCTCGATGTGCGCGGCTTCAATCTCAACGCCGGCATGAGCCTGCGCCCGGTGAGCAAGGCGCCGTCCATCGACCGTATATCCAGCCTGGTGCTGCGCACCGACCAGCCACTGGATATCGACCGGCTCAGTGAGTTCATGAACGAACTGCTGGAAGACCATGGCAAGCAGCTGCTGCGCTACAAGGGCGTGCTCAATATTGCCGGCGAAGACCGCCGCATGGTGTTCCAGGGCGTGCTCAAGCTCTATGGTTTCGACTGGGATACCGAGTGGGCCGAGGGTGAGGCGCGGGAGAGTGTGATCGTGTTTATTGCCGATGAGTTGCCGGAGGACAAGATCCGAGAAGGCTTTGAGCGGGTCTATCAGGCATAAAAAAGCCCACCTGTAGGAGCGAGCTTGCTCGCGAAGAACTCACAGGCAACGCGTGCACCCAAGATGCACGCGTTATCGTTGACGTTTTTCGCGAGCAAGCTCGCTCCTACAGTGGGCTTCTTTGTATTACGCGCCGTATACCGGCAGTTTTTTGCAGATGGCCTTGACCTTCTCACGCACCGCGTCGATCACGGCTTCGTTGTTCAGGTCCGCCAGGATGTCGCAGATCCAGCCGGCCAGTTCCTTGCACTCTGCTTCCTTGAAGCCACGAGTGGTCACAGCCGGGGTGCCGAAGCGCAGGCCGGAAGTCACGAACGGCGAACGTGGGTCGTTCGGCACGGAGTTTTTGTTCACGGTGATGAAAGCTTTGCCCAAGGCAGCGTCAGCATCTTTACCGGAAATGTCCTGCTTGATCAGGGACAGCAGGAACAGGTGGTTTTCAGTACCGCCGGACACTACGTCAAAACCGCGCTCGATGAACACGCCGGCCATGGCCTTGGCGTTTTTCACCACTTGTTGCTGGTAGGTCTTGAACTCAGGCTGCAGGGCTTCCTTGAAGCAGATCGCCTTGGCAGCGATCACGTGCTCCAGTGGGCCGCCCTGGGCGCCCGGGAATACGGCGGAGTTCAGCTTTTTCTCGATCTCGGCGTTGGCGCGCGCCAGGATCAGGCCGCCACGTGGACCGCGCAGGGTCTTGTGGGTGGTGGTGGTCACCACGTCAGCGAAAGGCACAGGGTTCGGGTAGACGCCAGCGGCGACCAGACCGGCTACGTGAGCCATGTCGACGAACAGGTAGGCGCCCACCTTGTCGGCGATGGCGCGGAAGCGTGGGAAGTCGAGGATCTGCGAGTAGGCAGAGAAACCGGCCACGATCATTTTTGGCTTGTGCTCGACCGCCAGGCGCTCGACTTCGTCGTAGTCGATCAGGCCGTTGGCATCGATACCGTATTGAACGGCGTTGTACAGCTTGCCGGAGGAGGAAACGCTGGCGCCGTGGGTCAGGTGACCACCGTGGGCCAGGCTCATGCCCAGGATGGTGTCGCCGCCTTGCAGCAGGGCCAGGTACACGGCGCTGTTGGCTTGGGAGCCGGCGTGTGGCTGGACGTTGGCGTAATCGGCGCCGAACAGTTCTTTTGCACGGTCGATGGCCAGTTGCTCAACCACGTCGACGTACTCGCAGCCACCGTAGTAGCGCTTGCCTGGGTAGCCTTCGGCGTACTTGTTGGTCAGAACCGAACCTTGAGCCTCCATCACCGCAGGGCTGGTGTAGTTTTCCGAAGCGATCAGCTCAATGTGCTCTTCCTGGCGCACGGCTTCTTGCTCCATGGCGGCGAAGAGATCGGCGTCGTACTTGGCAATAGTCAAATCACGGCTGAACATGGCGGTCCTCAAGGATCGGGGGCAGAAAAGGAGGGCATTCTAACTCAATGGGTTTTAGATGGCATATGAAAGGACATCATGTCGCGGACAAGCGGGGCTCATCTCGGGATGGGTGGTGAATGTGCCGGCCTCATCACACCGCTCAATCGAACATGAACAGCGCATCATTGCTGAACTGCGCCTCGAACCGATGTGCCGGCATCGGCCGCCCGAACAGATACCCCTGCACCTCGTCGCAACCATGCTCGCGCAGGAAGTCCAGCTGCTCATGGGTTTCCACACCTTCGGCAATCACCGCCAGGTTGAGGCTGTGGGCCATGGCGATAATGGCGCGGGCGATTTGTGCATCCTGTTCGCCGGAGGGCAGGCCATCGACGAAGGTGCGGTCGATTTTCAGCACGTCGATGGGGAATTGCTTGAGGTAGTTGAGGGACGAATAACCGGTGCCGAAGTCGTCCACCGCGATGCTCAGGCCCAGGTTTTTCAGGCTGTCGAGGATGTGCATGGCTTCGTTGACTTCGCGCATCAGGATACTTTCGGTCAGCTCCAGCTCCAGGCACGCCGGCGGCAGGCCGGTGTCCTTGAGGATGGTGGCGATGCGCGTGCCCAGTTGGCCGTCGGAGAACTGCCGCGCGGAGATGTTTACCGAGACTTTCGGCACTCGCACCTTGTTCTGGTGCCAGGTCTTGAGCTGGCGACAGGCTTCGCTGATCACCCAGTCGCCCACGTCCACCACCAGGCCCAGCTCTTCAAGCACCGGAATGAAGTCCCCCGGCGGCACCAGGCCACGGCGTGGGTGGCGCCAGCGCAGCAACGCCTCGGCGCCGGTCAGGCGTTTGCCGTCGCCGCTGAACTGCGGCTGGTAATAGAGCACGAATTCGTCCTGCTCCAGGGCGTGGCGCAGGTCGCTCTCCAGTTCCAGGCGTTCCAGGGCGCTGGCGTTCATATCGGCCTGGTAGAACTGGAAGTTGTTCTTGCCGCGTTCCTTGGCGTGATACATCGCGGTGTCGGCGTTTTTCATCAACTGGCTCAGCTCGTTGCCGTCCTGGGGGCTGAGTGCGATGCCGATACTGGCGGTTACAAAGAACTCGCGACCCTCCAGCACGAAGGGCTTCACCAGGCTGGCGAGGATCTGCTCGGCCACATGGATCGCGCGGTTCAGCGCCATTTCGCGGTTGACCCGCGGTTGCAGCAGCAACGTGAACTCGTCGCCGCCCATGCGTGCCACGGTGTCGTCTTCGGCCACGCAGCCGAGCAGGCGGGTCGCCATTTCCTTGAGCATGCGGTCGCCGGCCGCGTGGCCCAGGGAGTCGTTGATCGGCTTGAAACGGTCAAGGTCAAGGAACATCAGCACCACCCACGACTTCTGCCGTTCGGCTGATTGCAGCGCGGTGTGCAGGCGGTCCTGGAACAGCGTGCGGTTGGGCAGGTGGGTCAGGGCGTCGTAATAGGCCAGGCGGTGGATGCGCTGTTCGCTGGCCTTGCGTTCGCTGATATCACTGAAGAAACACACATAACTGGCCAGGTCGCCTTCGTCGTCGAACACCGCCGTAATGCCGACCCAGGCCGGGTAGTGCTCGCCGTTACGGCGCTTGAGCCACACTTCGCCTTCCCAGGTGCTGTGCTGGTGCAATTGCTTGAGCACATAGCGCAGGTGGGCTTCCTGTTGTTCGTCGACGGTGAGCATGTTCGGCAACTGGTCGAGTACATCGCTTACCGCATAACCGCTGACCCGGCTGAACGCCTCGTTGGCCTGCACGATATAACCGGCCGGGTCGGTGATCAGGATCGCCGACGTGGAGTGTTCGAATACGGTGGCGGCCATGCGCAGGTCTTTTTCCGCGCGGCGTTGCTGGCTGATATCGCGGCCCACGCCGAGGACGCCTTCGAAGGCGCCGTGCTCATCCCATACCAGCACCAGGCGCAGCTCGATCGGCACCTTGCGGCCGTCGGCGCGCAGGCAGTCGAACAGGAACAATTGGGTCTGCACTTGATCGCGGAGTCTGTTCAGCGCGTCGGGATCGCCCAGCGCCCGGCTGACCTGTTCCAGCAAGCTATAGATGCCGGTCAGTTGCTGGGGGTTGGCGATGATCGACTGCCAGCCGTTCTTGAATACCCAGTCCACGTCGTAACCCAGCACGGCGTTGACCGACGGGCTGATGTAGTTGAGGGCCAGTTGGCTGTCGGTGGAGCAGATCACGTCGCTGATGCTTTCGGCCAGCATGCGGTAGCGCTTTTCGCTGTCGCGCAGGGACTCGCTGGCTTCGATCTGGTCGGTGATGTCCTTGGCCACACCGATGATGCGCGTGACTTGCGCCGACTTGTCCCGCGCCAGGGCCTGCTCGCGGATATCAAAGCGCCGCCATTGGTTGTTGCGATGGCGAAAGCGCAACTGGCAGTGCAACTGCGTCGCGTAGCCGGCCTGGCGTTGCTGCTGGCGCAAATCGTGGTAATGCTCGGCGTCTTCGGGGTGCAGCAGGATTTCCCAGAAATACTCGCCCATTTGCTGCAGTTCGGCCTTGGTATAGCCGAGGGTGTGGCCCAGATGGTGGTTGCTGAAGATCATCCGCTGGCTGATCACGTCCTGCACATACAAGTGGTCGGGCACGGTACGCACCACATCCGACCAGAAGCTTTCACGTTCCACCAACGACAGTTCGATCAGCTTGCGGCTGGTGATGTCGCTGATGCTGAGGATCACCGCCTTGAAGTCGTCCTGCTGTTCCGGCAGGCGCATCACCATCCAAAGGTATTGTTCGTTGCCGGCTACATCCTTGAGCTGGATTTCCAACTCAAGCTGATTCTGTTGGGTCAGGACCGCTTCGAGTATCTGATGTCCGATGGACGTGGTGTTGCGCGGGCAATCATCGATCAGCCGCTCCCACGCTTCCTCGCAGGAGCCCACTCTGAGCAGGCTCACCGCCACCTGGTTGATCTCGGTGATGCGCAGTTCGGTGAGCAACTGCCGGCATTCCTCGGGGGAGCTTTGCAGCCAGGCGTGCAGTTGCTCGCGGGTCTGCAAGTTCACCTTGCCAAAGAATGCATTCAGGCCCGACAGGTCAAGTACGCACAGGGCGACGCCGGTGCCTTCGAAAATATCCTGATACCGACGCCGGCCTTCATGCACCTGGCGCTGGCGGCGACGCATATTCAGCAACACGATCACGGGGATCAGCGAGAAGGCCAGGCCCAGCAGGCATTTACCGATAAACGCCGGCAGCAGTTGTTCCAGCACGGCTGCGCGGTCGAACATCCCGCGCAACTGCCAGTCGCTTTTGCTCAGGGGCGTGACCAGCACGCTTTTATTCAGGTCATCCGGGGTCAGGGCGTCGCCCCATTGCGCCGGCATGCCGCTGTCGCGGCTGACCACACGGTGGTTCAGGCGGTTCTCGATGGCCCACATCGGCCGTTGGCCCTGGCTGTCCTGGCGGGTCAGGTTGACCAGGTACTCGGGTGCCAGGCGCAGCGCCCAGTACATCCTTGAGCCGCCGCTGGGCTGGTGCAGCAGCAGATAGATGAGGGTGCCGTCGTTGTTATTGCTCAGGTAGTAGGGTTGGCCGTGGCTGCGCTGCACCAGCTCTTCCAGCCAGGCGCTGTCCTGGCTGTCATTGGCGCTGTCGCTGATCATCGCGCCGCTGGGCGCGAGCAGGGCGATACTGCGCAGTTCCGGCAGCGAACGCTGCAACGTGCGCGTCAAGGCCTGTTGCTGTTCGATGTCGCGCGGCGGCTCGACCATCGGTAGCAGGTTCAGGGCAATTTTTGCGCTCAGGGCCATGCTCAGGCTGATCTGTTCAGCCAGGTCGGCGCTGTAGTCGATGGTGTATTGCTGTTGGTTTTTCTGGTTTTGCTGCAACTGGTCCAGCAGTTGCCAGAACAATAACGCGAGCAGCAGGAGGACAAGCGTCGCCAATGCGCCTTTGAGGGTGCCGTGCAGGGGCGTTCCCGGCGCTACATGAGCGGCGCGCAAGGGCGTTGGCGGCGTGACTTTGGACAAGCTGTGATCCTGCGGTTTGGCTGGACTGGCGCGCGACGTGCACTATAAGCCGGACGCCCGAAGGGCGGCTAGCATGCCTTGACTTGTGGCAAAGTGCCAGCCCCGCTTGGCTGGACTGACCAAGCGCATTCAGGTAGCTTTGCCGGTTACGCGGGGGCGTTCCAGCCCCAGACATTCAGGCTTTTTCCGCTCGCTGGCATTGATGATAGTCAACGGCCCGCGCGGCGCATGGCCTGGCACGGGCTTCGCCCGCTTAATTCATCAGTCACTGACGCTAGGTTCACCATGGCTCAATACGTCTTCACCATGCATCGGCTGGGAAAAGTTGTCCCTCCGAAGCGGGAAATCCTGAAAAACATTTCGCTGTCCTTCTTCCCCGGCGCCAAGATCGGCGTGCTCGGCCTCAACGGTTCGGGTAAGTCCACGCTGCTGAAAATCATGGCCGGCGTCGACACCGAGTTCGAAGGCGAAGCCCGCCCGATGCCGGAACTGAACATCGGTTACCTGCCCCAGGAGCCGATCCTGGACCCGACCAAGACCGTGCGTGAAGTGGTCGAAGAGGCCGTCAGCGTGATCAAGGACGCCCAGGCCCGCCTGGACGAGGTCTACGCCGCCTACGCTGAACCGGACGCCGACTTCGACAAGCTGGCCGCTGAACAAGCCAAGCTCGAAGCCATCCTGCAGGCCGGCGACGGTCACAACCTGGAGCGCCAGCTGGAAGTCGCCGCCGATGCGCTGCGCCTGCCGGCGTGGGACGCCAAGGTCGAGTTCCTGTCCGGTGGTGAAAAACGCCGCGTGGCCCTGTGCCGCCTGCTGCTGTCCGCTCCCGACATGCTGCTGCTCGACGAACCGACCAACCACCTGGACGCCGACTCCGTCGCCTGGCTGGAGCACTTCCTGCACGATTTCCCGGGCACCGTGGTTGCGATCACGCACGACCGCTACTTCCTCGACAACGTTGCCGGCTGGATCCTCGAGCTCGACCGTGGCGCCGGTATCCCTTACGAGGGCAACTACTCCGGTTGGCTCGAAGCCAAGTCCGACCGTCTGGCCGCCGAATCCAAGCAGCAATCGGCCCACGAAAAAGCCATGAAGGAAGAACTGGAGTGGGTGCGCAAAGGCGCCAAGGCCCGCCAGTCCAAATCCAAGGCCCGTCTGCAACGCTTCGAAGAAATGCAGTCGCAGGAATTCCAGAAGCGCAGCGAAACCAACGAGATCTACATCCCGGCCGGCCCGCGCCTGGGTGACAAGGTCATCGAGTTCAAGAACGTGTGCAAAGGCTATGGCGACCGCGTGCTGATCGACAACCTGTCGTTCTCCATGCCAAAAGGCGCGATCGTCGGCGTAATTGGTGGTAACGGTGCGGGTAAATCCACCCTGTTCCGCATGCTGATGGGCAAGGAAACGCCGGATTCGGGCAGCATCGAAATCGGCGAAACCGTGCAACTGGCCTGCGTGGACCAGAGCCGCGAAGACCTGGATGGCAGCAAGACTGTGTTCCAGCAAATTTCCGACGGTTCCGACCAGATCCGCATCGGCAACTATGAAATCCCGTCGCGCACCTACGTCGGCCGTTTCAACTTCAAGGGCGGCGACCAGCAGAAGTTCGTCAAGGACCTGTCCGGTGGTGAGCGCGGTCGCTTACACCTGGCCCTGACCCTGAAAGAGGGCGGCAACGTCCTGCTGCTCGACGAACCGTCCAACGACCTCGACGTTGAAACCCTGCGTTCCCTGGAAGAAGCCCTGCTGGACTTCCCGGGCGCCGCCATTGTGATCTCTCACGATCGGTGGTTCCTTGACCGCGTCGCGACCCACATCCTGGCGTACGAAGACGACTCGCAAGCGGTGTTCTTCGAAGGCAACTACACCGAGTACGAAGCGGACCGTAAAAAGCGTTTGGGCGAAGCGGCTGCCCAGCCGCACCGTGTGCGCCACAAAAAACTGGCCTGATCCGGCTGGTGTGAAAAAAGCGGAGTCCTCGGACTCCGTTTTTTTTGGGGCTGGGGTTTTGCAGTGTTTTTGACGGCCCTATCGGGCGCAAGCCCCCTCCGTAACCGTCCGAGCAACACATCTTCCTGATGCCATCGGTTAAGGCGATGGTGTCCACCTAAATTTAAGTGGACACCATTTTTAGCCTTTTTAAGCGGACGCCCATGCCACAAGAACGCCGTTCCTATTCCAAGTCCTTCAAGGCCCAGGTCATTACTGAGTGCGCCCATCCTGACACTTCAATTGCCAATGTCGCCTTGACCCACAACCTCAATGCAAACCTCGTCCATAAATGGATTCGGGTGCATGCGCAGAAAAACCTGGCACTTTAAACTGCCTTCCGCCCGGTCAAGACTTCGCCGCCGGTGCCGATGCATCAGGCCCTTCCTGCCACGATCCGAATCGAAGTGCCGCAYCCAAAAGGTGTAGTCGTGGTGAGTTGGCCAGCAGAAAATGCAGCGGCGGGTTCTGCTTTCCTACGAGACCTCCTGCGATGATCCCCGTCGATTCCATCTGGCTCGCCACCGAGCCCATGGACATGCGCGCCGGCACTGAAACCGCGCTCCCACGAGTCGTGGCGGTGTTCGGTGCGGCGAAGCCGCACTGTGCCTATCTGTTCGCCAACCGCCGCGCCA
>NZ_VYKD01000031.1:0-254663 GCF_032424295.1 Pseudomonas sp. JV449 | reverse complement strand
CCCCTGAGTAAACGCAGCTCAAAATGTAGGAGGGTAGCTTCCTTCCCTTATGGCTCAGGAGCCGACCACTATCTAACTGATGCCCCGCTACCTAAATGTGGGAGGGGGCTTGCTCCCTATGGCGGCCTGACAGCCGACCAGGATGTTAGATCATTTCGAGTATATATCCGTTGCTGCGGTCACGGCCGCTATGGGTTCCGCCCTTACTGCTGGTCACTTTTTTAAAAGAGCCCCAAAAGTAACCAAAAGGGCTCTTGCCCCAACACTCGGCACCTCGCCTAGGCTCGGTGTGCCCTCACTCCGGCTTTGGAGCGTGGGCCGCCGCAATGGGCCATCCTTGGCCCAGTGCGGCTAACCCGGCGTCCTGCCGGGTTACCCACGCTCCAAAGCCTGCGTTCGGCCAGCGTGTTTGACGGGGCGATCCCAGATCAAAAACAAAGCGAGGCGGCCTTAAAGCCGACCTGATCTTTGAAGCGTACGCGGTGTGGCTTCTACTTCCTTAATCGCTGACGAAGTCAGCAATCTTTTGATCTGCTCTGGCTCTGGCTCTGGCTCTGGCTCTGGCTCTGGCTCTGGCTTTTGATCTTGATCTCAGGCGCCCCGTTAAACACGCTGGCCGAACGCAGGCTTGAATCCGTGGGTAACCCGGCAGGACGCCGGGTTAGCCGTCCTGGGCCAAGGATGGCCCATGACGGCGGCCCACGGATTCAAGCCGGAGTGAGGGAACACCGAGCCTAAGCGAGGTGCCGAGTGTTGGGGCAAGAGCCCTTTTGGTTACTTTTGGGGCTCTTTTCCAAAAGTGACCCGCTGTAAGAGCGGAACCATAAGCAGCCGTGACCGCAGCAACGGATATGTACTCGGTCAAAGCCAACGACATGGTCGGCCCGAAGGCCGCCACGGAAGCAACCACCCTCACCACTCGGCACCTCGCCCAGGCCCGGTGTACCCGTCACCCGGTGAGTGCAGCAACGCTTTGGCGCCGTCCGGGCCATACCAGGCGTACCCGTAGTAGCGGTTGGTGAGGTTTTTCAGTTGCAGGTCAACCCTGACGACCGAGCGCGGTGTTGGTGGCGCAACAGCGGTTCAATAAAGTGTTCGATTCTCCTGGCGATGAAGGGTGACTGGTACAGCGCCAACCCTCGAAGTGAGGGGCTTCCAGGCTTGGCATGAATTGTGTTGTGACCCGATTGGCGCTGACCCGACAACGGGAGGGAAACCTCACCTTTCATAAGAAACCACACCCATGCACAACGTCTTGCATCGCACAGTCATCGCCAGCCTGCTGGCACTCGGCGCCTTGGGCGGGCCGGTTGCCCAGGCCGCCAACGATCAACAGTTCATCCCGCTGGCCACCTACCGGGTCGGCGCCTACGCTTCCAGCGGCATTCCGTGGTGGGCGGGGGAGATTGATTACTTCCGCTACATCAACGAAGTCGAAGGCGGCGTGAACGGCGTCAAGCTGGTCTGGCAGGAGTGCGAGACCGAGTGGAAGACCGACCGCATCATCGAATGCTATGAGCGCTACAAAGCCGGTCTCGACGGCGCACCCACCGGGTTCTTCTTCACCCACAGCACACCGGCCTCCTATGCGCTGATGGACCGTGCCGCCATTGACCACATCCCGCTGATCGATGGCGCCGGCGGGCGTACCGAATCCACCGATGGCCGCGTGTTTCCCTACGCGTTCCCGTTGTTGCTTAACTACTACGGCCAGGCGTCGGTGGGCATCAACTACATCGCCCAGCGCGAAGGCGGCCTGGACAAGCTCAAGGGCAAGAAGATCGTCACCGTCTATCACGACTCCGCCTACGGCCGCGAAACCCAGGCAGCCATGCAGTTGCTGGCGCAAAAATACGGGTTCGAGAACATCCAGATCCCCGTGGCCGATCCCGGCAACGAGCAGTCGACCCAATGGCGCCAGGTACGCCAGATCAACCCGGACTGGGTGTTCCTGCGCACCTGGGGCGTGTCCACCCCGGTCGGCATCAAGACCGCCGTGCGCTTTGGCATTCCCGTGGACCGCCTGATCGGGGATGTGTGGGCCGGCTCCGAAGCCGACGTGATACCCGCCGGCACCGCCGCTAAAGGCTACCAGGCGTTGGCGCCGTTCCCCGGTGGCGACAGTTTCGACATTCATAAAAAGCTCAGGCAGTTCATCCTCGATCCCGGCAAGAGCAACCTCAAGGACCCCAGCTACTTCGGCAAGGTCTACTACAACATCGGCCTGATCAACGCCGCGATTGCCGTCGAAGCGCTGCGCACCGGCCAGGCCAAATTCGGCAACCGCGCGCTGAACGGCGAGGAAACCCGCTGGGCGTTCGAGCACCTGGACATCGACGCCGCGCGCCTCAAGGCCATGGGCTTCGAAGGTCTGCTGGCACCGTTGAAGCTGTCCTGCGCGGACCACGAAGGTGGCGGCTCCGCCCGGGTGCAGCAGTGGGATGGGCAAAAATGGGTGCTGGTGACCGACTGGCTGCAGGCCGATCGCGCCACCTTGCGTCCGTTGATCGAAGCCAAGTCCGCCGCGTATGCCCAGGAGAAGGGCATCGTGGCGCGTGATTGCTCGGCACAGTAAACCTCAGGCGGCGCTTGCCGTAAGTTGCCGGCCAGGGATGGCGGCAATCAGTTCGCGGGTGTAGTCGCTGGCCGGCTGGTTGAAGATCTGCGCGACCGAGCCTTGCTCAACCACTCGGCCATTGCGCAGCACCAGCACCTCATGGGCGAAGTTGGCCACCACTGACAAGTCGTGGGACACCAGCACATAGGCAATGCCCATCTCCCGTTGCAGCTCTTCCAGCAGGTCGAGGATGCGCGCCTGCACCGACACGTCGAGGGCGCTGACCGGTTCATCCAGCAACAGCAGGTCGGGTTTCAACGCCAAGGCCCTGGCGATGGCGACCCGTTGGCACTGCCCACCCGACAGTTCACGGGGCAGACGATCCAGAAAGCTCACCGGCAGGTGCACGCGGCTGATCAACGCCCGCGCCGCCTGCTCCAGGGCGGCGCCCTTGAGCAAGCCAAACGACACCAGCGGCTCCACAATGCTGTCGAATACCGTGAAGCGCGGGTCCAGCGCCGCGAAGGGGTTTTGTTGCACCAGTTGCAGGCGTTGGCGCAACGGGCGGAAGTCGCGCCAGCTCAGGTCGGTGACGTCTTGCTGCTCGAACCGCACCCGGCCCTGGGTCGGCTTTTCCAGGCCCAGGGCGATACGCAGCGCGGTGCTCTTGCCCGAGCCGGACTCGCCGACGATGGCCAGGGTCTGGCCGGGGTAGACCTCCAGGCTCAGATCCTCCAGGGCCACGAAGGTCGAGGGCTCGCCCTTGACCTTGGGCAGGGCAAACGTCTTGCCGACGTTGTGCAGGCTCAGGATCGGCTCACGTCCCAGGTCGAGGTTGAGCAACGGTTCACGCCGCCTGGCGAAGGCGGGTGCGGCGGCGATCAGCGCGCGGGTGTAGTCGTGGCTGGGGTGCGCGAGGATCTGCCGTGGCGGACCTTGCTCTACCACTTCACCCTGTTGCATCACCAGGATGCGGTCGGCACGGTCGAGCGCCACGCCCAGGTCATGGGTGATGATCAGCAGGGAAATGCCGCGTTCACTGACCAGGCGCTGCAAGTGGTCGAGGATCTTGCGCTGCACGGTCACGTCGAGGGCGCTGGTGGGCTCGTCGGCGATGATCAGGCGCGGGTTGCCGGCCAGGGCGATGGCGATCAGCACGCGCTGGCGCATGCCGCCGGAGAGTTCATGGGGATACTGGCGTGCGCGAAGTACCGGCTTGTCGATGCCCACCTGTTGCAGCAGCTCGACAATGTCGGCGTCGACAGCGGGGTAGCGTTTGCCCTTGGCGAGTACCAGCGCCTCGGCGATTTGCTGGCCGATGCGCAATGTGGGGTTGAGGCTGACCATCGGGTCCTGGGGCACCAGGCCGATGGTGCGCCCACGCAGCTTGCGTTTCTGCCGTTCGCTGGCGTGGGTCAGGTTGTGGCCATCCACCCACAGTTCACCGGCGCCGATCTGCGCATTCTCGGGCAGCAGGCCTAGGATGGCGTTAGCCAGGGTGGATTTGCCCGAGCCGGACTCGCCGACAATCGCCACGGTCTCGCCCTGGGTGAGTGAAAACGACAGGCTGCGCACCGCCGGATTGAGCTGGCCGCCGGAACGGTAGTCGACACTCAGTTGGCGCACATCGATTAAAAGCGGCTGGGTGCTCATCGCTGGATCTCCTCGAACGTGCGGGCGATATGGTTGAGGCTGAACACCACGGCCACTAGGAACAGGCCAGGCAACAAGGACACCCACGGTGCAGTGATCAGGAAGTGGCGGCCGTTGGCTATCAAGGTGCCCCATTCCGCCGCCGGTGGGGCGGCGCCGAAACCGAGAAAACTCAAGCCTGCGGTGGCGAGGATCGCGGCGCCGAAATCCAGGGTCGCCAGCACGGCTACCGGGCCCCAGGCGTTGGGCAGGATGTGCCGCAACAACGTGCGGCCCCAACTGGCACCGCCCAGGCGAGCGGCTTCGACATAGGGCAGGGTTTTCACCCGCAGCACTTCGGCACGGGTGGTGCGGGCAAAGCCGGGAATGATGCCAATGCCCACGGCAATCGCCACGGGTACCGTACCGAAGCCAATGGCCGTGACAATCGCCAGGGCCAGCAACAGGCCGGGCAGGGCCAGCAGCACATCGACAAAGCGCATGATCAGGGCATCGATACGGCCACCGGCAAACCCGGACAAAATGCCCAGCCCCAACCCGCCCACCAGGGCGATGCCGACCGCCAGGGAGGCGGCCAGCACTGACAGGCTGGCGCCGTAGACCACGCGGGTGAACAGGTCGCGGCCCAGCTCATCGGTGCCAAACCAGTGGGTCAGGTTGGGGGCGCTGAGTTTGGCGGCGGGCGCGGTGGCGTAAGGGTCGAAGCTGCTCAGCAACTGCGGCGTCACGGCGGCGACCAGCGAGAACAGCACCACCAGCACCGCCAGGCTGAACCCTGGGCGGCGCAGCAATGGCAGGAGTGTCGCCGTTGCGCGTTGTAAGGGGCTGCGGCGGCGCCAGAGTGGTTCGCTGCGGATCAGTTTCCGGGTAAGCGTGGTCATGGTCTAGGACACCTTGGGCGTGTGGGAGATGCGCGGGTCGAGCCAGGGGTAAAGCAGGTCCACCAGCAGGTTCACCAGGACAAATGCCGCCGCCGAGACCGCGACGATGGCCAGCACCACCGGAATGTCCTGGCGCAGCACCGCTTCCTGGGCCAGGCGGCCGATGCCGGAGCGAGCGAAGATGGTTTCCACCAGCACCGCGCCGGACACGGTGTTACCCACCTGCAGGCCGATCAGGGTGAGGATCGGCAGCGCGGCGTTCCTGAACCCGTGGCGCGCCTGCACCTGGCCCCGGCTCAAGCCCTTGGCGTACGCAGTGACGATATAGGCCTCTTTCCACACGCCCTGGAAGCTGCGTTGCAGCACCTGGGCGTACACCGCTGCGCTGGGAATCGCCAGGGTGATCGCCGGCAGCACCAGGCTTTCAACCCCGCGGCTGCCAGTGGCGGGAAACCAACCCAGGCCAAACGCAAACACCTGGATCAACAGCAACCCCATCCAGAACACCGGCACCGAAAAGCCCAGGGACGGCAAGCGCGCCAATGCCTTTTTCAACGGTTGCCAGCGGATATACGCGGTGAGGTAAGCCAGGCCGATACCGCCGAGCAGCGAGAGCACAATCGCCAGGCCGGCCAGGGAAAGGGTCTGGGGAAGGCGTTCGGCGAGCAATTCGGCCACCGGGCGATTGAGTGACAGCGACTGCCCGAAGTCCCCGCGCAATGCCCCCAGCAGCAGGTCGATATATTGCTCGAACAGGCCTTTGTCCAAGCCGTAGTAGGCGCGCGCCTTGGCCAGGTCTTCCACCGACAGGGCGTCGGCTTCCATGCCGGACGCGCTGAGCATGATCGACAAGGTATCGCCCGGCAGCAGATAAAGGATGAAGTAGGTGATGCTATAGGCCCCCCATAGCACCAGCAGCGCCTGGCCGACCCGGCCGATCAGGTAGCGGCTCATGGCGTGCCGACCTCGATATCGCCCAGCAGCGCGAAGCCTTCGGCGGTCCAGCGGAAGTTTTTCACCTTGGGCGACGTCGCGGCCTGCCACACGCGCTCATACACCGGGAACGCTGAGCCCTCGTCGATCAGCAGGTCCTGCAGGTCGCCGTAGGCTGCCGCCCTTTGAGCGCTTTGGGTGGCGGTGATGCCGGCGTCAAACAGGCCCTTGGCGCGCTCAAGCACCTGCGGCTCAAAGATGTTCGTCGCTACGGTTGAGCTGTTGGCAGTACGTGGATCAAGGATGGTTTGCAGGATGATCGGATCGGCGCGGGTCATGTAGCTGATCGTCAGGTCGTAGTTGCCGGCGGAGTTGTTGGCGACCCATTCGGCACGCGTTACCACGCTGAGTTTTACCTCAATGCCGACTTTGCGCAGTTGGTCCTGCAGCAGCACATCGCCGGCGGTCTCGGCCTGCATGACGTTGTAGTTCAGGCTCAGGCGCTTACCGTCCTTCTGCCGATAGCCGTCTGCGCCTTTGGCCCAGCCGGCAGCGTCCAACAGGCGCTCGGCGCCCACCGGGTCATAGGCGAGCTTGGCGCCCTGGCTCTTGAAGTAAGGCGTGGTCACATCAAAGATGCCGTCTACCACCGCGAACTCGTCGTTGTAGACGGTACTCGCGTAGCTCTTGCGGTCGATGGCTTTCTGCACGGCGAGACGCACCTGTTTATCGGCCAATACGCGACCGCCACGGGTATTGGGCAACAGGTTCAGGGAGGGCCCCGGCAGCGAGCGGCTCTGGATGGTGGCGCCCTTGGATTGGAACAGTTTCAGGTCGACTTCCGAGAACGGGTTGCGGGGCCACAGGATGTCGGCCTTGCCTTGCAGGAACAGGCCGTTACGCACGCTTTCCTCGGGGATATAGGTGACGTCCACCGCATCCAGGTGCGCTTCGCCCTGGTTTTTCATATTGGCCGACGCCCAGGCGTAACCCTTGCGCTTGGTCAGGTGCGCGCCGACTTCCGGGGTGTAGCTGGCCAATACGAACGGGCCGGTGCCGATGATCTTGCCGAGTGAGCGTTCCTTGACGCTCAGCGCGTAGGAGGCCGGCGCGAGGATGGCCAGGTTGGTCGTGGAGGTCGCCTGCAGGAAGCCCGCATTGGGTTTGGCGAGCACCAGCTTGACGGTCAAGTCATCGACCACTTCGGCGTGATCAAAGCCTGCCAGGTACGTCGCGCCGAAGGTGGCCGGCAGCTCGGTCGCCAGTGCCTTGTTGCTGTCAAACGCGGTTTTCACGGCCTTGGCATCGAAGCGTTCGCCGTTGCTGAAGGTGACGTTGTCGCGCAGGTGGAAGGTGTAGGTCAACGCGTCGTCACTGACTTCCCAGCTTTTCGCCAGCCAGGGAATGATCCTGCCGGTCTGCGGGTCCTGGTCGGTGAGGGATTCGGCGATATTGCGCAGCAGCACCCGGTGTTCGAGCCAGTAGACCTGGAACGGATCAATGCTGACCAGGATGGTGTTGTCGCCAAAGAAGGCGATGTTCAGGGTCTTGCCGGCCTGGCTGTCACTGCCCGCAGGTGAGCAGGCGGCCAGGCTCAACATCAGGACGCAAGGGGCCAATAGACGGCTCATCAAGTTGGAGGTGTTCAATGGGATGCCCTCGTATGGCGATTGGCTTAGAAGTCGTAGGCCAGCTTGGTGTACCAGTAGCCACCGCCGGGGTAGAACGGCGGGTTACCGTAGGGCGCCAGGCCCAGGTTGCTGTAGACGGCGTGCCGGTCGGGGCGCACGTCGAAGATGTTGGTGCCGCCGATGCTGACGGTGATCTGGTCGACGAAGGTGTAGCTGACGTCCAGGTCGGTGATCCATTTCGCACCGAAGCTGCGGTCGCCGGAGGGGTTTACCGCCAGGGTCTTGACCGCACCGTAGCGGCTGGTTTGCAGGTTCACTGCGAGGTCCTCGACCTTCCAGTTGGCGCCCAGGATCCATTTGGTCTTGGGCGAGGCTTGCGTGAGATCGCCTTCGCGGTCGCGGCCCACCAGGGTGACGCCGGAGTTGGCCAGCGCACTCGGGGTGTCCCGTGTGCCTTCGATAGTGGTCTTGTTCCAGTTGAAGCCCAGGCTCCAGCGCACATCGCCCCAGGCATCCAGCGGCGTGGTGTGGTCGGCGACCACGTCCAGGCCACGGGTGCGGGTATCGAAGGCGTTGGTGTAGTAGTTGACCCAGGTCCCCGAGGGCACGCCTTGGGCGGTGAGGATGCCGTTGATCACGCCGTTGCCCTGATCGTAGATATTGCTGGTCAGGGCGATGCGGTCGTCGATGTCGATCAGGTAAGCGTCGGCGGTGATGCTGGTGCGCGGTGCCGGCTGCCAGGTCAAGCCCAGCCCGAGGTTGCGTGACTTTTCCGGCTTGAGGTCATCGCCACCCAAGGCCTTGGCCAGGTTGCTGCCCGACGGGGTCAGGCGGGTCACGGCGGGCACCACGTTGCCGTTCACGTCGACGGCCACCCGGTTGTCGGCCACGGTGTAGCCGATCTGGGTCAGGGATGGCGCCCGGAAGCCGGTGCCGACGGTGCCGCGCACGGCGACGCTGTCGGTCAACTCGTAGCGCGAATTCACTTTGAGGCCGAAGGTGTTGCCCGAGTCGTCATCGTAATGTTCGATGCGCCCGGCGACGTCGAGAAACCAGCGTTCGGTCAGGTCGAAGCCCAGGTCCAGGTAGCCGGCGTAGTTGTTGCGGATCAGGCTGACTTCATCCTCCGGGCGAATCGTCACCGCCGCCTGTGCGCCCGATGCCGCCGGGTAGGTGCCGGTGATATAGGCTTCGGGGTCACCGGCGAAGGTGCTGAAATGTTCCCAGCGATGCTCCAGGCCGGCCGACACTTGCACCGGCGAGGTCAGGTTGAACAGGCTGTCGTAGCGGCGGGTGACGTCCAGGTTGTTCACCCACTGCTCGAAGCGAAAGGTCGCCAGGTTGTCGAACCTGGTCGGCGAGGCGGTGCCCAGGGACGGGTTGATATTCAGGTCGCTGGAATGGTGGACGTTGTTGCGTCCGTAGGTGGTGCTCAGGTCCCAGTTCCACTCGGCCGCCTGGCCTTTGCCGCCGAACAGCAGTTGGTAGTCGCGGTCCTTGATGTTGTTCAGCGGGTAGTAGCCGTCGGGGAACACCTCGGGCACGGCGGCCCGGCCGGTCGGCAGGCGGAAGTAGTTGGCGGCCTCGGCATCGCGCTCGCCGTAGGTTGAGAACGAGTAGAGCGTCAGGTCTTCCAGGGGCAGTTCGGTGTTGTAGGCGAGGTTGAAGGCCTTCAGGTCGGGGTCGCCGTTCTTGATTGCCACGCGGTCCCAGGCCGCTTCCCTGGCCGGGTCGTTGAAGGCGCGTACGCTGCTGTCGGCCTTGTCGTTCCACGCGGCCTCGCCGCGTTTGCGGGCGTCGGCGGAGAGGTGGAAAAAGCCGCCGTCGCCCAGCTTGAAACCCTGGTCGCCGGCCACCTTGATCGTCTCACCCTGGCCGGAAAACAACTGGCCGTAGCTGGTTTCCAGATGCCCGCCGCTGTTGCCGGTCTTGAGGATGATATTGATCACCCCGGCCACGGCATCGGAACCGTACTGGGCCGCCGCGCTGTCTTTAAGCACCTCGATGTGGTCCACCGAACTGACCGGGATCAGGTCGATGTCCACCGCATTGGCGCCGCTGTTGTCGATCGACCCGCGCTGGCCGGTGGCGCCGTTGTGCCGGCGTTTGCCGTTGACCAGCACCAGGGTATAGGCCGGGCCGAGGCTGCGGTTGCTCAGGGGACGCGTCACCGAGTTGTAGCCGGCGATATTGGTGCCGAAGTTGAACGACGGCAGCAGCTTGGCAATCGCCTCGGACAACTCGGCGCGCCCGGTCTTGAGCAACTGTTCGCTGTTGATCACGTCAATCGGTGCCGGGCTGTCGGCCACGGTGCGTTGCTGGCCACGCAAACCGGTGGAGATCACGGTCACCGTATCGAGCTTGGCCTCGTCGGCGGCGGCTTCGGCGAAGGAGGGCGCGCCGGCCAGCAGCAGGGAACTGGTCAGCAGTGACAGGTGGAATCTTCTGCGGGGTAGGGGGGCGGCGATGTCTGGCATGTCGGGAAGGGTCCATGTAAGCCTGCTGAAGGCTCCTGGTGATCGGGGGTACGTCCTCCGCCAGGCATGGGGTCGGTGTGTGGAATGAAGATATCCCTATAAAAAACCGTGGGGAAAGTCTTTTTTGGAATAAGCTAATTATTAGATATTGTTATCTTGTAAATTTATAAGATCATCTATTTTTATTATGTGCAGGGCCTTGGCGTGGGTTGAGTGTTCGACATCCAAAACATCGACGTGGGGTGGCATGCCTGAGGTCGGCGTGAGGATTCCCTGCGGCTGAACGTAAATCTTTAGTCTGGCTGGCGCCGGCCGTAAATGAGACTACGATAGTCTCCATCAAGTGCCGGGCAACGCTATCCATAGGGTGTTGTTTTTGTGGGCACCCGTTGGGCATACATTCAATTGACTGGTTCGGTTACCGGCTTCGCCAGATACCCAGGCTTTTATGGGCCGAACCAGCAACAACTTTTGAAGTATTTACGGTGGGGTCTTCATCGTAAGCGTGGACGTATGCAGGAGCGGTAATGGCAGTCAAGGAAGTGCTGCAAACCCTTAAAGGCGTATTTGCCTGCCTGTCGGGTGCGGTTGTGGTCCTGGATCGATCTGCACGGGTCGTGTTGGGCAACCCTGCGTTTTCAACGTTGCAGTGTCAGAACGGCGTCTCTCCTGAGGCAAACACCGAGTTTCTCTCCTTGCTGCGCCCGCAGGACAGCCAGCTTTTTTATGCGGCGCTGGAAAAGGCCGATGGGCAATCCCGGGTGTGTTTCGAGGCGACCGCGAGGCAGTCCGGCCGGTTGAACCTGTCGATGACACCGTGGCGCGACGACTATTTTATTGTTGAAATCCTTCCCCTGCCTGGGCCCCCAACCGCGCATTCCCACAGCGAGCGCTTCTCCGAGATCCCCCTTGAAGCCATTTTCGATTCCTCCGGCACTGGCTTGGCCCTCGTGTCACTGGACGGTCGTTGGCTGAGGGCCAATAGCGTCATTTGCAGGCTGCTTGGCTACAGCGAGGCACAGCTGCAAAACACCACGTTCATGGCCTTGACCCACCCCGAAGACCGCGAAGTGGGCAAGCAGCTGATAGAAGAGTTGAAGGGCGGTGCACGGCAGGGCGCTACCTTGCATAAACGCTACATCCACCACGACGGCCAGGTTGTCTGGGTGCGCCTGACCGTGGGGCTGGTGCGGGACGACCAGGGGCAGCCGATCTGTTTTGTCTCCCAACTGGAAGACATCACCGAGAACTGGCAGCTTCGCGAAACCTTGCTGGGCAGCGAGCTGAAATTCCTCACCCTGGCGGAGAATTCCCCCAACATTATTGTTCGCTACGATCGCAACCTGTTGCGTACGTACGTCAACCCGACGTTCCTGCTCTTGACCGGCATGTCTTATGACGAGGCCATAGGCGCCAGCCCCAGGGAGCAGCCCGGCGATTACCTCGACCATCTGCGTCATGTGGCATCCACAGGCGAGACCGCTCAATTCCTCAACAGTTGGCCGGCCGGCCCCGGTGGTGAAGCGGTGAGTTGTGTCGTCAGCCTGATGGCTGAACGCAGCCCATCCGGTGAGGTGGCAGGCGTGCTCGCACTGGCCCACGACATCACTGAGTTGCGCAAACAGCAAGTGCTTGAGGACGCACGTCTGCGCATCTTCGAAACAATGGCCACGGGCGCCTCACTGGACGAAACCCTGGGGTTGCTGGTGAGCTATCTTCAACTGGCCTTGCCTCACTGTTCCTGTGGCGTAGTGCTTGCTGAACCGCAAAGCCTCGATTCGTCGGTATCCAAGCCTTCTTCCGCCTGCTGGTACGAGCCCATCCTCGACAATCAGGGGCAGACCCTTGGGGCTTTCGCGTTGTCGCGCTCGCCCGGCTCTGCGCTGGATGAGAGCGACCTGCAGCGCGTGCGCCAGACCTGCCACATTGCCGCGATTGCCATTGAACGCTGGCGCTCCGAATCCTTGCTCAGGGAGCGCGAGCGCCGCTACCGGGATATTTTCGACCATACCCTGGACATGTTGTGCCTGCTGGAAGCAGCGCCACGGGGTGAGCTGCGTTGTGTCGAGGTCAATCCGGCCCTGTTGCAGGTACTTGGGAAACCCCATGGCGAGGTTATTGGCGAGGCGCTGGCGTCGATATTTGGCCGGCTCAACGCGGAAAAAATCCAGGCCCTTCATGACCAATGCAGGGCCGCCGAACGGGTGGTGGAGTCAGAGGAGGGCATGGTGCTGCGCAACGAAGTGCGCAACCTGCACTTTACCCTGGTGCCGGTCGCCGACTCGGGCAGCTTGGGCCCGCGGGTCTTGGTGATCGGTCGTGATGTGACCCATTTGACCCGGGCCCGACAGAAAGAACTGGAACGCCAGCACGACATCAACGCCCTGGTGGAAAACAGCCCGGACGCCGTCGCTCGCTTGAGTGTTCTCGGGGAGGTGCTTTACGTCAATGCGCAGTTGCGAAAATGGGTGGGCGGGGCCTGGCCGGAACTGATGGGCATGCCCATGGATGAAGTGGTGCCCCTGAACGCCCAGTCCCAGCTTTTTCGAGAATTGGTGGCCCAGGTGATTCGCCAGAATAAAGCCACGGAACAGGAGTTCTTATTGTCGGGTTTGAAAACCGCGCCCAAGGTGGTGTTGATCCACTTTGTTCCCGAGGTCGACGGCCAGCGCGTTGTCAGCGTGCTGGCCGTCGGGCGCGATATTTCCAAGCTGCGCGCGGCGGAGCGGCGCCTGGCCAATTCCAACGCACAATTACGCGACCTGTCGACCCGCCGGGAAACGGCGCGGGAAGAGGAGCGCAAACTGATTGCCAGGGAGATCCATGACGAACTGGGCCAGCACCTGACGGCGCTGCGCATGGGCATCTCGTTGCTGAGGTTTCAGTTCGGCGCCGATACGCCTGAGCTCACCCCTCAGGTCGAGCGCTTGATGGGGCTGACCGACAAGACCATCCAGGTCGTGCGCAATGTGTCCACGAGCCTGCGCCCCTCCGCGCTGAACCTGGGGCTGGTGTCCGGTCTTGAATGGCTGACAGCCGAATTCGTCACCCTGACCCAGGTTCCCTGTGCGTTGAACCTGCCGCTGATTCCCCTGACCCTTCCGGATACCCACGTGACCGCAGCGTTTCGCATCGTGCAGGAATCGCTGACCAATATCGCGCGTTATGCCCAAGCGACGCAGGTCAGCGTCACCCTGAGCCCGCAGGAGACGCACTGGGTGCTCGAGGTCCAGGATAACGGCAAGGGCTTTGACCCCGATGCCGTCGGCCGCCAGACCCTGGGCTTGGCCGGCATGCGTGAGCGCGGCCTGATGCTGGGCGGCAAAGTGATCATTTTCAGTCATCCTGGGCAGGGCACTACGGTCCAGGCGTTCATTCCGATGCACAAGGATAGGTATTGATGATTCGCATGCTGATCGCCGATGACCACACCATCATGCGCGAAGGGCTCAAGCAACTATTCTCGCTGGTCGCCGACGTGCAGGTGGTGGCCGAAGCCGAGAGTGGTACGCAACTGATCGAACTGTTGCGCCAAGTCGAGATCGACCTGTTGCTGCTCGACATGAATATGCCGGGTATCAGCGGCGAGATTCTGATTGCGCGCCTGCATACCCAATACCCGAAACTGCCGATTCTGGTGTTGAGCATGCATAACGAAATCCATATCGCGCAACGGGCATTACGCGCCGGTGCACTTGGCTACCTGACCAAGGACCGCGATCCCGAAACCCTGTTGGTCGCGATGCGTCGAGTGGTCAGTGGCCAACGCTACCTGGACCCCGGGCTGGCGGAACAGATCGCGCTGCAAAGCAGTGGCTTGAAGCAGCAGACCTTTGTCGAGAGTTTGTCCGATCGCGAGTTCCAGATCCTGCGCCTGCTGGCGCACGGTATGAGCGTCAACCAGATCGCCGAGCAGTTGGTCATCAGTAACAAGACGGTCAGCACCCACAAGACCCGGCTGATGGAAAAAATGGGGTTTTCCTCCACCGCAGACATTGTGCGCTTCGCCATGACCCTGGGTATTTCGTGAAGCGTGTACGGGGGTAGGGATTTTCCTAGGCGGTTTTCCAGGATCCCTACCCCAGAATAGGGATGCTCCGATGGTGGCAGTGCCATTATCGGGCCAGTATCTCTTTCAAGCAGTCGAATGGCCGGTCAGGTCGTGACGACATGCCTTGACAGGGAGACAAACCGTGAGCGCACCGACACCACCCCCTTCCGCTGCTTTGACCCTGTTTCCGGTTGCGTTCGCGGGTCTGCTGGGCGGGCTTGCGATTGCCTGGAGCGAGCGCTTCAGCATGGTGTCGCTGGCCGCTGGTGGCGCCTTGTTTACGTTGTGTATCGGCATGGGCCTGTGGGCAAACAGCAGGTGCCGGGCGCAGTGGCGTGGCCTGCAACAGCAGCTCGATCAACCGGCATCCATTGCTCCGACGCTGGCCGTCGATAACGGCCTGGCACAGGTGTGCGTCAGCGTGCTGCCGATCTGGTCGCGGCAGATAGAAGCGGCGCGTTCGATCAGTGAAACCTCGATTCTCAGCCTCAGCGAGCGTTTTGGCGCGCTGTCATCCAACATCAGCCACAGCGTCTCCAGCAATGGCGGCCAGGACGCTTCGCAACAATTGGTCGACTTGCTGGAGGTGGGCCAGGCCGACCTCAACTCCATCGTCGTGGCCCTGCGCGCCGCGCTCACCAATAAGGAGAATGAGCTCAAGGAAGTCATGCAGCTCTCGGGCTTCACCGAGCAGCTTCAGCAGATGGCCAAGTTCGTCGGCGACATCGCCAGTCAAACCAACCTGCTTGCCCTCAACGCGGCTATCGAGGCTGCGCGAGCCGGGGAGGCGGGGCGAGGGTTTGCGGTGGTCGCCGATGAAGTGCGCAAGTTGTCGAGCATGTCAGGCGAGACCGGGCGCAAGATCAGCGAAACCGTGATCACCGTCAACGCCGCCATCGCCCGTACGGTGCAGATGTCCCGCCACCACGCCGAACAAGACACCCTGACCCTCGCCGATTCGGAGCGCGTGGTGTCGGAGGTTATCGAACATTTTCGCGCAACCGCCCAGACCATTGTGCGCAACAGCCATGACCTGCAGCAGCAGAGCGCCAACGTCGCCGACGAGATTGCCCAGGTGCTGGTTGCCCTGCAGTTCCAGGACCGCGTCAGCCAGATGTTGACCTTGATTACCCGCGACCTCGACAAGTTGCAGCAGCAGTTGGACGAACGTCATGAGTCGAGCCTCAGCGGACAGTCCCTGGCGCCAATGAGCAGTGACCGTTGGCTGCAGGAGCTGTCAACGGCCTACACCATGCCGGAGCAGCACGCCATTCATGGCGGTAAAGCGCCTGCCCAGGCCGCTGCCAACGAAATCACGTTTTTCTAGAGGAGTTTTTCCGATGAGCAAAACCATTCTGATCGTCGACGACTCGGCCTCCATCCGCCAGGTGGTGAGCATCACCCTCAAAGGCGCCGGTTACGACGTGATCGAAGGCTGTGATGGCAAAGACGCCCTGAGCAAACTGGACGGCCGCAAAATCCACCTGATTGTCAGCGACGTGAACATGCCCAACATGGATGGCCTCAGTTTCGTCAAGGCCGCCAAGCTGTTGCCGGCCTACAAGTTTACGCCGGTCATCATGCTGACCACCGAAGCCAGCGATGCGATGAAGCAGCAAGGCCAGGCTTCCGGTGCCAAGGCCTGGATGGTCAAGCCCTTCCAGCCTGCGCAAATGCTGACTGCCGTCTCCAAGTTGATCCTGCCATAGCGATGACCAGCGACCGCTGGCCAGGAGGTTTGCATGAAAAGCTCCGTCCCGATGCTACGTCGAATCCAGGTCATGGAGGGCCCCTTGACGATCTACACGGCTGCCGAGCAAAAGGACGTGCTGTTGTCGTTGTTTCCCCTGGCCCATGAAGTCGAGTTGGACCTGTCCAGTGTCGATGAACTCGACAGTGCCGGTTTGCAGCTGTTGATCCTCATCAAGCGCGAGTCTCTCAAGGAGGGCACCCAGCTGTTGCTGAGCAACCCCAGTTCGACGGTGAGCGAAGCCTTTCGCCTCAGCGGCCTTGACGACTACTTCACCAATGCGAGTTTCACCCAGTCGGTCGGAGCGTAAGCGTATGAACATGGATGACGTGCTGCAGACGTTCATTGCCGAAAGTCGCGAGCTTCTGTTGCAAATGGAAGATGCGCTGCTGCAGATCGAGAAGTCGCCCCAGGACCTGGACACCATCAACGGCCTGTTCCGCGTGGCCCACACCATCAAGGGGTCGGCCGGCCTGTTTGGCTTGATGCCGATCGTTGAGTTCACCCATGTCGCCGAAAGCGTGCTGGACCGGGTGCGCAGCCTGGAAGTGCGCGTCGACGAGGCGTTGAGTGCGTTGTTCCTCGACGCCCGTGACCATATCGGCCAATTGATCGACCTGCTGGCCGAGGACGGCAACCTGGATCGCCTGGACGAACCGGTGCGGGCTCAGGGTCAATCTATCATTGAGCGGCTGTCGCTGTATCTGGACGCGGCGGTCTCGACCCCGGCGCCTACCCTTCAAGCGCCGGCGCCGGCGGATGAGCCAGGCGCCAGTCCCGGCCATTGGCATTTGTCGCTGCGCTTTGGCCCGGATGTGTTGCGCAATGGCATGGACCCCTTGGCGTTCCTGCGTTATCTGAGCACGCTGGGGCGTTTGCTGCACACCGTTACCTTGTTCGATGGGTTGCCGCCCATGACCGCCATGGACCCGGAAACCAACTACCTCGGGTTTGAACTCGCACTGGCCAGCGACGCGTCCCTGGAGGTCATCGACGGCGCCTTTGATTTTGTCCGCGAGGACGCGCTGGTTCGCATCCTTGCGCCGAATGCCACGGTGCAGGCGTGTCGGACCCATCTCGACGAGTTGCCGGAAGACAACGCCGCGCTGATCGAGCTGCTGGTGCGTTGCGGCACACTGACCGAGGCCCAGGCCTTGCTCGTGACCCAGGACGCCGAGCAGGCACCGGTCGAAACGCGCAGCGAGCCTGATGTCCAGGATTCGACAACGCCGCCGGTCAAGGCCGGCAAAAGCGCGGCGAGTAACGAAGGCAACCTGATTCGGGTCGATGCCGCCAAGCTGGACCAACTGATCAACCTGGTCGGCGAGCTGATCATTGCCGGTGCCGGCGCCAACCTGGTGGCGGTACGCAGTGGGATTGGCGAGATGATCGAAGCCACCAGCCTGTTATCGCGGCTGGTCGAGGAAGTACGCGACTCGGCGCTGACCCTGCGCATGGTGCAGATCGGCGCAACCTTCACGCGGTTCCAGCGGGTGGTGCGGGACGTCTCAAAAGAGTTGGGCAAGGACATCGTGCTGCACATCGGCGGCGGTGAGACCGAGCTGGACAAGACCGTCGTCGAACGCATTGGCGACCCGCTGACCCATTTGGTGCGCAATGCCATGGACCACGGCATCGAGCCTGCGTCGACGCGCCTCCAGCGGGGCAAGCCGGCCCAGGGCACGGTACGCCTGAATGCCTATCACGAATCCGGCAGCATCGTGATCGAGGTGTCCGACGACGGCGGTGGCCTGGCCAAGGACAAGATCCTGGCCAAGGCCCGTGAGCGTGGTTTGGTGGGAGAGGGCCAGCAGCCGTCGGACAAAGACATTCTGAATTTGATCTTCGAGCCGGGATTCTCCACGGCCGACCAGGTCAGCAACCTGTCCGGGCGTGGCGTAGGCATGGACGTCGTGAAGCGCAATATCACGGCGTTGCGCGGCAGCGTCAGTCTCGAGAGCGAAGTCGGGCAGGGCACCACGGTGCGCATCCGCCTGCCGCTGACGCTGGCGATCATTGACGGTTTCCTGATCGGGGTGGGCAAGGCTTCTTACGTGATTCCGCTGAACATGGTGGAGGAGTGTATCGAGCTGGCCCCTCAGCGGGGCACCGAAACCGGCTACCTGGACCTGCGGGGCGAGGTGCTGCCAATCCTGCGGCTACGCGACATGTTTGATGTGCAAGAGCCTGGAGGCAACCGGGAAAACGTGGTCGTCGTGCAATACGCAGGCTTGCGTGCCGGCCTGGTGGTCGATCGCCTGCAGGGAGAGTTCCAAACCGTGATCAAGCCACTGGGCAAAGTGTTTGGTGATGCCCATGGGCTGGGCGGGTTCACCATCCTCGGAAGTGGAGCCGTTGCGCTGATCCTGGATATCCCGAATTTGCTAGGACAGGTTGCCAAGGAAACCCCACATCGTTCGATCCCAAGCCCTTTATCGACTCATTGAAGCGTCATCAGGAGTGCCTCGCCATGACTGTTATTAGAAATATCATGTTGCTGGTTTTCACAGCCATGCTGGGTGTCTGCGTGTTGGGTGGCACCAGCCTGTACCTGGCCGGTGAAATCAATACGAGCGCCAGCTATGCCAACGTCAACACGGTGCCCAGCCTGCTGGAGATCGACCGCGCCGCCGCGGCCTTCACCGACCTGCACGCCTTGCAATGGCAACGCTTGAACGAGACCGACAAAACCAGCGTGCCGGCTTACGCGGCCAGCGTGGCGCAGGATTTCAGTGCCGTAGGCAAAGCCCTGGATCGCTATCAGGCCGAGTTGACCTCCGACGAGCACGATACGGCGTTGTTGAAACAACTGCGCGGCCACTTGGCTGAGTTTGCGGCGTTGCAGACGCACTTCGACAAGCTCATCGATGACGGTGACCAGGCCTCGGCCCGTGCATTGATCGAGACGAGCCAGCCCCTGCAGACCGCCGTGCTCACGGCGATCGGCGAGCTGCGTGAATACAACCTGGAACTGGGGCGCAAGGGCCAGGTGCTTGCCACCACCACCGAGAAGAACGCACGCACCCTCATCCTGCTGGTGAGCGGCCTGACCCTGGTGGCTACCCTGCTGATCGGTGTCTTGCTGGGGCGCAATCTGATGCGCCGGCTCGGGGCGGAACCTACCGTGGTGCAAGCCTATGCGGCACGTCTATCGGCTGGCGAGTTGAATGCCAAGGCAACGCTCAAGGCGGGAGACACCACCAGCCTGATGGCGAGCATGCAGCAGTTGGGCGCGAACCTGCATGAATTGATCGTGGAGATGGACCGTATGTCCAGTGAACACGACAAGGGCGAGATCGATGCACAGATCGATGCCGGCCGTTTTCATGGCAGTTACCGCTCCATGGCCCAGGGCATCAACGATATGGTCAACGGCCACATCGCGGTGAAGAAAAAAGCCATGGCCTGCATACGCGCCTTCGGTAACGGTGATCTGTCTGCGCCCCTGGAACAATTCCCCGGCAAAAAAGCCTTTATCAACGACAACATTGAGCTGTTGCGCACCAACATCCTGGCGCTGATCAATCAAATGCAGCACATGTCCAGCGAGCATGAAAAAGGTGACATTGACGTGATGATTGACGTCGAGGGCTTCTCGGGTTCGTACCGGGATATCGGCCAGGGCATCAATGACATGGTCAACGGCCATATCAACGTGAAGAAAAAGGCCATGGCCTGTATTCGCGCGTTCGGCGAAGGGGATTTGTCCGCGCCTCTGGAGCGTTTCCCCGGCAAGAAAGCCTTCATCAATGAAAACGTCGAGCAACTGCGCGCCAATATCCTGGCCCTTGTGGAAGATACCAGCGAGATCAGCGACAGTGCGCTGATCGGCAAGCTGGACACCCGCCCTGACGCCGCCCGGCACCAGGGCGATTTCCGCCGCATCATCCTCGGTATCAACGGTTCTCTGGACGCGATCATCGTACCGATCACCGAGGCCATGGAGGTGCTGTCGGCGATGGCCGCCGGCGACCTGACCCGCAGCATTACCGGCGACTACCAGGGCAAGTTCCTGGAGCTGAAGCACTCGGTCAATGGCACCGTGGAAAAACTCTCGGAAATCATCGGCGAAGTGCGCGGCTCGGCGGACTCGCTGTCGAGCGCTTCGGAAGAGATCTCCGCCACCGCCCAAAGCATGGCCCAGTCGGCTTCCGAGCAAGCGGCATCGGTCGAACAGACCTCGGCGTCGATGGAGCAAATGTCAGCGTCCATTTCCCAGAACACCGAAAATGCCAAGGTCACCGACGGCATGGCGGGCAAAGCCAACAAGGAAGCGTCGGAAGGCGGTCGAGCCGTGAAGGACACCGTGGCGGCGATGAAAACCATCGCCGAAAAAATCGGCATCGTCGATTCCATTGCCTACCAGACCAACTTGCTGGCGCTCAACGCGGCGATCGAAGCGGCACGGGCCGGCGAGCACGGCAAAGGCTTTGCGGTGGTCGCGGCCGAAGTGCGCAAACTGGCGGAACGCAGCCAGATTGCCGCACAGGAAATCAGTGAAGTGGCCAAGAACAGCGTGGCCCTGGCCGAACGGGCGGGCAACCTGCTGGACGAGATTGTGCCGTCGATTGCCAAGACCTCCGACCTGGTGCAGGAAATTGCGGCTGCCTCGGAAGAACAATCCATCGGTTCCGAACAAATCAACAGCGCGATGTCGCAGATGAGCCAACTGACCCAGCAAAACGCGTCGGCCTCCGAGGAACTGGCGGCGACGGCCGAGGAAATGAGTGGCCAGGCCGAGCAGTTGCAGGAACTCATGGGGTTTTTCACCGTGCAAAGCAAACGTGCCGGGCGCAATGTCTCGATGCCCCAGATCAGCCGAGCCATGTCCACCCAGGACCTGGACAGTCGCTCCTCGGACGGCGGTTTCGTCCGCTTCGGGAGTTGACCCATGGGCACCTCAGCGGTCATGCAGGGCGCTGTCGAACCTGCGTCGCCAGTGGATGAACCCTTGCAGTACCTGACCTTCCTGGCGGCCGAGGAGATGTACGCGGTCAATACCCTGAGCGTTCGTGAAATCATCGAATACAACCAGGTGACCAGCGTACCGATGATGCCGGAATTCCTGCGGGGGGTTATCAACCTGCGCGGCTCGGTAGTGCCGGTCGTGGACCTCAAGGCGCGTTTCGGCAAGGGCACGACGGTACTGGGCAGTCGCACCTGCATCGTCATCCTTGAGGCGGCGAAGGAGGGCGAATCCCAGGTCCTGGGGGTGGTGGTGGACTCGGTCAGCGAAGTGATCGAGATACTCGAGATCGATATCAAGCCCGCTCCGGCGTTCGGCAATCACATTCGCACCGACTTCATCGGGGGGATGACCAAGGTGCGAGGCGAGTTCGTCACGCTCCTGCAGATCGAGCATGTGCTGTGTGTCGATGAGATAGCCGGCCTGATCTCTGTATAGGTATCTCAACGCTGAACCCCCCCGGCGGATAGGGCTGTTGTGGTGAGCGGGCTTGTCCCGCGCCGGGGTGCGAAGCGCCCCTGATGAAGACGAAAACGTATTTGACCCGAGGTGAATCATGGCCCCACCCATCGACAGTCCAGGCAATCCCAGCGTCTCGAGCCCGAGCCAGTACCTTACCTTTGTGCTGGGGGAGGAGATGTTCGCCGTGGGCACGCTCAACGTTCGGGAAATCATCGAATACGGGCCGATCACCAGCGTGCCGTTGCTGCCTCCCAGCATACGCGGGGTGATTAACCTGCGCGGCGCGGCGGTGCCCGTGCTCGACCTGGGGGTGCGCTTCCGTGGCGAACGCACGGTGCAGACTCCAAGGACCTGCTTTGTGATCCTTGAGGTACAGGCCAATGCCCAGCGCAAGCCGGTGGGCATCATTGTCGATGCGGTCAGCGAGGTCCTGGAGATCGCCGACCAGGACATCGAACCCTCGTTGAATTTCGGCACCGATGTCAGGGCCGACTTTTTACTGGGCATCGGCAAACTGGAGAGCGGTTTCGTGCTGTTGCTGGACATCGGTCGCGTGTTGTCCCTGGAACAGGTCGATGCGCTGGCCAACCTTGAGTCTTCGCTACCTTCGATCGCCTGAACAGGCTGGGGGAATGTCCTGATGAACGTGATCCTCTCTGACGCCGAGTTCGTGCAGTTCCGTGACCTCATTTATCAAATCGCCGGCATCAGCCTGTCCGACGCCAAGAAACAGTTGGTGAGCGCTCGCCTGGCCAAGCGGCTGCAAGTGTTCAAGCTCAATACCTACGGTGCGTACTACAAGGTGTTGATGAAGGACAGCGTGGAGTTGCAGGTCGCGGTGGACATGCTGACCACCAACGAAACCTACTTTTTTCGTGAGCCCAAGCATTTTGACTTCCTGCGCGATGTTGCGTTGCCCGAGCTGCGGGGCAGCGGGCCGTTGCGCATATGGAGTGGCGCCTGCTCGACCGGCGAAGAACCCTACACCCTGGCAATGGTGTTGGCAGACAACCTCGCCGGCCGGCCCTGGGAGATTGTCGCGTCGGACATCAGCAGCCGGGTATTGGAAAAAGCCCGCCTTGGGCGTTATCCCCTCGACGGCATACGCGGCATCCCCGAGGCGCTGTTGAACAAGTATTGCCTCAAGGGCGTGGGCGCCAACCACGGTTGTTTCATGGTCGACCCGGCGCTGGCGGCGAAGATCGATTTCCAGTCGATCAATCTGAATAACCCGCTGCCGAAACTGGGGATGTTCGATGTGATCTTCCTGCGCAATGTGATGATCTATTTTGACAACGACACCAAAGTGCAGGTGGTCAAGCGCCTGGTCAGCCACCTCAAGCCGGGCGGGTACTTTCTGGTCAGCCATTCGGAGAGCCTCAACGGCATCACCGATCAGCTGCGACTGGTCAAGCCTTCCATCTACCGGAGGCCGCATGCCTGACAGTCGACCGCCCAACGAGGTGTTCCTGAATCCCGGCGATTGGTTTTTCGGCTCGGGTGCGATTCGCCTGCGTACGGTGCTGGGATCGTGTGTTGCATTAGTGTTCTGGCATCCCCGGCGCTTGCTGGGGGGCATGTGTCACTACCTGCTGCCACAGCGCGCCGTGACCAAACAGGGCGTCCTGGATGGTCGCTACGGCAACGAAGCCTTTGAACTGTTGCTCGCTCGAATACAGTCGATCAAGGCCCTGCCGACGGAGTTCAGGATCAGCGTATTCGGCGGTGGGAACATGTTTCCCGGGCTTGTGCGCTCGGACAATGATTACGTCGGCCAGCGCAATGTCGAACAGGCCATGCGCCTGCTCGACCTGCATCAGTTGCGGTGTCAACACTTCCATGTGGAAGGCGTGGGTTATCGGACGATTGTGTTCGATCTGGCCAACGGCGAAATCGAACTCAACTACCTGGCCTTGAAGTGAACCCCCAGCAGCCCTCATGGAGAGCGTGCGACATGAGCCTTATCAAAGTGCTGATCATTGATGATTCCGCCGTGGTGCGTCAGGTGCTGACGGCGACCCTGGGGCAAGACCCCGCTATCGAGGTTATCGGCGCGGCGGCAGACCCGGTGTTCGCCATGGACAAAATGAACAAGCAATGGCCGGATGTGATTGTGTTGGACGTGGAGATGCCACGGATGGATGGCATCACGTTCCTCAAGAAGTTGATGGCCGAACATCCCACGCCCGTGGTCATCTGCTCCACGCTGACCGAAAAGGGTGCGGCCACCACCATGCAGGCGCTGGCGGCCGGCGCGGTCAGCATTGTGACCAAGCCACAACTCAACCTGCGCCAGTTTCTGACCGACAGTGCCGATGAATTGGCGGGGGCCGTCAAGGCCGCCGCGCGGGCCAATATGAAACGCATGGTGCCTTCCAGCGAGCGCGCTCCCGCCAGGCTGACGGCTGACGTCATATTGCCGGCGGGCGCCCAGGCAATGGCGCGCACCACCGAGAACATTGTCGCCATTGGTACGTCCACGGGCGGCACCCAAGCCCTGGAATTGGTATTGACCGCCTTGCCCAGGGTCTGCCCGGGCATCGTCATCGTGCAGCACATGCCCGAACACTTCACCGCCGCGTTTGCCGAGCGCCTCAATCGATTGTGCGAGATCGAGGTCAGGGAGGCGAAGAATGGTGATCGGGTTATCCCCGGTTGTGCGCTGATTGCCCCTGGTGGTCGGCACATGGTGCTCAAGCGCAGCGGTGCCCAATACCAGGTGGAAATTGTCGACGGACCTCCGGTCAGCCGGCATCGACCTTCCGTTGATGTACTGTTTCGTTCGGTGGCCCGCAGTGCCGGGAGTAACGCGCTGGGGATCATCATGACGGGGATGGGCGACGACGGCGCCCGGGGCCTGAAGGAAATGCACGACAACGGCGCCCGCACCCTGGGCCAGGACGAAGAGTCCTGCGTGGTGTATGGCATGCCCAAGGAGGCGTTCAAACTGGGGGCCGTGGAGCGTGAGTTGCCCCTTGAGCAGATATCGGCGGCGATTCTGCACTCCATGCATCAGCGCCGCTGACGGTTCGGGGTTCTGTGCTGATTGATGAGGCGTTCCGGCAATCCGTTCCGGGCCCGGCTGGCGTTTCAGTATGGGGCATGGTGGGCTCAGGGCAGGGAATCAATAGCCTGTAACACCGCACAGGCAATGGTCTTCGTAATGGTTCGACGTTGAGCGTTATCGAGCATCGGGCTTAACCAGGTGGGTAGACTGTTCAGCATGGGCAAAATGGCCGTGAGCGCACCCTCGCGCAACGGCCCGCCCGGTGGATGGCCTGCCTGGCCGATCAGATCCATTATTTCCGACTCATAGGCACGCCGCAGTTGCTGGACGCTTGCCTGCATCGAGTCGCCCAGGCAATTGGCGTCCATGACCGCCAGCTTGAAGTGTCCGGTCATGTGTTCATGCAATTGAAGGTGACAGTCGATCAGTTGGGCCAGGCGTTGATCGGGTGCCAATCCGCGATTCTTGATGCCGTGCACCTGGGACAACAGGGTTTGATACAGCTCCATCAGCAGTTCGTAAAGCAGCGCCTCTTTGCTTTCCACATGGTGATAGATCGCCCCCGGGCTTATACCGACATGCGCGGCGAGTTCACGCATGCTGACCTGGTTGAAACTGCGCTCCTTGAATAACTCCGAGGCTTTGCGCTGGAAGTCTGATCGGTTCAGCACACGCCGTGCCTCGGATTGCGCACACGCCTGGCGCTCCGGCACACCGGCCACGCGTTCATGTCCCGGGCGCCTGCTGCCGGGCAATTTCCTGATTGCGCAGGATAAAGCGCTGCAACTTGCCGCTGGGGGTCTTGGGGAGTTGCTCGACGAACTCCACTTCCCGGGGATAGGCATGGGCAGCCAGGCGCTGCCGTACATGCAGGCGCAGTACTTCGGCCAGCTCGGCGCTGGGCTGGTACTGG
This sequence comes from Pseudomonas sp. JV449, assembly GCF_032424295.1. Lineage (NCBI taxonomy): Bacteria > Pseudomonadati > Pseudomonadota > Gammaproteobacteria > Pseudomonadales > Pseudomonadaceae > Pseudomonas > Pseudomonas sp. JV449. Next base: position 229,382 of record NZ_VYKD01000031.1, on the reverse strand, counting down.
CTGTCGAGCACGACAAAGGCTTTGATCAGCTCGGTGCGTTGCGGGTCAGGTTTGCCGATCACCGCCGCTTCGATCACCGCGGGGTGTTCGATCAGCGCGCTCTCGACGTCGAACGGCCCGACGCGGTAGCCGGACGTCGTGATCACATCATCATTGCGGCCGACGAAGCTGATACTGCCGTCGTCATTCAGCTCCACACTGTCGCCGCTCAGGTAATAGCGCCCCACAAAGGCCCGGGTGGGCATACCCAGGTAGCCATCGAACCAGCACAGGGGCGAGCGCTCGCGATCCACCGCCAGGACGCCCGGCTGACCCGCTGGCAATTCCCGATGCGCCTCGTCCAGCACGACGATGCGGTAGCCGGGCACCGCATAACCCGCCGAGCCCTCACGGACCGGGTGACGCAAACCATGGTGATTGCACAACACCATGCCGATTTCCGTCTGGCCGTAATGATCGTGAATGGTCACGCCGAGCTGCTCGGCAAACCAGCGGATCACGTGTGGGTTGAGCGGCTCGCCGGCACTGCTGACGGCACGCAGGCGGCCGCGCACGGCGTCGGCGAACGCTGCCCCCTCGGCGATCAGCAGGCGATAGGCCGTTGGGGAGCCGGCCAGATTGCTGATGGCGTACTTGGCAATGACTCGGCAGGTACTTTCCACCGTGAAAGGGCCGTTGTAGAACAGCGTGGCATGACCACAGGCCAGCGGGCCGGTCACCGCGTAATACAGGCCATAGGCCCAGCCGGGATCGGCCAGGTTCCAGAACCGGTCGTCCTGCTGCAGGCCAATGGAGTCGCGCATATAACCCTTGAAGGCGAGAATGGCGCGCAACGGCACTTCCAGAGGCTTGGCCGGCCCCGTGGTACCCGATGTGCACATCAGCAGGAATGGCGCGCTGGCGTCCAGCAGTACCGGTTCGCACTCGACGTCTTGGCCGTCCAGGATGCTCCAGAACGGGTAGTCGCCGGGGTTCTGCGGGCCCTCGCCGGTTACGATCACGCTTGGGCAGTTGCCGATCTCATCCAGCTTGGGACGGTTCTGCGCATCCGTCACGATCCAGCGCGCGTTGGAGCAGCCCAATCGTTGCTCGATCGCCTTGGGACCGAATGCGGTGAAGAGCGGTTGATAGACCGCGCCCACCCGCCAGGTCCCCAAGATGGCAATCAGCAGTTCAACCGTGCGCGGCATCAGGCCGGCAACGCGGTCGCCCGGTTTTACCCCTTGCTCGCGCAAAAAATGGCCGAAGCGGGCGGCGCTGGCCTGCAATTGGCTGAATGTGTATTGGGCGGCGCTGCCATCCTGCGCTTCGCAATACAACGCCACGGCGTCGTCGTGGGCGTGCCGGTCGCAGCATTCGACGCAGGCGTTCAGGGCAGTCAGGTCGCCTTGCAAAGCCAGTTCGGCGGTCTGCTGGTAATTGAAGGATGTGGCCACAGCTTGATAATCACGCATAACGACACCTGGTTCTTATTGTTGGGTTTGTACGGCCAATAGTTGCGCTGCTCACGACTCGACCCGTGGCGCTAGCTGTCCATCATGTCGGCCGCTTGCTGGGTCGCCTGGCTGGTGCGGGTCGCCAGCTTGCGAACTTCATCGGCGACCACCGCGAACCCGCGTCCGGCTTCGCCAGCGCGGGCGGCTTCAATGGCGGCGTTCAAGGCCAACAGGTTAGTCTGGCTGGCGATGCCCTGGATGGTGGCGACAATGTGCGTCAGCTTGCGCAGGGTCTCCTGCATTACTCGGTGCTGGTGTTCCTGAGCCTCACGCATGCTGTTTTCTTCATGGTGGGCATGGATATCGGTGATGGCGCCCACCACTCTTTGCGGGGAACCGTCCTCTGCGCGTCGCGTTTGCCCACGGCCGCGAAACCAGCGGTAATTGCCACTGCTGTGCTTGAGCCGATAATCGACATCAAAGGGTGTTTTTCCGCTGCGGTCTTCGACGTGGGCGACAAACGCCGCGATTGCCCGTGCGCTGTCGTCTGGATGCAAGCGTGAGGTCCAGCTTTCCAATGTGTTGGGAAATTCCTCAACCGTGGTGTACCCCAGCAGTCGCCGCATTTGCGAAGACCACCAGATGGTGTTGTTCGGGTTCGCCGGATCACCCGCCACCACCTCTATGTCCCAGAGCCCGTCATGGAGCATTTCACGGGAAATCTCGAAGCGTGTGGCCGCCAGTTCGAGTGACTCTTCGTGCAGGCGCTGTTCATGAATGTCACGCAGGCTTCCGCCGATGGCGACCGGTACGCCTTGCGCATCCCGGCGCGCCACACCGCTGATCCTGCGCCAACGATAGTCACCGTCTGATGCAAGGGCCATGCGTACGTCCAGCGCAAAGGGCGTTCGCCCGCTGCGATCACTCAGGTGCCGGGCCAGCGCGTCGAGAAGGCGTTGCCGGTCCGTCGCGTGCAGGTGCTCGTTCCAGCGGCCAAGTTGATCAATACCTTGGGTCGGGATCGACGCGGACCCTGTCCACCTCATGGCCCACTCCGGTGCGGGTGCAGCAACACCTGCCGGTTGCAGTTCCCAAAACAGGTCACCTGCGCCTTGAGCGATAAGTGCCCAGCGCGCCTCCTGCTCCTGTAAAAGCGCGTCGCGGCGGGCCAGGTGCTCGGCCAGTTGGGTGGCTTCCAATGCCAGCGCGTGTGTCTGTGCTTTCAGGGCTCGCCGCTCTTGCAGCAATGTCTCTACGCCCGCCAGGATGCGACGCAATAACGGGTTGCTCGACGACAGCGGTGTACTCGCCTGGTCAGGCTCATCCAGTCTGTCGGCAAGCGGAGCCAATACCCAGCGGCTGGTTCGGCTGAAAAAGAGCATGGGGCACCTCTATCTCGGATCAAATGGGGTCAATCGCCATGGGCTGTGTGGGTATGCGGGCAAGGGCCTGTTGGTCAAAGGCTGTCGCCCCTGGCAGCGCTTGCCAGGCCAGTGGGCCGGCGGCGATTTCCGGCGCGCTCAGCAGGCAGTGGTCGAGCTCGCGCTGTAACGCGTCGGTGTCGAGTCCATGGCCGATAAACACCAACTCCTGCCGGCAGTCGCCGACCACGCTGTCCCATTTGGCCCTGATGCCCCGCAGCCGGTATTCGTCCCGGGGCCATTGCGACGGCTCGATGAAGTTCCACCAGCGCCCGACATAGTCCCACTGGAACCGCTTGCCGCTTTGCACCAGCAGGCCGGTTTCCAGGTGGCGGCTGGCGAGCCAGAAGTAACCTTTGCTGCGCAGCAACCGCCCGTTGCACCAGGGCTGCTGGAGAAAGTCGAGCAACCGTTGCGGGTGGAAAGGCGCGCGCTCACGGTACACCCAGGACGTCACGCCATAGGTGTCCGATTCGGACAACGGCGCGTCGGTCGCTTCCATTTTCCGCATCCAGCCCGGCGACGCCGCGAGGCTGGGTAAATCAAACAGATGGGTGCCGAGGAGGCTGGCTGATGGGATGTTACCGTGGGCCATCGGCATGATCCGCGCCGTCGGGTTAAGCCCTGTGAGGATCGCCTGCACGGCCTGGTACTGCGCGGCATCGATGAGGTCCAGCTTGTTGACGAGAATGACGTTGGCGTACTCCACCTGTTCGATCAGCAGATCGGCCAGGTGGCGCTTGGGTGCGTCTGGCGTGGCGTCGTCGCGATCAACGGTGTCCGGCGATTCGAGCAGTTCCTGGAAGCGACTGCCATCGACCACCGTCACCAAGGTGTCCAGGCGCGCCAGTTCGCTGAGGCTGAAGCCATCAGCGTCAAGGAAGGCGAACGTCTCCGCGACCGGCATCGGCTCGGAGATCCCCGTGGATTCAATCAGCAGGTAATCGAAACGCTGTTGGCGTGCGAGCATACTGATCTGCTCGAGCAAATCGGCGCGCAGGGTGCAGCAGATACAACCGTTGCTCATCTCGATCAACTCATCGCGACCACGGTGCAGCGCGACATCGCGCTGCACCTCTTCGGCATCGATATTGACTTCGCTCATGTCATTGACGATGACGGCCACGCGCAGGCCTTCGCGATTGCGCAGGATGTGGTTGAGCAGGGTGGTTTTGCCGGCGCCGAGGAAGCCCGAAAGGACCGTCACCGGCAGTCGGCTTGCCTGGGCGCTGTCTGTCATGGGTTCACCGCGTGCGCGCCGGCGGCCTTGTCCAGGTAGCTTTCGAACAGGTCGACCACCACAAAACCCTCATCGGCCGCATCCCCCCACAGGTCTTTCACGGAAAACTCGACGTGGTAGGTGGGTTGATGGGCGGCGCTTACATCGCCATGCCCAATCGCGTCGGGGAACGGCCATTTCTCTGACGTGCGGTGCAGGACCACGCCTTCCTTGCCGCGCACGTAGGCGGGCATGCGGATGTGCCCAGCCACATATTCGTCTCGCACCACCACCCGATCCCCCACCTCGAAGGGCGGCCGCCCCGTGATCGCCGGGCGGCCCTCGGCATGGGCGGGATTCGCCAGCTTGAAGTGGGAGCCCAAGGCCTGATCAAGCTCCGCCTGGGTGATCACGCCGGTTTCGACCAGCAGGGTGGCGGTCGCGATGACGTAGCGTTCGTAGTACTGGGTGCCGACATGCTGGCGCACATCCAGGCGTTCGACGGCGTGACGCACTTCGTCCACGCTGAACTTTTTCAAGTGGTCGGCACCGATGAACATCAAGCTGTAGGCCAGATGCTCCCAGTCCTGCTTGAACACCTGTTTGTAGCTCAGGCTGTTGATGGTGTGAGGGACTTTTCCAAAGCCTTGGAAACCGCCGAGATCGTGAAAGCCATCCATAATCAAAACTCCGGGAGTGAACGATGATGAGGTGTTGTTTTCAGCCCACGCGGGGCAGGGCGACGCCGATCAGTACGTCTTTGGTCACCAGCGTTCGAAGCTGCTCTTCGCTCATGTGTGCTGAGCCTTCAGGCCTGACCGGCACGACCAGGTAGCGGCTTTCGGCGCTGGTGTCCCAGACCTTGACCACCATGTCCCGGGGCAACTCCGTCCCCAGCTCGCGCAGTACCGTGCGCCCCTCCCGGACCAGGCGTGCGCGAAACTCGAAACCCTTGTACCACTCCGGTGGCAGGCCGAGGACCGGCCAGTTGGTGCAGGAGCACAGGCTGCAGACAATCACGTTCTTCAGCGTCGGCGTATCCTCCAGGGCGACGATGTATTCGCCCTGGGGGCCGGTGTAGCCGAACTGGGCGCAGGCCGCGGTGCCGTCCTTGAGCAACAGTGCCCGGAACTGCGGATCGACCCATGCCTTGGCCACCACACGGGCGCCGTTCTCGGGGCTCCAGCCGTGCTCCATCAATTGCGTGAGCTGCTCGATATAGCCCTCCGGGATGAGTTCCTTGCTCTTGAGGACTTGAAACAATGCCCAGGCTCTTTCGCCGGGCGTTGAAGTCGCTGTATTCATGGGGTCACTCCTATCAGTCAACACGGTGGTAAAGTCATTGGATTTCTTATTGTTCTACGGGCGCCGGCGGCGCCCGTAGACGGCTCAGAGCGTGCGCCAGTCCACGGATGCTTCAAACGCCGCCGCAGCCTGGTAAAGGGTGCCTTCGGCATAGTGTCTGGCGACCAGCATCAGCCCGACGGGCAGGCCGTCTACCCGCCCGCACGGAATCGACAGGGCGGGATGCCCGGTGATGTCCTGTGGCGCGGTGTTGCCGATCATTTCCAGCGCGCGCGCCACGTACTCAGTGATCGAGCAATCCGCCGGTGGGTGAGGTTGGGCAATGATCGGCGTGGTCGGCATCACCAGCAGGTCGTAGGTCTGCAGCGCCTTGTCATAGCCCTGCCGGGCGAAGCGCGCGAGGTTTTGCGCCTTGGCGTAATAACGTCCGTTGTAGTGGTTCAGCCCGTATTGGCCGACGAACATGCACAGCTTGAGCGACGCGGACAATTGGTCGGCCTGCTCGCGCCAGCCGACCTGTTTGTCCAGCAGGCCGACATCGTAGAGGCCTTTCCAGTTAAAGCCCGCGCCGTTGCCATGCATCATCTGCATGGTCAAGCCTTCGCAGCCGATGGGGTGCCACAACGAGCCCGCCAGGTTGTGCTCGGGAACGGACACCGCCTCGACCTGTGCGCCCAACGCCTCGAGACGGGCGATGGCGTCACGCACTTTCTCGGCGACGCGAGGGTCCTGGTTGGCCAGTGCGAAGCCCTCTTGCAACACACCGATTTTGAGCCCGCGCACGCCCCTCGACAGGTAGCTGTGATAGTCGTCGACTTGCGGCGCAGCCTGGCGCGGGTCAAGCCCATCCGCGCCGGCCATGGCTTGCAGCATCAGCGCGTTGTCGCGCACGTTGGCGGTAATGGGGCCGACATGATCGATCGTGGCTTCAATCGCCATGACCCCGGAGTAGGGCACCAGGCCGTGGGTCGGCTTCATGCCGTAGGTGCCGCAGAAGGATGACGGGATTCGGATGGACCCGCCTTGATCACCGCCAACGGCCATGTCCACCTCTCCGGCCGCGACCAACGCTGCACTGCCTGAGGAAGATCCACCGGCGGCGTAACCGTGACGATGGGGGTTGTGCACGGGGGCAGGGTCTGAGGTGTGACTGCCGCCGGACAAACAGTAATGCTCACAGGTGGCCTTGCCCAGGATCGTTGCCCCGGCATCCAGCAGGCGCGTGACCACGGTGGCGTCGAATGACGGTACGAAACCGGCCAGCGGCGCAGCGCCATTCATCAGCGGCACGCCTGCCAGGGCGATGTTGTCTTTCAGCGCGACGGTTTTGCCGGCCAGGAGGCCCTCCCGGGCCCCGTTCACTTCAGCCCGGTAGTACCAGGCGTTCAACGGGTTTTCCTTGTCCGAGGGGCGATAGCCCGAACTGCGTTCGTAGCGTACGGGCGGAACGAAATCAGGCAGCTCATCGACCAGGTCGTACGCGTCGAAACTCGGTTGCATCAGGTCCAGGTACTGCGCAGCCTGCTCCGGCGTCAGCTGCATGTGCAACTGGGTGGCGAGGTCCTGCAGTTGATCAAGCGTGGGTCGAATAATGGCCATGATTTTCCTTGATTTCATCGATGATCGGCGGGAAGACTTGAGGCTGTTCAAACACTTCCAGCACTTTCGGGGTCGGATCGTTCCGGGTCGTAATGGAGAACAAATTAGGCCTCTTTTGCCACTGCGGCTTGGTTGAACAGGACACTCGCTTGGCTGAACAGGACAGCTCAGCCCGGTGCCACTTCATGGTCAGATGCCTGTCAAAAAGTGGCCCCGACCCCATGCGCTAGAGATGAGGGCCAAAAAATAATCGGGACGAATGGGGCGGTGCCGGGTGTCAGCTTTGCGCGACACCTGCATCACGCAACATGCCGGTCTGCGGGTGGCAGTTGATGTACTCGAACAGCTGGCTCCTGGCGTCCGAGACCGACACTTCGTGGTACAGCCGCAACTTCACCAGGCCGGCCGCCACGCGGAAGAAGGTGACAAAGATGCGCAGGTGGGTGGGATGGGATTCCGCCCAGCGTTCCAGTTTCTCGACCGAGCGCCAGTGGCCGATGTTGTAGCTCATGTCGAGGAAGTTGCCGTCGAGGTCGATATTGCGCACGAATCGATTGCTGTAGCAGCCCAGGGGGGCTCCGTTATCGCGCAGGAAATCCATGCCGTCCTGCAATGTCGGCAAGATTTCGTCGAGGTACAGTGAACGCTCGTCAGCCTCGGCGTCAGCCCAATCCTGGCCGGAGCGAATCAGCGCGATGTTGTCATGGCCCATGACGATGACACGGCCACCTTTGGCCGGGTCTCCCTGCACCACCTTCAGTTCGCCCGTGGGGCTCATCCAGTCGGTCTGGGACGCCGGGAAACGATCGCGCATCGAGCCCCAGTAACCGTGCTCTTCGATCTCGCCGCTGGTGGTGTCCATGATCGCGCCCACCCCCGGCAACTGCGTCTGGAACGCATAGAGGGTTTCGAACTGCTCGGCACGCGGCGCGGTGATTTCGCGAAAATAACCCAGGCCGTCGTTCAGGCGATCCGGCGATGCCCACCAGTCATTGACGGGCGGTGATCGCAGCCAGCGGCAATAGGCTGCGGCGTCCTTCCAGTAGCCGACGATCATCAGGTTGTCGTAGCCACTGTTGTCCGTGTGATGGGTCAAGTCGTGGGTCTGCGGGCCGTCGGGCAGGCTGAAGCTGCCAACGATGTCGCGCATGGCCTTAAGGGCACGCTCACGCTGCGCCTCACCGCGAAACTGCACGCCCAGGTAAGCCATCGCTACCTGCTTCAATTGTTCGCCAGCGCGGCCGACCCACATAGGGAAGGGCGGCTGGTAGTCCTCGGGCACCCGGCGGGACAACGTCCGTGGGCATCTAAGGTGTTTGTCGATCGCAGATTCCATGGGCGGCTCCTTGTTTTTTTCAGGTTCAGGCGTAGCGGGCTGGACAGGCTGTGAGGTCATAGTCAGGCAGGTACGAACCGCCTCGCTTTGTTCGCCAGGACAACCGTTTGGTTGGAAAAGACAGATGCCCGATGCCAGGGCTCAGGAGTGATAAAGGGGCAGGGCGTGGTCTGAATTTTGCTTTCCAAGATCGACCGGCAGCGTGTCGCTGCTTCAAGTCGTTGCATTAAGGTGAGTGCCATGGCTCAGAACAATCACTATTCCACCCTTGCCGTTTCGCAACCGCGTCGCTTCGATTACTGGAAAGAAGTGGTGTGTCGCCATTGTCTTATGGCTGACAGCAAACCCTCGACCCAGAGCGATTTCAACGGAACGCTCCAGGTCTCCGGCGTAGGGGCGTTGGATGTCTCCAGGCTGTCGTCCCCGCTGCACCATTGGGTCCGTTCCGAGCGGCATTTACGCAGTGGCCCCGCAGACGACCTGTGGCTGGGCTTCACCCTCAATGGGTATGGCGAACTTGAGCAAGAGGGGCGCAAGGCCACACTGGGTGCGGGTAATTTGTTCCTTTATGACGCAACCCGGCCGTTCCGATTCAGCCTGGGGGGGAGCGAAAACCACTTGATGCGCATCCCTCGACAGTTGCTGACTGAGCGGTTGCCGCGTGTGGCGGAATGCACCGCAATGGTGCTGGATGACCGCCGCCCTGGCGTGGTGCCGCTGCGCGAGATGCTGCGCCAGATGGCGAACACTCCCGTGCTTCTGGAGGATGGAGGCATTTGCAATCGTTACTCCAACACGATAATCGACCTGCTCGTGATCAGCCTGGAACTCCAGGACCTGAAGACGACCCATCAGGAGCTGGATCTTTATGCGCGGATAATGACCTACATCCAGCACCACCTGAGCGAGCGAGAACTGTCGATCGAACTGATCGCCCAAGCCCACCACGTGTCCACCCGCACGGTGACCCGTGCATTCGCCCGTCATCAGAAAAGCCCGGTCGCGGAGATCTGGAAAGAACGGCTGAATGCCAGTCGCGCGGCTATCGAGTGCGGCCAGGTGCGCAGCGTTTCCCAAGCCGCACTGGACTTCGGTTTTTCCGATTTCTCCCACTTCAGTCATGCTTTTCGCAAGGCGTTTGGGGTTGCGCCGCACACGCTCTTGACGCGCAACTGACGGGGCCCCAAAAAAGGCGGGGGTTATTAGCGTCCTGCTCGATAAAATTGACGAGATAAAAAGGGTTAAGTTGCTAGCGATCCCCCTGCCCACCTCACGGACTTGCCCCCCGTAGCAGCTGCCGAGCGCAAGCGAGGCTGCGTCAGACGCGCTGCCGATTTAAGCCCGAGTCGCGGCCAACGCAGCCTCGCCGGGGCTCGACAGCTGCTACGAATACCAACCCCATCAAGCCCCCCCGTAGCAGCTGCCGAGCGCAAGCGAGGCTGCGTCAGGCTCGCTGCCGATTCAAGCCCGAGTCGCGGCCAACGCAGCCTCGCCGGGGCTCGACAGCTGCTACGAATACCAACCCCATCAAGGCCCGTAGCAGCTGCCGAGCGGAAGCGAGGCTGCGTTGGGCGCACTGCCGATTCAAGCCCGAGTCGCGGCCAACGCAGCCTCGCCGGGGCTCGACAGCTGCTACGAATACCAACCCCATCAAGGCCCCCCCGTAGCAGCTGCCGAGCGCAAGCGAGGCTGCGTTGGGCGCACTGCCGATTCAAGCCCGAGTCGCGGCCAACGCAGCCTCGCCGGGGCTCGACAGCTGCTACGAATACCAACCCCATCAAGGCCCGTAGCAGCTGCCGAGCGCAAGCGAGGCTGCGTTGGGCGCACTGCCGATTCAAGCCCGAGTCGCGGCCAACGCAGCCTCGCCGGGGCTCGACAGCTGCTACGAATACCAACCCCATCAAGGCCCCCCGTAGCAGCTGCCGAGCGCAAGCGAGGCTGCGTCAGGCGCGCTGCCGATTCAAGCCCGAGTCGCGGCCGACGCCGCCTCGCCAGGGCTCGGCAGCTACGGATTTGACAGGCGTCAGGGTGCTCCCACCTCAGGAATGCTCGATCACCATCACCGCCGTGGTGTCCGCCTCAAGTGCCTCGAACACATGCGGCACATTCGCCAGGTAGCTGATGTAGTCGCCGGCGTTGAGCAACACCGGGCCACTCGCCGGGCCGATACGTGCACTGCCACTGCACAGCACCACATGCTCTACGGTGCCCTGCGGGTGAGGCTGAGACAAACGAACTTCGCCGGGCTGCACCTTGAGTCGGTAGATGTCGCGCTGTACGCCGGCCGGGCAATCGGCAAGCAGGGTCGCTGCGTAATGGGCCGTCTCGGCATAGGCGGTCATGCCCTCGTTGGCGCGAATCACCCGCAGGGCCTGCCGGGGTTGTTCGAAGAACCGGGTGACTTGCAAGCCCATGGCCATCGCCAGCGACCACAAGGTTTCGATGCTGGGGTTACCGATACCCGACTCCAATTGAGACAAGGTCGACTTCGCTACCCCGGCGCGCTTCGCCAGCTCGGTCAAGGAAAACCCGGCGGCCAGGCGCTCGCGCTTGATTGACAGCGCCAGCAGATCGATTCGACTCAGATTATTTCCCGGCAGATTGTTCGTTATATCGGTCATTTGTTTTATAAACCATCCTTAAATGGGTTGACGCTCTTGGGCACCATGTTCAGTATATCGGCCATACGTTCATTATAAAGTTGTATTTGCCAGCCTATTTCCCCGCGAACGGTGGCTTGGGCCATGGCGATGTCGATAGCAAGGAAGCCGTGAGTGATGAAGTCGCAAACCCGTGGGACGCTCGAAATGATCTCGGCCATGGTCATCTCCGGCACAGTCGGCTGGTTCGTCGTCATGTCGGGGCAGAGGCCGGAGGCGGTGGTGTTCTGGCGTTGCCTGTTCGGCGCCCTGGCGATGCTGGTCGCGTGCCTGGCGCTTGGGGTGCTGCGTCGCTCCCGGATCACTGCCCGGCAATTCCTTCTGGTGTGCCTGGGCGGGGTGGCGCTGGTCCTCAACTGGGTGCTGCTGTTCGGTGCCTACACCCATTCCTCTATTGCCATTGCCACGGTGGTCTACCACGTTCAGCCGTTCATGCTGGTCGGCCTGGGTGTGCTGTTTTTTGCCGAACGCCTCAGCATCGCCAAGGTCGGCTGGCTGCTGTTGGCCTTCGCCGGGCTGATGCTGATCGTGTCCGCCAAGGACCGTGGGCAGGCCACCGGTGCCGACTACGTGCTGGGCGTCTGCCTGGCCCTGGCTTCAGCCTTCTTCTATGCCGTGGCGGCGGCGATCACCAAGCGTCTCAAGGATTTGCCCGCGCACCTGATCGTGCTGATCCAGATGGTGGTCGGCGTGCTGGTGCTGGCACCGTTCGTGGACTTCACTGGGGGCGAAACGCTCAAGGGCGCCTGGACTTACCTGATCATTATCGGCGTGGTCCATACCGGGCTGATGTCGACCCTGCTGTACAGCGCCATCCAGAAAATCCCCACGGCGCTGGTCGGGGCGCTGTCGTTCATCTATCCGATTGTTGCCATCCTGGTCGACTGGGTAGCCTTCGCCCATCCCCTCAGCACCCTGCAGGTGATGGGCGCAGGCGCGATCCTGCTGGCGGCGGCGGGCATGAATTTTGGCTGGTCGCTGGGCCGCGCGGGGCGTCAGGACGTGACCTAAGGTCGGGCGCCCAACCGCCATCGAGTCAAAAGACGTCACGCCAACCACTGGCGACGACGCGCCTGGGAAGAACGTCGAGGAATACGCGTGGTTCTGGCGTCACGGCCTGTCATAATCCGGGGCGCGCCTGGATCCGGGAGCGAGTGGCGCAGTGAACTGCCCATCTCCATGGCTCTCGGCCGTCCGGCCTGATTTCACCCCCCTCAAGGAGTCCGTGCCATTCATGGTGCTGTTCAATCGATTGAGCGCGTTTTCGACCCAGGCGCGCAGGGCACTGGGACTGGTGTGGGAAACCTCGCGGCCACTGTTCACGGGGCTGTTGCTGGCGACGATTGTCGCCGGACTGCTGCCTGCACTGGCCGCCTGGATTGGACAGCGCATCGTTGATGGCGTGGTCCACGCCATGCAGGTTCATGCGGCCGGCAGCCAGGCCCCCGTGTGGCCGGTGATGCGCTACGTGCTGGCCGAGGCCGGCGTGCTGGCTTTGTTGGCGGCGGCACAACGGGCGCTGTCGATGCAGCAGTCGCTGTTGCGGGTGAAACTGGGCGTGAAGGTCAACCTGATGGTCCTGGAGAAAGCCCAGACCCTTTCGCTGCTGCAATTTGAAGACGCCGAGTTCTACGACAAGCTGGTGCGCGTGCGCCAGGGGGCTTCGACGCGCCCGCTGAGCCTGGTGACCAAAGGACTGGGGTTGGTGCAGAACCTCATTTCGCTGGTCAGCTTTGCAGTCCTGCTGGTGCACTTTTCGCCGTGGGCCCTGTTGATTCTGGTGGTCGGTGCGTTGCCGGTGTTCTTCGCCGAGACGCATTTTTCCGGCAATGCGTTCCGCCTGTTCCACCGGCGTGCACCGGAGACGCGCCGGCAGAACTACCTGGAATCGTTGCTCTCCCACGAGTCCCATGCCAAGGAGGTCAAGCTGTTTGGCCTGGCACCGCTGTTCCTCCAGCGCTATCGCGACAACGCCCAGCGTTTGTATACCGAGGACCGCCAATTGACGTTGCGCCGCGATGCCTGGGGCTTCGCATTGGGCCTGCTGGGCACCGCAGCGTTTTACCTGGCCTACGCCTGGGTGGTACTCGACACCGTGCGTGGCCAGACGAGCCTGGGCCAGATGACCATGTACATCGTGCTGTTCAAGCAGGGGCAGGCCGCAATCACCGCCAGCCTCAGCGCCATTGCCGGGCTGTACGACGACAGCCTGTTCCTCTCGGACCTGTATGAATACCTTGAAACCCCCGTGATCACGCCACATGGCCGGCTCACCCAGGGTGCGCGCCCTGGCGATGGCCTGCGCTGCGAGCAGGTGGGGTTCACCTACCCAGGCGCCGGATCCGCCGCGCTGCGCAATATCAGCCTGCACCTGGCACCGGGGAAAAGCCTGGCCCTGGTGGGTGAAAATGGTTCCGGCAAGACCAGCCTGATCAAACTGCTGACCCGTCTGTATACCCCGGATGAAGGCCGCATCCTGCTGGATGGCAGCGACCTGCAGGAGTGGGACGAACACACCCTGCGCCAGCGCATCGGCGTTATTTTCCAGGACTACATTCGCTACCAGATGAGTGTCGGCGAAAACCTCGGCGTGGGGGACGTCGAGGCCCTGGACGACCAGGCACGCTGGCGCAGCGCTGCCACTCAAGGCGTGGCGGCGGAATTTATCGAGCGCTTGAGCCATACCTATTCAACCCAGCTGGGACGCTGGTTTGGAGGCCAGGAACTGTCCGGGGGGCAGTGGCAGAAAGTGGCCTTGTCGCGGGCGTACATGCGTCAGGATGCCGATCTGCTGATCCTCGATGAACCCACTGCCGCGCTGGATGCCGGGGCTGAAGCGGCGGTGTTCGAGCACTTCCGTGAGCATGCCAGGGGCCGCATGACCCTGCTGATTTCCCACCGTTTTTCCAGTGTGCGCAGTGCGGATCACATTATTGTGTTGGAACGCGGGCAGATTCTGGAGGAGGGCAGCCATAACCAGCTGATGGCTGCGGGTGGACGTTATGCCGAGCTGTTCGACGTTCAGGCGCGGGGCTATCGCTAGAAGACCCACCGCCGCGTATCTGCCGATCCCTCCAAATGACCTGTACAGATCGCTATTTGGCAGGGCTGGATTTGAATACGCCGCTGAGGACAAACGCATAGCGTTCCGGACGGATAAAGAAGGTGGTGCGGTCGCAGCAACGGCCGTCGGCAAAGTAAGAGCTGCGTTCCATCACCAGCAATGCGGCACCGCGTTTGACGTGCAGGGCACTGGCCAGGCTTGCATCGGCTGCTTGCGCACGGATGGCCAGGTCGGCACGGGTGACGGCCTGGCCGGTGATCGACTCCAGGATCGAGTAGATCGGTTGATGCTCGACGTCCGTCCAGACCACGCCGGCCAACTCGGCCGGTAGATGGCTGCGGCCCAGGGCGATAGGTTCGTCATCCACGAAATGCAGGCGCTCCAGCAGCAGGCAATCGTGGGCGCCTTCAAACAACTCCTTCAAGGCTTCCGGAACGGGCTGCAGCGTGTGGCTGATCACCTGCATGCTCGGTTTGAGCCCTTGCAATAACAAGGCTTCATGGAAACTGCGCAACGCATCCAGGCCATGCCGAACCTGCTTCGCGGCGACGAACGTGCCCTTGCCTTGCTTGCGCTCCACCACGCCGTCGTCGCTGAGCTTGCCCACTGCCAGGCGCACCGTGACGCGACTCACGCCAAAGCGTTCGCCCAGTTCGGCTTCTGACGGCAGTTTGCCGGTGGGTTCGAAATCGCCGCGCTGAATCTCTTCCAGCAAACGATGGGCGATCTGTTCGTAGAGCGAGGTGGTGCTGTCGCGCAGAATGGACGTGGACACGGTCGGCTTCCAGGGGCCTCGGAGTGGGGCGGTGCGCCTTCACTTCTAAGGTTATAAAAATAGGTTATTGGGACAACTTGTATTAATACGTATTATGTCAGGCATTCCCATTGTAAACGACCTGACGATACTTGCCATGCCCGACTCCTTGCCTTACGCACCAACGCAAGCCGACGCCCTGACGGTCGATCACATCAGTTTCAGCTATCCCAACGGCCATCGGGTGTTCAACGCGTTCAGCCTGAACGCCAAGCCGGGCGAATTCGTCGCGATCCTCGGGCCGTCCGGCTGCGGGAAAACCACGCTGCTGAATCTGTTGTCGGGCTTTCAGCAACCCCAGAGCGGCCGGATCAGCATCAACCAGACCGCCGTGCGCCCTGAGCGCTCGGAGTTGGGGTATGTGTTTCAGGCGCCGCAGCTGTTTCCCTGGTTGAGCGCGCTGGAAAACGTGCGTTTCGGCCTGCGAATGACGGCGCAGCTCAGCGAGGCGCAACAGCGTGCCCAGGCGTTGCAGTATTTGCGCCTGGTCGGCCTGGAGAACGCGGCACAGCGCTTGCCCCATCAGTTGTCGGGCGGCATGCAGCAGCGCGTCTCCCTGGCCAGGACCTTGGCATTGGAGCCCAGCGTATTGCTGATGGACGAACCCTTCGCCGCGCTGGACGCCATCAGCCGCAACAGCATGAATGAAGAGACGCTGCGGATCTGGGCCGAGCTGGGTCAGACGGTGCTGTTCATTACCCACGACATCGACGAAGCGGTGTTCCTGGCCGACCGGGTCATCGTGCTCAACATCGCCCCCGGCGGTATCCATAGCGAACTGGATATTCATTTGCCGCGCCCGCGTTCCAACCTGAAAACCCGTCGCCTGCCGGCCTTTCTCGATTACCGCAATGAGCTGATGGAGCGCATTTCCCAGGTCATGGGCGCGGCCGAAGCCATCGCTAACCCCACCCGCCAACCCGAGTTAACCCCATGATCAAACGTTCGCTGCTTGCTCTTTCCTTGTCTGTTGCCGCCTTGGCAAGCAGCACAGGTGCCGTGGCCGCTGAAGAGAAACCCCTGCGTGTGGGGTATGTGTTCGCCATGGCCAACGCCCCGGCGCTGATCGCCGACAAGCAGGGTTACTACCGCGAGGAAGGCTTGAATGTTGACCTCAAGGCCTTGGGCGATGGCCCGGTGATCCAGCAGGCGCTGGCCGCCAATGAGCTGGACGTGGCCTATGTGGGCACGCCGCCGGTGTACCAATGGTTTTCCCGAGGTTTGCAAAGCCGGATTCTGGCCAAGGTCAATTACGGCCAGGCGGCGGTGATTGTCGATGCAAAAAGCCCGATCAACAGCCTGGAGCAGCTCAAGGGCAAAAAGCTCGCCGGGGTCAAGAAGGGCAGTGGCATGGACGTGCTGTTGCGCGGCTATGTGCTGAAAGAAAAAGCCGGGCTCAACCCGGACAAGGACCTGGACATCATCGACATGCCACCCGGCAACATGAACGCGGCGCTGGAGCGCGGCATCGTCGACGCGGCGTTTTCCTGGGAACCCTTTGTCAGCCAATCGTTGCTGCGCGGGTCGAGCCGGATTCTGCTCGACGTCAACCAGGCACTGCCGAACTACCCGTGGTATGTGGTGATCGCGCTGCCCAAAACCTTGCAGGAACGACCGGACGACGTGGTCAAGCTGCTGCGTGCGCACCGCAAGGCCATCGCGTTCCTCAACGAGCATCCCGACGAGTCGAATCGCATCATCGCCGAGGCGTTCAAGCTTGAAGCGGTTCAGGGTCCTGACGGCAAGACCATTGCCCCGGAGGCCATCGTCGCCCAGGCGCGCACGCGATTGGGCTGGTCGGCGGACTTGCAGCCTGCGGATATCCAATTCATCCAGCGCCTGATGAATTACTCCCACGACCTGGGCTTTATCGACACCACGCTCAAGACCGAGCAGATCGTGGATACCGCCTACCTGGAAAAAGCCTCGCGCTGAGTCTGAGCCTGTCATGTCCTTGCCAAAACCGAATTGGGGATGGGCTTCGCTGCCATTCCTGCTGTTGATCTGGATGGCCCTGGCCAGCCGCTTTCCCACCTACATCCTGCCGCAGCCCTGGGATGTGGCGCGCGAAGCGCTGCGTTGGCTCAGCGACAGTTCGCTGTGGCAGCACCTCAGGGCGAGCGTCCTGGAGGAAGTCGGCGGCTTCTGTGCGGCGGTGCTTGTCGCGATCGTGCTGGGCACGGTCGGCGGCTTGTCTTCGCGCTTTCGCGATTTCATCTCGCCGCTCAACAGCCTGTTCATGGCGATCCCGCCGATAGCCTGGGCGCCGCTGATCATGATCATTTTCGGCCTGGGTTATGTCTCCATTGTGCTGGTGATTTTCATTGCCGCGATGTTCCCCATGGCGGTGACCATCCAGGAAGGCGTACAGAGCATTCGCGGTGGCGAAGTCCGCGCGGCGCGCACCTTGGGCGCCAACCCCTGGCAATTGCTGGCCCACGTTTACCTGCCGGCCTCATTGCCCTTCGTGACGGCGGCCTTGCGCATCGGTTTCAGCCAGGGCTGGCGGGCACTGGTCGCCGCAGAAATGATCGGCGCCTCCCAGGGCATCGGTTGGATGGTCTCCACCGGCGGGCAGATCGGCAACAGCAGCCAGGTGCTGCTGGGCATCGTGCTGATCGGCCTGATTGCCTGGCTGATGGAGAGTTTTGTGTTCCGGCGCATCGAGCGCCACTACCAGAAATGGCGCGTGCAGTAAGCATCGTCCTTTGCTTTCGAACCCTTTCAAACCTTCAGTGGACCACTGCACGAGGTGTCATGTGAGTAACGTATTCGATCCCCGCGAAGCCGGGCATTACATCGCCCCCCAAGGCCTCTACGAGCGCAACAAGAAACGCCCGTTCCTCGGTAGCATCGACTGTGACCGAGACACGCTGATTGCCGGGCAATGGGATGAAATCACCCTGGTCTACGAGGTCGGCGGCAGCGGCCTGGCGGATGGCGCCTGGTTGAAACTGGCGTTCAAGTTCTACTCCGATTGGGCACTGTTCCAGACCTCGAACCCGGCCGGTCCCAACTACGTCAGCGCCGAGTACCAGGCGGGCGAGTTGGTCCCCGGGCAGAGCCAGGCCACCGTGCAGCACCTGAAAGTGCGCTTCGACCAGAAGGGCCACGAACGGCCGTTCCAGAAAGCGATCATCATCGACATCATCGACGGCTACCTGAATCCCGGCGACAAGATCACTATTCGCCTGGGCGACCGTCGCCAGGGCGGGGCGGGCACGCGGGTGCAGAGTTTCGTCGAGAAAGACTTCCGTTTCCGGCTGTTTATCGACCCCTTGGGCAGCTCGAAATTTGCCGAGGTGCCAGGCGATCCGTTGCTGAACATCGTGCCGGGACCGGCGCAGCGTGTGCAGCTGATTGTGCCGCGCCTGATCAGCGCCGGTGAGGCGTTCGATGTGCTGCTGCGGGTCGACGATGCCTGGGGCAACACGTGCCGCAACCTGCCGCTCAACGGGGTGCTGACCCTGGTTGATCCGGAAGGCGGCGAGCGCCAGCAAGCGTTTACCCTGGCCAATGAAGGGTGGTCGACGGTGCGGCTCGAGGGGTTTGACCTCGGGGCGGTGGGCGAGTGGCGTTTGTCCGCCGAGGTGCAGGCGCCCGGCGTGCGTGGCGCCCAGGCGTTTGTCACGGTTGACCCGGCCGGCAGCGCATTGCGCCCGCTGTACGCCGACCTGCATGTGCACTCCGATGACACCGTGGGCACCAACGACACGCTCTACAACCTCAGCTATGGCCGCGATGTCGCCGGCCTCGATGTGCTCGGCTACACCGCCAACGACTTCAATATCACCGAGCAACGCTGGGATCAGGCGGTGAAGCTGATTCACGAACTCAACGAGCCCGGCCGCTTCGTCTGCTACCCCGGCACCGAGTGGTGCGGCAACTCCTGCGCGGGCGGCGACCGCAACGTGGTGTTCCTGCATGATCGCAAGCCCGAGTTTCCGTTCGATAACCAGGGGCGCCTGGTGCGCTCGTTCGAGTGGAACGAGTTCACTGCGGGCACCATCAAACCGGGGGCCTGGCCGGTGGACGAATTGTACGCGGCCTATGCAAAAGACCCGGAAGGTCACCTGATGATGCCCCATGTCGGCGGGCGCCGTTGCAACCTCGACTGGCACCATCCGGAGCTGGAACGCTTGATCGAAGTCGGCTCTGCCTGGGGCCAGTTCCATTGGGTCTACGCCGAAGCCCTTCAGCGTGGCTATCGGGTCGGCGCCGCGGCGAACAGTGATGAGCATCAAGGCCGTTGCGGCGGCGGGGTTCCGGCCACGGCGGTGTTTGGCTCTCGCGGCGGGCTGACCGGTGTGATTGCCGAGTCTTTCGATCGTTCGAGTGTCGGCAAGGCCCTTCGCGCCCGTCGCACCTTTGCCACGACGGGCGAGCGTGCGTTTGCCAGCCTGCGCCAGGGCCAGCATTTCATGGGCGAGGTCTTCACGGCCGATTCGAATGCCACCCTGGACTATCGATTGCTGGGTGAGGCGGGCTGGGAGCAGGTGGACCTGTTCGACGGCGATAAACTGATCTGGTCGCGCAACCTGCATCAGGAGCTGGGGTTTTCCGCCCAACGCATCCGGCTGCGCCTGGGCGGCGCACGCATCAAGGACCGTTATCGCGGCGCGTACTGGACCGGCGAAATCCGGGTGACGGGCGCGGTCATCAATGGTTTTCGCGCCCTGGGCCTCGATCATCCGGAGCAAACCGTATGGCGCAAGGACGCCACGACCCTGGCCTTTCGCACCGACACCAACGGCGACACCGACAGCATCGAAATCGACCTGTCGCAATTGGCCGGCGCGAGGTTGCAGGTCCGCAGCCGCATCGACAACTACATCAAGGTCGGCGATCCATCCGAACCGCAGCCCTACGTGCATGCACCGACGGTGCTGATGGAACTGTCCGGCGAAGAACTGCTGGCGCAATCCCAGGTGATCGAAGAGCTGCCCGGGGCTGAACTGAAAGTCTCCCTGGAAAGGACCACCGCCGAAGCGCTGCCCCGTGAACTGCAGGGGCAGATCGAGCTGGCACCACTCAATCTGCAAGCGGGTCGCGAGCATCCGTTGTTCATCTGCGCGCGTCAACGCGACCAGTCCCGGGTCTGGACCTCGGCGCTGTTCCTCACGCTTGCTTAAGGCCGCCGTGTTCGAACCCGTTCGAGAGCGCGCAAAGAACCCTGTGGCGAGCGGGCTTGTTGTGGCGAGCGGGCTTGCCCCGCGTTGGGCTGCGCAGCAGCCCCAAAACCAGGCGCAGAGGCGTGCCTGATACACCGCATTCGTCTTCATCAGGGGCTGCTTCGCACCCCAACGCGGGGCAAGCCCGCTCGCCACAGGAGGCCGATTCAATCCAGGCATTGCGCCCCGGCTAGATTGCTGTGGGCTTCGGTGCGTGCAGCCGCAAGGATTCTGCAGTACCTGGTGAGGGCAACGCGGCCTCGATCAGTTCGATCCAGTGCCTGACCGGGGTGCGTCCTGCGCCGTCGAGGTGGGACTGGCAGCCAATATTGGCGGTGACGATGACGTCGGGGTGGCCGCTTTCCAACGCATTCAGCTTGTTATCGCGCAGTTGCCGCGACAATTCGGGCTGGGTCAGCGAATAGGTGCCCGCCGAGCCGCAGCACAGGTGGCCGTCGGGAACCGCGGTCAGGTTGAAGCCCAGGCTTGTCAGCAGGGTTTCAACGGCGCCGCCGAGTTTTTGCGCGTGCTGCAAGGTGCAGGGGCAGTGGAACGCCAGGCGCTGGTCGCTGTGTACGCCGAGCTTATCCAGCGGCTCGCCACGCAGCACTTCAACCAGGTCCCTGGCCAGGGCACTGACCCTTTGCGCCTTGTCGGCATACGCCAGGTCGGTGCTGAGCAGGTGGCCGTAATCCTTGATAAAGGCCCCGCAGCCGCTGGCGGTTTGCACAATCGCCTCGACCCCGTTTTCAATGCTCGGCCACCATGCATCGATGTTGCGCCGGGCGCGCTCAAGGCCCATCGCCTGAGCGTCAAGGTGATAGTCCACGGCACCGCAGCAGCCTGCCTCGGGGGTGGATATGACGCTGATCCCCAGGCGATCCAGCACCCGCGCCGTGGCGGCGTTGGTATTGGGTGACAGGTGCGGTTGCACGCAGCCCTCAAGCATCAATACCCGGCGGGAGTGGCGCGTGGTCGGGCGCGGTTTGGGCGGGTAGACGCGGCGAGGCAACTTGGCCTGCAAGGTGTTGGGCAATAAAGCTCGAAATAGCTGGCCACTGCCGATCAGCAGGTTGAACAGCGCGGGATTCGGAACGACGCTGCGCAACCCTTCGCGCAGCAAACGCTGACTGAGCGGGCGTTGCACTGCCGCGTCGACCACCGCCCGGCCGATGTCGAGCAAGTTGTGATAGTCGACGCCGGAGGGGCAGGTGGTTTCGCAGTTACGGCAAGACAGGCAACGGTCCAGATGCTCCTGGGTCTTGCGCGTGACTTCATTGCCTTCGAGCACCTGCTTGATCAGGTAGATACGCCCCCTCGGGCCATCCAGTTCATCGCCCAGCAGTTGATAGGTCGGGCAGGTGGCATTGCAAAAACCGCAGTGCACGCAACTACGCAGGATGCTTTCGGCTTCTTCGGCGCGAGGCAGTCGGCGGGCGTCTTCGCTCAAGGTGGTCTGCATGGTTCAAAGCTCCGCGTACAGGCGACCGGGATTGAAGATGCCCCGGGGATCGAGTTGCTGCTTCAGGTTCCGGTGGTAGCGCATCAACGTGTCGGGCAGCGGTTGGAAGGGACTGTCGATCAGGCCCGGGTGGTAGCAGGTCCCATGCCCGCCGGCTTTTTCGACCACCGCGCGAATGACCCTCGCGTCGGCGTCGGATTTGAGCCAGCGCTGGGCGCCACCCCAGTCGATCAATTGGGTACCTGGCAGCGACAATCGGGGTGTGTTGTGCGGCAAGGACAGGCGCCAAAGGGGCTGATCCTCATCGAAAAAAACCAACCGGTGTTCGTTCAGGTCTTGCCAGTAGGTCGCGTCCAGCAACTCGCCGCCCAAGCGCTCATGGGCCGCCGCCACCGAGCCTTCACCCCCTTCGAGCCGTAGGTGCAGGCGCTGGCCATCGTGACACGCGGCGCTGATCGGCAGCGGTTGCTGCCCCCATTCCGCCAGGCGCAGCAAGGCACGGTCGGTGTCCATTTCCAGGCTGATACTCAAGGTTTGCCGTGGTTTGGGCAGGACCTTGAGGGACACTTCGGTCACCACCCCAAGCGCGCCGTAACTGCCGGCCATCAAGCGCGACAGATCGTAGCCGGCGACGTTCTTCATCACCTCGCCGCCGAAGCGCAAATGCTTACCCTGTCCGGTGATGACCCGCGTCCCGAGGACAAAGTCGCGGACCGATCCTGACCAGGGACGCCGCGGCCCCGAGAGTCCGCAGGCAATCATGCCGCCGACGGTGGCGTGCTCACCGAAGGAGGGTGGTTCGCAAGGCAGCATCTGTTGCGCGGCGTCCAGCACTTCTGCCAACTCCGCCAATGGCGTGCCGCAACGGGCGGTGATCACCAGTTCCGTCGGGTCGTAGCTGACGATGCCCCGGTGGGCGCGGGTGTCGAGGACTTCCCCGGTGACTGCGCGGCCGAGGAACGCCTTGCTGTTGGAGCCCTGGATACGCAGCGGCGTGGCGTCGTTCAGCGCCTGGTTGACCTGCTCCAGCAGCGCTGCGCTGGCGTCGATAGGGTGTTCGCTGCGCATCAGAAACGCTCCAGGTCGGGGAAGGGCATCTGACCCAGATGAACGTGCATGGCGCCAAACTCGGCGCATCGATGCAACGTCGGGATGTTCTTGCCGGGGTTGAGCAATCCGCCCGGGTCGAAGGCGGCTTTGACGGCGTGGAACACGGTCAGCTCATCGCTATTGAACTGGGCACACATCTGATTGATCTTCTCGCGGCCCACACCGTGTTCACCGGTAATGCTGCCGCCGACCTTCACACACAATTCGAGGATCTTGCCGCCCAGGGCTTCGGCGCGGTCGAGTTCGCCCGGTTGATTGGCATCGAACAGGATCAGCGGGTGCATGTTGCCGTCGCCGGCGTGGAAAACATTCGCCACCCGCAGGCCGTACTCGCTGGATAACGCCGCGATAGCGTGCAGCACCCCAGGCAGTTCGCGACGCGGGATCGTCCCGTCCATGCAGTAATAATCCGGTGAGAGGCGGCCCACCGCCGGAAACGCATTCTTGCGCCCGGCCCAGAAACCCACGCGTTCGGCCTCATCCCGAGCCTGGCGCACTTCGGTGGCGCCGGCCTGTTCCAGCACCTGGCGCACGCGGTGGCAGTCGTCGTGGACGTCGGCTTCCACGCCATCGAGTTCACACAACAGAATCGCTTCGGCGTCCACCGGGTAGCCGGCGTGAATGAAGTCTTCGGCGGCGCGAATGGCCAGGTTGTCCATCATCTCCAGGCCGCCCGGGATGATGCCGGCGGCAATGATGTCGCCCACCGCACGGCCAGCCTTTTCGACGCAATCGAAGGCGGCCAGCAGCACTTTGGCGGTTTGTGGTTTGGGCAGCAGCTTGACCGTGACCTCGGTGATCACCCCGAGCATGCCTTCGGAGCCGGTGAACAATGCCAGCAGATCGAAACCCGGAGAGTCGAGGGCCTGGGAACCCAGGCTCACGTGTTCGCCGTCGACGGTCAGGATGTCGACCTTGAGCAGGTTGTGCACGGTCAGCCCGTACTTCAGGCAATGCACGCCACCGGCGTTTTCCGCCACGTTACCGCCGATGGAACAGGCGATCTGCGAGGAAGGGTCAGGCGCGTAATACAAGCCAAACGGCGCAGCCGCCTGGGAAATCGCCAGGTTGCGTACCCCCGGCTGAACCCGGGCGGTGCGGGCGGCGGGGTCGATGTGCAGAATGTTGTTGAAGCGCGCCATCACCAGCAGCACGCCTTTTTCCAGCGGCAGCGCACCGCCGGACAACCCGGTGCCCGCGCCGCGAGCCACCACCGGTACACGCCGCTCATGGCAGACTCGAAGCACGCCCTGGACCTGATCGATGTGGCGCGGCAGCACTACCAGCATGGGCGTGGTGCGATAAGCCGAGAGTCCGTCGCATTCGTACGGCTTGAGCGCTTCGCGCTGGTGCAGGATTTCCAGGTCAGGCAAGCGAGTCTGCAGGGCGTGCAGGAGTGCCTGTTTGTCGACGTCAGGCAGGACGCCGTCGACGCGTTCATCGTAGAGAATGTTCATAGTCGGTAGGCAACCCTCCGTTGTTTTTATTCGAGGTCTGTTCCGATGCAGCTGGCTTGCATCATTCGCCTGGATCACTTATTCATTTTAGGAATAAGCATAATAAAATATAGTCCTTGATCGTATTAGTCATCATGCTACCTTGCTGTCACCGGACCGCCGGATATGTTCAATCCTATTGTTATGGTACGACTATGTCCGGCGCCCGAATCTTCCAAATCAGCCTTGAGGCTCTGTCACATGACGGCGCCCATGTCGCGATTTCTCACGCCGACAATATCAGCACCCGTCCTTTTTCCTCCATTGCCGTTCCATCCGTTACCGGCAAACCTCTCCCTTGTCAGGCCAACAGCGAAGCCTGCAGTGCAATCAGCGAAGGCTTGGCGTTTCTTCTCTACGCCATGTGAATCGTCGTTGTTGCGCACTTCCATACCGTTAGTCCAACCAATCATCTTCAGGTAATCCCGGTTTATGGGTTGCAGCTTGAAGTGTGAGTGATTGGGCGCCCGTTCCGAGCACGTTCTATCGCGACTGACAACAATGCCAAACTATTTGGATGACGCTCATCGAGCGGAAATCGTCAAGCTGAGCACTACCCTGACCAGTAAAACCGAATGGCCCACCTGGCTTTTGTTAGTCGGGTTTTATCTGGCCTGGGCGTTTATTGTTTTTTATGGGCAAGTACTTGGCGAAGTATTCAGCCTTGTCCTGCTGGTGCCACTGGTTGTGCTGTGGATGTCGATTCAGCATGAGCTTATCCATGGTCATCCAACCCGTTGGCCCGCCATAAACAAGGCCTTGGGATTTCTGCCATTTGCCGTGTGGTACCCCTACGACATTTATAGGGACACCCATTTGGCACATCACAACGACGAAGTGCTGACGGTACCCGGGCAAGATCCGGAAAGTCGTTATGTCAGCGGTGCTTTTTGGTTGCGCTCGCCTCGGTATATCAGAACGTTGTTATGGGTAAACAAGACCGTGGGCGGTCGTTTGCTTATGGGCGCGCCATTGGCGGTGACGGCCCTTGTGGGTAGCGAAATCAGAGGGCTGTTTCATACCGGTCGAATCGCTTGGCGGATGTGGGCCGCGCATCTACTCAGTGTTGGCGTAGTGCTGGCTTTGGTTGAGGAATACAGCGCCATCAGTGCCATACAGTACTTATTCCTGGTTTCGTTGCCGGCTTTGTCGATTGCCATGATCAGGTCGTTTTACGAACATCGTCCGTCAACGTATCCGGAACACCGCACGGTTATCAATGAATCGTCGGGGCTGTTGAGTTAACTGTTTCTCAACCTCAATCTTCACCTGGTTCATCACGATCTTCCCGGTTTGCCCTGGTTTTACTTACCCAGGGTGTATAGAGCCAGGCGTGAACAATGGATCGCGCGAAACAATGGCTATGTCATTCATGGCTACTTCCAGTTATTGCAGAAACATCTGGTCAGTCCCGTGGATTGTCCTCGCCATCCTGCTGAGCACTAACACTAGGCAAGCTAATATGGGCGTCGGAAAATGATACGTTTTGAAGCCATCAGGAAAACTCATAAAGGCAGCCCGCGAATGGCCGTGAGCGATTTAACGCTTCACGTCCGGGAGGGTGAGATCTGTGTATTTGTCGGGCCGAGTGGCTGCGGCAAAACCACTATTTTGCGCATGATCAACCGGCTGGATACCCAGGACAGTGGCCGCATCCGTGTCAACGGCGTGGCGACCGATGAACTTGACGTCGTTACGCTACGTCGCGGCATTGGTTTCATGATGCAGAGCGCCGCCTTGTTTCCTCACCAGACGGTTGCCGAAAATATTGGCGCAGTCCCACGGCTGCTGGGCTGGAGCCAACATAAAATCCGCCAGCGCGTGAGCGAGCTCATTTCCCTGGTTGGGCTTCAGCCGGAATTTCTGGACCGCTACCCTAATCAGCTCTCGGGCGGGCAGCAAAGTCGTGTCGCCCTGGCAAGGGCATTGGCCTCGGACCCACCGGTTGTATTGATGGACGAACCCTTTGCCGCGCTTGATCCGGTGATACGCGAGCGACTGCAGGATGAACTGGTTGCGCTTCAGAGACGTTTGCATAAAACCATTATCCTGGTGACCCATGATATGGAGGAGGCCATCAAGATTGGTGATCGGATTGCGATCTTCGAGGGCGAAGGGAAACTTGTTCAGTTCGATACCCCTCACAACATCCTTGCCCATCCTGCCAGCGAGTTTGTGAGGAACTTTATCGGCAAAGATCCGCTGTTAAAAAGACTTTCGCTGATGAAGGTTTCTGATCTTCCGGTGGATGAGGTCAGTTGTGAATTCAAACTTCTACTGGATGACAAGTCCAACCCGTTGAAGTGGGTCAGTGACTCGGACATGCCTGTTCCGGAGCTGACAACAGTGTCGAGTCACGACTCGTTGCATCACGCACTGGTTAAGATGCTAACGGCGCCTATGGGTGTGGTTGTTCGCGTGGACGAGGCCGGCGGTTACGAAGGTTGCCTGTCGATTGCCAGCCTTCACAGCGCACTCAATGAACGCCGCTTCGGAAGTGCGCAATGATTGACTGGTCCTGGATCGTTGAAAACTGGCAGCAGATCGGCCAGCTGTTAGTCGATCATATTCAACTGGTGACCCTGGGCCTGTGTATAGGGATGCTGTTAGCGGGTGCAATGGTGCTCTTGGCGTTATGGCAGCCAGAATTGGCGCGGCCGATGATTTATGTCTGCGGCCTACTTTTTACCATTCCGTCCCTGGCACTGTTTATTTTGATAATGCCTTTTACCGGGTTATCCAAGACCACGGCGTTCATTGGTTTGAGCCTGTATGCCTTGCTTATTGTGTTGCAGAACACCTTGGCGGGACTTGCGAGTAACCCTGCGGACGTATTGGAGGAAGCCCGTGCGCTCGGGTATACGCGCATGCAGAGATTCCTCGGGGTTGAACTTCCACTGGCGCTGCCTGCGTTATTGGCGGGCTTACGAACAACCTCGGTTACTTTGGTGGGACTGGTGACGGTTACTGCCTTGATTGGTCAAGGTGGACTGGGCCAGCTGTTCATTACCGGGCTGGCTCAAAGTTTCACCACACCTGTGGCGGTCAGCCTGGTCCTGACCGTGATGTTGGCGTTATGTTTTGATTTTCTGTTTTATTCAATCAATAAATGGCTGGTGCCTTGGGTGCGCTGATGAACATGATCGCGGGTGTCTACCTTTGGTTTTCTCTTCCGGATAATTGGTTGGGTGAAAACGGCATACTGACTCGGCTGGCAGAGCATATTTATTATGTGTCCTTGAGCCTGGTTATCGCTTGTGCAATAGCGTTGCCGCTCGGCGTACTGTTGGCTAACTACCGAAAAGGCGCGCAGGTGGCGATAGGGCTGTTCAATATTGGGCGAGCATTACCGTCCCTGGGTATTGTGATACTTGCAATCATGCTTATTGGCTATGAAACCAGCACGGTGATTATCGCGTTGGTGACCATGAGCATCCCGCCGATATTAACCAATACCTATGTTGGCATCGATCAGGTGGATTCATCCCTGAAGCAGGCTGCCAGATCGATGGGCATGCGCAGAGGGCAGATGTTTTTTCAGCTCGAGTTGCCGCTGGCTTTTCCGTTGATCTTTGCAGGGTTCCGATCAGCCCTGGTGCAACTTATCGCCACGGCCACCATCGCCGCGTATGCAGGCTTCGGCGGGCTGGGCAGGTTTCTGATTGATGGACTGGGCCGAAATGATACGCCGCAAATCATTGGCGGCGCACTGATGGTGTCGGCACTGGCGATTGTCAGTGAGTGGGTTTGTTCAATGATAGAAACATTCATGGTTAGAAAATGGCGCGTGGGGAAAATCGAACTAAGCGCTACATGACCTGAGGCATTTGAAAGTGTGTATTAACTCTGCAGAGGTGCAAACCCACATGAAAAACAAACAACGTTCGAAGGCTCGCTCAGCGCACGCGGTTTCATTGTTGCTGGGGTTAGGCTTGCTGGTGGGCAGCGCGTTTGCCAGCGCTCAGTCCATCACCATTGGAGGGGCCAATTTTTCCGAGCAGACGATTCTCGCCAACATCTATGCGTCAGCCTTGAAAAATCAAGGGATAGACGTCAAGACCCGACTCAATCTGGGCAACCGCCAGATCATCGCCCAGGCCCTGGAAAACGGCGATATAGACGTCGTCCCCGAATACCTGGGGTCACTGTTGAGTTTCTATGACGACAAGACCGCCCTGACCAGCCAAAAGGAGATCCTCAGCGCTTTGCAACAGAAGTTGCCGGCGGACCTCCAGTTGCTTGAACCTTCGTCCGCGGGCTCCATTACCGCTTGGGCCGTCACCCAAAAGACCGCAGAAAAGTACAACCTGCGTACCTTGTCCGACCTGGCGCCCGTCTCGCGAGATTTCACCCTGGGCGGGCCTCCCGAAGTCGCCACGGCTGCGTTAGGCCTGCCCGGGTTGAAGGCGGTCTACGGCATCAACTTCAAGAGCATCAAGTCGCTGGACATGGGCGGGCCGTTGTCGCGGCTGGCGTTGAACTCCGGCGCTATCGACGTGGCCACGGTGGTCTCCACGCAAGGCATCCTGGCGAAAGAGCCTTGGGTTGTCCTCGAGGACGACAAGCACCAACAGCCCCTGCAAAACATCACGCCACTGGGTCGCAAGGCGTTGCTGACCCCGGAAGTCACCCAGGTGCTCAACGAGGTCTCTGCAAAACTGACCGATGACGACCTCAAGCAACTCAATCGCCTGGTTGATATCGATCACAAGGACCCCGCGAAAGTCGCGGCGCAGTGGGTCGCCGAACATACCGTCAAGACGGCCCAGTGAAAATCAATGCGACGTGGGTAAGGTCGCGGAGGCGTTATGTCGAATAAAAGTATGATTTTGAATTTGTTCTTTTTTAACCCCCAGGGCGATCATCGTTTTTCCTGGCGCCATCCGCTGGCACCGACCCAAGAGATATTGACCCTGGGTTACTACGTAAAACTGGTGCAGGCGGCGGAGGCGGCGAAGTTTGATGCGGTTTTTGTTGCGGATCACGTCGCAGTCTGGGACTCCGTGGCCAGCGGGTTGAGGCACTATGCCAACGCCCGCCTGGAACCGATTACGCTGTTGTCCGCACTGGCTGCGGTTACCGAGCACATCGGGCTGATGGGCACGGCTTCGACTTCCTATAACGAGCCCTTCAACCTCGCGCGCTATTTTGCTTCGCTGGACTACCTCAGCGCAGGGCGAGCCAGCTGGAATATCGTGACGTCCTGGCTGGAAGAAGAAGCTTCGAATTTCGGATTGTCAGGCGTGACGAAACACGGTGATCGTTATCAGCGGGCCGAGGAATTCATCCAGGTCGTCAAGCAGCTTTGGGACTCCTGGGAGGAGGGGGCGCTTGAATTTGACAAGGGCACCGGCGCCTTTGCCGACCCCTCGAAAATTCACCCGATCAATCACAAAGGCGCGCATTTCAGCGTACGTGGGCCGCTTAACGTGCCGCGTCCACCCCAGGGCCACCCGGTCCTTGCCCAGGCGGGTTCTTCTGAAGCCGGCAAAAACCTGGCCGCCGCCCATGGGGACGTACACTTCTGCTTTATCAATTCGGTCGAGGAGGGACTGGCGTACAGGGCCGATTTGAATCGCCGACTCGAGTTGAAGGGCAGGCATTCCAGTGATCTGAAAATCATCACCGGCGTGCTGCCGGTGGTGCTCGGGGATGAGACTGAGGAGGAACGACGTCGGCACCTGGAGGACAGCCTGATTATCGATGCGGTGGCGATTGACCTGGTCTCCAGCTACACCCGCCTGGACCTGACAGGACTATCGCCGGACGGTCCGTTGCCAGCGTTGCCGGATGAGTCCGAGTTTGATGGCATTCGAACCGAGCTGGCCCTGCTCAAGCAGTACGACACTTCCCTGTCCATCCGCGAGATAGGGCGCCGGTTGGTCAAGAGCTCCAGCACCTGGCTGTTGATCGGAACGGCGGAGCATATTGCCGACAAGCTTTCAGCGTTATACGAGTCGAATGCCGTCGATGGCTACAACCTCATGTTTCCGTTTTTGCCCACTGACTTCGAAACCTTCACCCGTGGCGTGGTGCCTCTGCTCCAAGCCAGAGGGGTGTTCCGCCAGGAATATGAGCCCGGGACACTGAGGGATCGCTTGGGCTTGAAGACGCCTGCCAACCGTTTCCTGCTGTGAGCAGTATCAATCGCACCCTCTGAATGGATGTCATATGACCAGCGATCTATCCATGTACCTCGCTCCCGCCAGGGTTCTACACGCACAGGATGCCTGGCTTGAGCGCATCCTGGCGATTCTCGGCGAGCGCCGTGGGCATAAACAGATCGTTGATCTCGCGGCGCACTGGCTTTCCCCGGATCTGTTGTTATCCCAGACCTGCGGCTATCCATTCGTTACGTCGCTGCGGGGAAAGGTAAAGCTGGTAGGGCGCCCGAGCTATGAGCTTACCCATGGCTCTGGAGGGGACCATTGCAGTGTGCTGCTCTGCAGGGCTGATTCGGCCGTGACTGACCTGGCGGGTTTCCAGGGCCGCCATGGCCTGATCAACGCCCCGGATTCCAACTCTGGAATGAATTTATTTCGCCACACGCTGGCCGGGATCAGCGACCGAGGTTTCTTCTCGAAACTCACCTTCACCGGATCCCACAGGGAGAGCCTGCGAAGGCTTAGAGAAGGCGAGGGTGATTTGGCTTCCATCGATAGCATCACCTACGACTATCTTGCGAGAGATAACAGTGCCGAGATCGAAGGCCTCAGGATCTTGACACGAAGTGTGCGCAGTCCCTGCCTGCCTTACATCACCTCGATTGGTCAGGACGCCGTTTCAATCAGGAACGCAATGAACGAAGCCTTGGAGCAGCTTCCTGAGGTGTCCCGTGACCTGGCGATCAAGGAAGTCCTGCCCGCCAGTGAGGCTGACTATGAGTGTCTCCTGGAATATGAGCGCAGTGCGGCCAGTCGCGGCTTTTCGTTTGTAGCGTCCTGAGCGGCCCCATCTCAAACACCTGCTATGCAAAGGCCAACCCTTGATCTGCGTGCACACCGCCTGGGTGGAAATACCGTAGCGATCGTGCAACGACGGAAGCGCACCCGCATCGAAAAACGCGTCCGGCAACAGCTGACAGGGATTGACAGGGGAGACGCCCACGCTCGGTGGCGCGGGGTGTTTTTGGCCGGTCAGATTGAAGCCCCTTGGCTTGGAGGCCGCCGTTAGTGAGCTAGAGAGTTCGATGGCGGGGTACGGCGTTTGCACAACACGTCGAAAAAACTGATTGGGGGAGGTGTTTGACCCTCCGCGTAGAGACAATTGACCTGAAACCAACCCTGATCATTGCGAGCTTGTGACAAAAGTATAATTTGGTCACTCGTTGTCAAGCGCTTTTCGGATGCGTAAGCTAGCTCGTATGAACAAGACATCCATAGCTTCCCCCAGCATCCGTGGCCCTGCCGATCATGAGATCCGGAATCAGATCGTCGCGGCGGCCAATCAGCACTTCAGTCAATACGGCTATAGCAAAACTACGGTTTCCGACCTGGCGAAAGCGATCGGGTTTTCCAAGGCGTACATCTACAAGTTTTTTGATTCCAAGCAGGCGATTGGTGAGGCTATCTGTGGCAATTGCCTGGCGGAAATCATCGCGGCCGTAGAACAGGCCATTAATGCAGAGGACATCTCGCCGACCGAACGTTTTCGACGTTTGGTGAAAACGCTGATCGCTACCGGGGTGAATTTGTTCTTCAGTGATCGAAAGCTCTATGACATCGCCGCATTTGCAGCGTCTGAGAACTGGCCCTGCACTCAGCAATATGATGCCTTGGTCAGGGGCTTCGTGGTGCAGATTGTGCGTGAAGGCCGAGAGATCGGCGAATTTGAACGCAAAACACCCTTGGACGAAACAGTCGATTCGATCCACCTTGCGCTGCGCCCTTTCGTCAATCCGTTGCTTTTGCAATACAACCTTGACTTCGTCGAGCTGGCTCCGGTCCTCACCTCCAATCTCATTCTGCGTAGCTTGATGCCGTGAGCCTGCGTTAATCATCTCTATCACTTTGCTCTGATATCAACGCTTGGATGATGGTGAACACCGATCCAGGTGGACACCATTTTCCGGGGCGCGGTATTAATTCCAATCCGGGGCCTGATCCCCACATTCACAGCCATGTATCAACCCTCACTACGTAACTGAGTGGATTATCCGCGCAGCATTTGCCGCGTAGCCATGCATGTTCATTTGCTGAATTTGTGACGATTGACATAAATGGTCACATGAATAAATATGCTGTACCTATCCCGGAGGAATCGCCGTGGCGCGCACGATCTTCGTAAATCTGCGCTGCGGCCCCTCCCGGTAGCCCGCGCTCAGCGTGACGCTCTCTACCGCTTTATCCCGATGATCTATCGAGTCCTAATAATGAAAAAAATACTGCGCAGGACCCCGCTTGGCCTTGCTGTTGCCCTCTCGTCGACTCAATTGTTCGCGAGCGGTTTCGCTCTCAATGAACAAAGCATCAGTGGGATGGGCTCCGGATTTGCCGGCCGTTCTTCATCTGCAGAAGACGCGAGTACCGTCTTCGGTAATCCGGCCGGTATGTCTCGCTTGAAAAAAGAGCAGGCCAGCGTCGGGGCGGCAACGCTTTTCGCAAAGGCCCATATAAGCCAGACGCGCAGCACATTCGGGGGGCAGGAGGACGGGGACATGGTGCCGACCACCACAGTGCCCATGGGTTACTACGTCAAACCCATCGATGAGCACTGGGCGTTCGGTGTGGGTTTCTATGTGCCGTTTGGGCTAATGACCGATTATGGCAGTGGGTTCGCCGGCCGCTACTACGCCAACAAAAGTGAGGTCACGACCCTTACGTTTCAGCCCACCATCAGCTATGCGTTCAACGACAAGGTCTCGATCGGTTTCGGACCGACCATCAACCGTATCAGTGGTGAGCTTTCCGGGATGGTGCTCAATCCACTCAGCCCGGGCCGCAATGACGGAAAACTCAAAAGCACCGGCGATGACACGGCGCTTGGGTTTAACGCGGGTATTCTAGTGCAAGCGACAGATCGAACTCGGTTGGGTCTGACCTATCACTCCAAGGTCAGCTACCAGTTGGATGCCAAGACCAAGCTCACCGACGGCATCTTCAGTGTGCTGGGTGTAAGCGGTACGAGCTATGACGCTTCCTTGGATGTGGACACCCCGGAATCAGTCGATTTTTCCGTGACTCATCAACTCAACAGTGACTGGACGCTCTACCTGGGCAGTACGTGGACGCGCTGGAGTCGCTTCAAGGAGTTGGTGTTCGAAAACAGTGGTTTGCCTGCGGCGTTGAGCGGAACACTGAGTCGCATCACCGAGGAGCAGAACTGGCACGACACGTGGGCGCACGCTATCGGCACGGCGTATAAGCTGAACAATCAGTGGGTTCTTCGCGCCGGCTTATCGGTTGACCAGTCCCCCGCCAACAACGTCAACCGTGGGCCGCGAATCCCTACCGGTGACCGGAAAGTCATCAGTGTCGGGGCAGGGTGGACGCCGGCAGAGAATGTCACGATCGATGTGGCGTATTCCTACCTATGGGAGGAAAGCGTACAGGTCAATGACGTATCCGCCTCAAGAGGCGCCTATAGCTCGAAGTATAAAAATAGCGCGAGCGGTTTGGGGACTTCTGTCAGCTATCGATTCTGACTCACTGCGGGGCCTGAGAGCGGATACCTACTGGATCAGGTGTCCGTCGTCGGGGGTATTGCCTGGCCCGCTCAAACACCCATTACGCGTGACATCAGGCCCTGATGAAGTCGACGGGGTGTGGCCCAGGTCAAGACCGCAATAGCCTTGTTGCCAAAGCCCGGCACGACGCTCATGCGGCCTGCGTGCAACGCTTGTATCCCCGCTCGCACTACAGGCTCGGGTTGCATCATGACCCTCTTCAAGACCGGTGTTATCTTTTGTTTGGCACTTGCTGCAAACCCGGTATCCGACATGCCTGGACAAAGCGCTGTGACCACCACACCGTCTTGTTTGAGTTCACGATGCAGGGCGTCGGAGAATCTGAGTACGTAAGCCTTGGCGGCAGAGTAAACCGCAAAATTCTTCACGCCCTGGTAGGACAGCAGGCTGGCCGTCATCAAGATATGCCCCTTGCGCCTGGCCCGCATATCCTCTGCAAACAGACGAGTGATGGCGGTCAGGCTGGCGACGTCCAGGTCGATCATCGCCAGGGAGCTTTCCAGGGGCTCATCCAGGAATGCTCCCTGCAAGCCGTAACCCGCATTGTTGATCAGGACATCGACCACCGTATTGCTGTCACGCAGGCGCCGATGCAGATCGATAATCACATTTATTGATGAAAGATCTGCTTGCTGCACCATCACGTCGACGTCGAAACGACTACGCAATTCGTCCGCGAGTGCTTCAAGCTCGTTCAGCCTGCGGGCTACCAGAATCAGCGATTTCCCTTTTGCGGCGTACTGTCGGGCAAATTCCTTGCCGAATCCGCTGGAGGCTCCAGTAATGAGCACCCATGAATTTTCTTTCACTGCCATCTTGCATACCCCTTGTTTGAATCTCGAAAACCACCCGTGTCATCGGCTCGTCAGTCGGCTATCCGAGG
Source organism: Pseudomonas sp. JV449 (assembly GCF_032424295.1). Taxonomy (NCBI): domain Bacteria; kingdom Pseudomonadati; phylum Pseudomonadota; class Gammaproteobacteria; order Pseudomonadales; family Pseudomonadaceae; genus Pseudomonas; species Pseudomonas sp. JV449. Next base: position 194,721 of record NZ_VYKD01000031.1, on the reverse strand, counting down.
GCTGCCAGCCGCCGCCCAGCGCCTTGAACGCGGCGACTGCCGCGCGTGCCGATTCGGTTTGTGCCTGCGCCCGAGCGTCGGAAGCCTGAAGCAGGGTCTCGTCAGCGTGCAGAACGTCAATCAAGCTGGCCGTGCCTTTCTCATAAGCAGTGAACGACGATTGGCGCGCTTGCGTCAGAGACGTCTCGCCTCCAACGAGGGTGGTCGCTTGGGCGTCCCGATTCACCAGTGAGGAGAGCGCGTTCTCGACATCCTCGGTGGCGCGCAGCACAGACTGACGGTAAGCGGCCAGGGATTCGGCTTCCTGTCCCTTGGCTTGGTCGATTTGGGCGTTGATGCGGCCAAAGTCGAAGAGTCGCCAGCGCAGTCCGAGTACGCCCGACGATTGACTGGCGCCGCCGGAAAAAAGATTGCCTGCCGATACAGCCGTTGCACTCCCCAGTAATGCGCTCAGAGAGAACTTCGGGTAGTACTCGGCAATCGCCTCTCCGATGCGTGCGTTTGAGGCGGCAAGGCGGCGCTCGGCCACTATGAGGTCAGGCCTGCGGCGCAGTAAGTCGGCTGGCGTTCCCATGGCCTTTAACTGCGGCGCTGCCGGAATGCTTGCGACCATGGCAAGTTGCGTGCGATGAGTACCGGGTGGCGTGCCGAGCATGACATCGAGTGAATTCATGGCCGCATCCAGACCGGTCTGCAGGACCGGTACGGTGGCTTGGACCTGTGCTAAAGCCCCCTCGGTCTGACGAACCTCATGGCTGGCGGCAAGTCCCTTGCTGTAGAGCAATTGGACTTTCTCCAGCAGCCCCTGCTGGGTTTTGACTTGTCGATTCGCGATGTCCAGCCGAGCCTGCAGTCCGCGGACAGTGATGTAGATATCCGCAGTCTGTGCAGCGATGGCCAATCGCGTGGCTGCGGCGCCAGCCTCGGACGCTTGGTACTCGGCCAGTGCCGCCTCGCGTCCGCGTCGCAGGCCGCCAAAGACATCCACTTCCCAGCTGGCATTGAGGTCGGCCTCGTAGGAACTGCCATAGCGATCATAGCCGGGGGTTGAGTTCAGCACCTGGCCGAGTGGCGTCTCGACTGATTGGTAGGCGCGGGCGGCCTGACCGCTGATGTTTCCCGAGGGCCATAAAGCGGCATTGGCCGCGCCTAGTCCTGCCCGCGCCTGCGCGACTCGTGCCTGGGCCTGTGCCAGATCAAGGTTCTGTTCAAGCGCCTTGGCGACGAAGTCGGCGAGCAGTGGATCACCGAAGCCCTCCCACCAGATGACGAGGCTGGCAGGCGTCGCCCCTGGTCTCTGCTCGACAGAAGGCTGGCCCAGGTAACGGTCCGGGAGCGGGGTGTCCGGACGGCGATAGTCCGGACCGACCGCACAACCTGTCATCAAGCTGGCGCTGATCAAAAAAGCAGCGGGGCGGAGGGCGTGCATTGAGATTCCTTGAATCGAACATTGTTGGTGACCATAGTACTGTATGGTCACTCTCTGTCAATTGAGGCCTCTGGGCTAAATTCAGGCATGACTGAAAAATATCGTTCATCTCCGTCATGTGCTCCTTTGGAATATGCAGTCCTGCATTCGTCGGGTCTTGTTTCAAGGGGGGTATGAGCGATTGCGTTGCGGGGGAGCGCATCCCTCTGCGTTATTTGAGATCTCGATTGTGACCATTGACAATAATAGTCACCGGTCTGAATATACGATCCCTGTTCTTTCTATTCAATAAGGGAACCTATGCTCCGGCTCCGACCCATCCCCCTTGCAGCCTGCTTGCTGCCTCTCGTCCTGACGGCGTGTGGTGACTCATCCAACATTGACGATCCGCGCACGCAGGCTCCTCTGGTAAGGCCCGGAACGGTTGAGGGTTCCTCAGAGACGTCACGTTCATTCACGGGGGTAGTGGCGGCCCGCGTGCAGGGTGATCTTGGCTTTCGGGTCTCCGGCAAGATCCTCGAGCGGCTGGTCGATACCGGCCAGAGCGTTAAACGCGGTCAGCCGCTTATGCGCCTTGACCCTATCGACCTGGGGTTGCAGGCGCGAGCACAGCAAGAGTCGGTCACCGCCGCCAGGGCCCGCGCCAGGCAGACCGCCGATGACGAGGCGCGATATCGCGACCTCGTCGCCGCAGGGGCTGTTTCTGCATCGGCCTACGACCAGGTCAAGGCCGCAGCGGATAGCGCAAAGGCGCAGCTCAGCGCCGCACAAGCCCAGGCCGATGTCGCCCGTAACGCTTCCGGCTACGCGGTGTTATTTGCGGATTCCGACGGTGTCGTGGTGGAAACACTCGCAGAGCCCGGGCAAGTCGTCAGCCCGGGGCAGCCCGTGGTTCGACTGGCCCGCGCAGGCCAGCGCGAAGCCATCGTGCATCTGCCCGAGACGTTGCGTCCTGCAGCCGGATCCACCGCGCAAGCGACGCTTTACGGCAGTACCGCAGGGGCTGTTACAGCGAAGCTCAGGCTGCTTTCTGATTCTGCCGACCCAGTGACGCGCACGTTCGAGGCGCGGTATGTGCTTGAGGGCGCGCTGGCCAATGCCCCGATAGGCTCGACGGTCACGCTGCGGATCGCAGAGGGCGCCGCGCACGGGCAGGTGCTGCAAGTCCCCATCGCAGCCCTTTATGACCCAGGCAATGGCACCGGTGTGTGGGTGATCGCAGGCTCGCCGGCAAAGGTGAGCTGGCGTCCTGTTCAGGTGCTGGGATTGAGCGACGATGCCGCACGCGTGGCAGGCGATCTCAAGGTCGGTGAGCAGATCGTCGCGTTAGGCGCCCATCTGCTGCGCGATGGAGAAGACGTGAGAGTGCCCCGGCAGGATGAAGCCCATGTTGCCGGGAGTCATCCATGAGCGAAGGCCGCTTTAATATTTCTGCGATCGCCGTTCGTGAGCGATCCATTACGGTATTCCTGATCTTTCTGATCACGGTTGCGGGCACCCTGGCGTTCTTCCAGCTGGGGCGTGCGGAGGATCCACCGTTTACGGTCAAGCAGTTGACGGTCATTACTGCCTGGCCGGGGGCTACCGCGCAGGAAATGCAGGACCAGGTCGCAGAGCCACTTGAAAAACGCCTGCAGGAATTGAAATGGTACGACCGCTCGGAAACCTATACGCGGCCCGGTCTCGCTTTCACCATGGTGTCGTTGTTGGACCGCACGCCACCCTCACAGGTGCAGGAAGAGTTTTATCAGGCACGCAAAAAGCTCGACGACGAAGCCACCAAGCTACCGGCGGGTGTAATCGGGCCCTTGGTCAACGACGAATATTCGGACGTGACGTTTGCGCTGTTCGCCCTCAAAGCCAAAGGCGAGCCGCAGCGGCTGCTGGTGCGTGATGCTGAGTCGTTGCGCCAGCAACTGTTGCATGTGCCGGGCGTGAAGAAGGTCAACATCATCGGTGAGCAGGCCGAGCGAATATTTGTTTCGTTCTCCCATGATCGGTTGGCCACCCTGGGCATTGCGCCTCAGGACATCTTTGCCGCGCTGAATAATCAGAACGTGCTCACGCCCGCCGGTTCGATTGAAACAAATGGGCCGCAAGTCTTCCTCCGCCTGGACGGCGCCTTGGACAAGCTGGAGAAGATTCGTGACACGCCGATTGTGGTTCAGGGGCGCACGCTCAAGCTCTCCGACGTGGCCACTGTCGAACGTGGCTATGAAGACCCGGCAACCTTTCTGGTGCGCAGTAACGGAGAAGAGGCCCTGCTGCTGGGGGTCATCATGCGCGAAGGCTGGAACGGCCTGGACCTGGGCAAGGCGCTGGACGCCGAGACGACCAAGATCAATGAAGGCATGCCACTGGGCATGACGCTGACCAAGGTGACCGATCAAGCCGTCAACATCGACTCGGCCGTTGGCGAGTTCATGGTCAAGTTTTTTGTCGCGCTGCTCGTGGTGATGCTTGTGTGCTTTCTCAGCATGGGCTGGCGTGTAGGCGTCGTGGTCGCAGCTGCCGTGCCATTGACACTGGCGATCGTGTTTGTGGTGATGGCGGCCACCGGAAAGAACTTTGATCGTATTACCCTCGGTTCATTGATCCTGGCGCTCGGGTTGCTGGTAGATGACGCGATCATCGCGATCGAAATGATGGTCGTGAAAATGGAGGAGGGCTACGACCGCATCAAAGCCTCCGCGTATGCCTGGAGTCATACGGCCGCGCCGATGCTCTCTGGCACACTGGTAACAGCGGTTGGCTTCATGCCAAACGGTTTCGCCCAGTCCACTGCCGGCGAGTACACCAGCAACATGTTCTGGATCGTGGGCATTGCTCTGATCGCTTCCTGGGTTGTCGCAGTGGCTTTCACCCCTTACCTGGGCGTGAAGTTGCTGCCAGACATCAAGCAGATAGAGGGTGGGCATGCGGCTATCTACAATACCCCGCGCTACAACCGCTTCCGCCGGGTCCTGACCCGGGTCATCGAACTCAAGTGGCTGGTGGCTGGCACGGTTATCACGCTGTTTGTCGTGGCCGTCCTGGGCATGGGCCTGGTGAAGAAGCAGTTCTTCCCGACGTCAGACCGTCCCGAGGTGATGGTCGAGGTGCAAATGCCCTACGGAACCTCCATCGAGCAGACCAGTGCCACTGCGAAAAAGGTCGAGGCCTGGCTGCAAAAGCAGGAAGAGGCAAAAATCGTCACGGCCTATATCGGGCAGGGCGCGCCGCGTTTCTTCCTGGCGATGGCGCCAGAACTGCCGGATCCGTCATTCGCCAAGATCGTGGTGCTGACGTCCAGCCAGGAGGCACGTGAAACCCTCAAGCTGCGTTTTCGCGAGGCGGTCGCTGCCGGGCTTGCCCCCGAGGCCCGTGTCAGGGCGACTCAAATTGTGTTTGGGCCGTATTCACCCTATCCCGTCGCCTACAGGGTAATGGGGCCTGACCCGACGAAGCTGCGCGAGATTGCGGGTCGTGTACAAGCGGTCATGCAAGCGAGTCCGTTGATGAGGACCGTCAACAGCGACTGGGGCCCTCTGGCGCCGACTCTGCATTTCAGCCTGGATCAGGATCGCTTGCAGGCGGTTGGACTGACCTCCAGCGCCGTCGCCCAGCAGTTGCAATTCCTGCTGACGGGCGTGCCGATCACGTCGGTTCGTGAAGACATTCGTTCAGTGCAGGTGGTTGGGCGCGCCGCAGGCGATATACGTCTGGACCCTGCGCGGATTGAAGGGTTTACATTGGTGGGCGCCGCGGGCCAGCGGATCCCGCTGTCCCAGGTCGGAGAGGTGGATGTGCGTATGGAGGATCCGATCCTCAGGCGCCGTGACCGTACACCGACGATCACCGTGCGTGGCGATATTGACGAAGGCCTTCAACCACCTGATGTATCGGGTGTGATCATCAAGCAACTGCAGCCGATTATCGACACGCTCCCCGCCGGCTATCGGATCGAGCAAGCGGGTGCAATCGAGGAGTCGGGCAAGGCAGGCCAGGCGATAGTGCCGCTGGTTCCGATCATGATTGCACTGACGCTGCTGATCATCATCGTCCAGGTGCGTTCGATCTCGGCAATGATCATGGTGTTTTTCACCGCACCGCTGGGACTTATTGGCGTGGTGCCGACGCTGCTGATGTTTCATCAGCCGTTTGGTATCAACGCCCTGGTTGGGTTGATCGCGCTGTCGGGCATCCTGATGCGCAACACGCTGATTCTGATCGGGCAGATCCATCACAACGCCCAGGAAGGCCTGGATCCCTTTCACGCCGTCATCGAAGCCACGGTACAGAGGGCCCGCCCGGTACTGCTGACGGCGATGGCGGCCATCCTGGCATTCATCCCGCTGACCCATTCTGTTTTTTGGGGCACGCTGGCCTACACACTGATCGGCGGTACTTTGGTCGGCACCATCATGACGTTGGTGTTCCTGCCGGCGATGTACGCCATCTGGTTCAAAATCCGCCCAGGCAACGCGAGCAAGGCTCAAGCAGTGCGACCTGCCTGAGCAAGGGGTGTTCGAGGGGAGGGCGCCGGTGTCCTCTCGTCGGTCAATTCGCCAAAGCTGCTGCTTCTGTAGGCGCGGACTGAACAAGGACGAGGATTCAAATGGTTACAGTGAAGTAAGCTGCTGCATGAGCTAACGTTCATGCATGCGCTTTTCCTATAACTCCCTGGATCCTGCCCCGATGAGAGACCTGCCGCCTACCGCGACCTTGCGCGCCTTTGAAGTTGCCACCCGCCACCCGACGTTTACTGCAGCCGCACAGGAACTGCATGTGACTCAAAGCGCGGTCAGCCACCAGCTCAAGCACCTTGAGGCGCTTTGGGGGCTGCCGCTGTTTGAACGTGGCAAGGCGTTACGCCTCACGGCAGCGGGGGCTGCGCTGGCGCCCATCGTGCGGGAGTTTTTCATCAGCCTGGAGGCGACTTTGGGTGACCTGCGCGAGCAAAAGGGCCGGGTTCGGCTCAGCGTCAGCACCACCTATTCCTTTGCGCTCAAATGGCTGCTGCCACGCTTGCCGCGTCTGTCTCGCCAGCACCCCGAGCTGCTGGTCTCGCTGGACACCACGGATAAAATCATCCACTTCTCGCACGGCCAGGCTGATGTTGCGATCAGGCTCGGCAAGGGCAATTACCCAGGCCTGTATTCGGAGTTCCTGTTTGGGGAGCAGGTATTTCCCGTGGCCAGTCCCGAACTGCTGCGGCGCGTTGGCACACCGCAAAGCCCGGCAGACTTGTTGCATTTCCCGCTCCTGACTCGGGATGGCGCCGAGTTGGTGCCAAAGTGGGAGGTGTGGTTTCAAGCCGTCGGGTTGGCCTATTTGCCGCTCCAGGAAAGCGTCAGGTTTGGCGATACCAACATGACGGTCGAGGCGGCTTTGCTCGGCCAGGGCGTTGCATTGGTGCGCAGCGGGCATGTGGAGAACGAAATCAGCGATGGCCGTTTGGTGCGGCTGTTCGACGTACCGCTTCCATCGCCGCTTGCTTACTACTTCGTCTGCCCCAAGGGCATCGAATCCCAGCCGCACATCGCCAGCTTTCGCCAATGGCTGGTCAGCGAGGCACTGAAAGTCCAGCGACCGGATGAATGAGTCATGAGTTTCCGCTCATGCTGCGCTGAGGAGACTTCGCTTTAGCCCCGGCGCCGGATTGCCTACAGTGGGGCATGCCTACTCATCTCATCCTCCTCGTGCTTTTCGCCGCGCTGCTGCATGCCAGCTGGAATGCGCTGCTGCGTAGCGGCGCCGACCGGCTGTGGTCCATGACGGTGATGTGCATTGCCATCGCCATCGCCAGTGTCGTCGCCGCAGCGTTCATGGTGCCCCCCGCGATTGAAAGCTGGGGCTACGCGGTGCTGTCGGGGTTGCTGCATGTGGGCTACAACCTGTTTCTGGTGCGCAGCTACCGCGTCGGCGACCTGGGGCAGATCTATCCGATTTCACGTGGATCGTCGCCGGTGCTGATCACCTTGGGTGCCGCCGTGTTTGCCGGGGAAAGCATCACGCCTGGCGAGTTGCTCGGTATTGCGCTGGTGTCCGGCGGGATTATTTCGCTGGCCTTCAGAGGGCGCAGTCTGTCGGTTCCCAGCCTGCCCTATGCGCTGGGAACGGGCGGCTTTATCGCGGCCTACAGCGTGGTCGACGGCATCGGCGCCAGGCTCTCCGGTGCGCCGCTTGCCTACACGGTGTGGATGTGCGCGCTGTGGGGCGTGCTGATGCCGGTGGTCTACATCGGCCTGCGCGACACCCGCAGCTTGTTCCGCGTCCGGCCTGGAACAGTGACCGCGTTGGTCGGCGGGCTGGTCTCTTTGCTCGCCTATGGAATGGTCATTTACGCCATGAACGAAGCGCCACTGGGCGCGGTATCCGCATTGCGCGAAACCAGCGTGCTGTTTGCGGCGTTGATCGGCTATGTGTTCCTCGGCGAGACGCTTACCGCACGCCGGATACTGGCATGCGTAGTGATCGCCAGCGGTACCCTCATCATCGGCTGATACAGCTAACGGCTCAGGAGCAATGTTTAATGGTCAATGTCTCGCAGGCACCGCTGATTCTAATCACGGGTGGAAGTCGTGGAGTGGGGGCGGCAACCGCCCGGCTGGCCGCCGAAAGAGGTTATGACGTCGCGATCAGCTACGTTGCCAACCAGTCCGCAGCACTGGCGGTGGTTGCGGATGTAGAAGCATTGGGGCGCCGGGCGTTGGCGATGCGGGCCGACAGTGCGGACCCGCAACAGGTGGCCGATATGTTCGCGGCCATCGACCGCACGTTCGGTCGCATCGACGTACTGGTCAATAACGCCGGGATGCTCGCACCTCAGTCACGCCTGGAGGCCCTCGGCTTCGAGCGGATGCAGCGCATCTTTGCGGTCAATGCCATCGGGCCGATACTCTGTGCCCAGCAGGCGGTTAAGCGCATGTCTTACCGCTACAACGGCCCAGGCGGGGTGGTGATCAATGTCTCTTCGGCGTCGGCACGCCTCGGCAGCCCCAATGAGTACGTCGACTATGCGGCGTCAAAGGGCGCGCTGGAGACTTTCACCATCGGGTTTGCCAAGGAGGTGGCCCGGGAAGGCATACGCGTTAACTGTATTCGCCCCGGACATATCTATACCGACATGCACGCCAGCGGCGGTGAGCCGGGGCGGGTGGATCGTGTCAAGGACTCGATCCCCATGGGGCGGGGCGGTCAGCCGGAGGAAGTGGCGCGCGCGATTCTATGGCTGGCGAGCGCGGAGGCATCCTTCGTTACCGGTACATTCCTCGACGTAACGGGGGGTAAATGAGTCAAAGGCTCGGATCATCGGCTACCTGCGCTCGGCCTCACGTAACAGCGTGCGGCCTCACCTTGCGACTCAAACCCGGTGTCTTGCCCGTAATGCGCTTGAATGCGCGGCTGAAAGCGGCCTGGGAGGTATAGCCCAAGCGCTGCGCCACCTCTTCAATCGGCAGCCTTTCGAGCGTCAGCCACTGGCTTGCCAGCCGCATTCGCAGTTCGGTGACGTAGCGCAGCGGGGTCATGCCAATCGTCACTTGAAAGCGGTCCGCGAAGGCCGAACGCGAGGTATTGCAGTGCTCGGCCAGCTGCGCAACGGTCCAGTCGCGGCCCGGTTGTTGATGGAGCGCCAGCAGGGCACCGGCCAAGCGTGGATCGCGCAAGGCGGCGACCAGGCCAGAGGCATTCCCGCAGGCGCACTCCACCCACCCGCGAACGACCATGGCGGCCACCACGTCGGCCAACCGCGCGAGGATACCGGCGAAGCCGATACGCGCGGCGCTGACCTCGCGCTCCATGGTGGTCAGGATCGGCACCAGTCCGGGGTAACGCTGGCCGCCGGCATCAATCAGCATCAGTCCCGGCATCAGCCGGCCAAGGCCATGGATACTGCCTAGTTCGAACTCCATGCAACCACTGAACAAAATAGTGCTCGGCGTGGGGCTGGCATCGGTTCCGGTATCCACCGCGCTGACGGTGTCACCTAAGGGCGCGCCGTCCAGGCGGTCGATGTCTTGAACATGTGCGTCCGGATCGGAAAACAGTTGGTGGGCCGCGCCGTGGGAAATGAACACGGCGTTGCCGGCAGATAAAGCGTAGGTGCTGCCGTCCTCCATTCGCAGCACTGCGTTGCCCACGGCAATGAAGTGGAACCAGGCGTGCCCAGGTTTTTCCGCGAAGCTCAAACCAAAGGTTGGACCTGCCTGGATACGCCGGTATTCGACGCCACGCAGGCGCATGCCGCGCAACAGCTCGTTGATGAGGTCCGAGGAAAGAGCAAATTGATCTGCTGGCATTATTCAGGTGTTTTAGTCAAAAAGGAGAGATTTTTGATCATAGATCATCCAGCTTCCCGCGCCTAGACTTCGGCTCGCCATGAAGATTGGGAGATCCGTGCAATGACTGACTGTGTATGTAACACCGTATCCGACCGCCATTCCGGCGTCGGTGCGGACGTAGAGCCTGCGACGCCCGCGTGGATGGCAGTATTTTCGTTGGCAATGGGCGTATTCGGATTACTGACCGCTGAGTACCTTCCGGCCAGTTTGTTGACGCTGATGGCTAACGATCTGGGGGTGTCCGAAGCGTTGGCTGGCCAGGCGGTGACGGTGACAGCGGTGGTTGCGCTGTTCGCTGGCTTGCTGGTGCCAGGCCTGACCCGCGGCATCGACCGACGCTGGGTGCTGCTGGGTTTTTCCACGTTGATGGTCGCCTCCAATCTATTGGTCGCCGTTTCCTCCAGCTTCGCGGTGCTGTTGGTGATGCGCATCTTGCTGGGCATTGCCCTTGGCGGGTTCTGGAGCATGGCGGCGGCGGTGGCGATGCGCTTGGTGCCGAGTGCGTTGTTGCCCCGGGCGCTGTCGATCATTTTCAGTGGCATTGCCGTCGGGACGGTCGTTGCAGTACCGCTGGGCAGCTATCTTGGCGGGCTGTACGGCTGGCGCAGCGCGTTCTTTGCCGCAGCGGCGGTAGGCATGGTGACCCTGGCTTTCCAGTCGTTCACGCTGCCGCGCCTGGCGCCGCGCCGGCCGGCACGTCTGCGCACTGTGCTCGAGGTGTTGCAGCGCCCGGGCATCGCCATGGGGATGTTCGGTTGTGTGCTGGTGCACAGCGGCCACTTTGCGATGTTCACTTATGTTCGGCCATTCCTTGAAGGGACGACTGGCATCGGCCCGCAGGGGCTGTCGTTGATGTTGCTGGGTTTTGGCGTGGCGAACTTCGCCGGCACGCTGTTGGCCGGCAGGCTGCTGGAGCGCCACCCGCTGGCCACGCTGGTGTTGATGCCGGCGCTGGTCGGCGTTGCAGCCCTGGCGTTGGTGCTGTTGCCGGCCTCGGTGCCGGGGCAGGCGCTACTGCTGGCGGTCTGGGGCTTGGCCTTTGGTGGTGTGCCGGTGGCGTGGTCGAACTGGGTCGCCAGCGCGGTACCTGACCAGGCGGAAAGTGCCGGAGGGATGGTAGTGGCCTCTGTGCAGTCGGCCATCGCCACGGGCGCTGCCGCTGGCGGTGCAGTGTTCAGCGTCGGTGGCAGCGCAGGTGTATTCGTAGCGGCGGCCGTACTGATGCTGCTGGCCGCGTTGCTGATTGTGCTGCGTGTCCGCGTCCCTTCTGCCCAGGGCGTACGTCAGCCCAAGCCCGCGTTGCACCTTTGATCCGGTTTGCCAAACCGCTTCGATCCCGTTCGTCACCAGGAGATACCCCATGAACAATACGACGTCTCACCAAGGACGCCTCAAATCGTTGCGCGCAGCCGGTATCGGCAATGCGCTCGAATGGTTCGACTGGACCCTGTACGCCACCTTTTCGGTGTACCTGGCAAGCAACTTGTTCGACAAGACCGATGCGCGCTCGGCGATGCTCGCGACCCTTGCGGTGTTTGCGGTTGGCTTTGTCGCACGCCCTGTCGGCGGCTGGTTGTTTGGCCGGCTGAGCGACCGACTGGGGCGCCGGACCATCATGGTGCTCACCATGCTGCTGCTTGCGATCAGCAGCCTGGGCATCGCGCTTATCCCTGACTACCAGAGCATTGGCCTGTATGCGTCGGGCGCGCTGCTGTTTTTCCGGCTGATGCAGGGGCTCGCCCATGGTGGCGAGACAGGGGTGTCCTACACCTATGTCGCCGAGATCGCCCCAAGCAAGCACCGTGGCCTATGGTCAAGTTCCGTCTACGTGGGGGTGACGCTCGGGGTGATGGCGGCAACGGCCGTGGCGGCGACGCTGACCTGGCTGCTGGGTGCCCAGGCCATGGGTGACTACGGCTGGCGGGTCGGCTTCGCCATTGGTGGAGTGCTCGGTATTTACGCGCTGTTTTTGCGCCGCGGTGCGCAGGAATCTCATGTGTTCGTAGAGCAGCAAGGGCAAGCGCGGCCGCCGCGCAAGCTGTCCAGGGGGGAGATGCTACGGGTGGCGCGCAACATCGTCATGCTTGCTGCGGCCGCCAATGTCACTTACTACGCGTGGGTCACGTTTGGCGCTTCGACGGCGATTGCCCAGGGCATGGACGCCACGGGTGCCTATGTGGCCAGTCTGCTCGCGCAGCTCCTCTGTGTGTGCTGGTTGCCGGTCTGCGGGATGGTGTCCGATCGGGTAGGGCGCCGGCCCATGGTTATTGCCTGGGGCCTGGGCGTGATCGTGCTGACCTATCCCCTTTCGATAATGGTGACCACTGAACCCTGGACGCTGTTCCTGGCCCAGGTGCTGGGGCTGGGCGCCTGGTCGCTGATCGCGGCGATTTTCCCTGCTGTGCTGTCCGAGCAGGTGCCGACCCAGGCACGGGCCCAGGGCGTCGGTTTGGTCTCGTCGGTTTCAGTGGCGATCTTTGGCGGCACCGCCCCTTATCTACACAACTATCTCAGCGGCGCCGACCTTGGCTATCTGTACGTCAGCTATGTGATCGGGTTGGGCGTTGTCACCGTCCTGGCAGGGTTTCTTATCGACGAAACAGCGGGCATCGACCTTGCGCACATCAAGGCGCCTGGCGCTCGAGTCAGCGTAAATACATTGGCTGGTCGAGCTGCAGAATCAGCCGATCAAAGGAGTACGACTCAATGAATTCCACAGACCTCAAAAACGCCGCTGCGCGAGGCGAACGCCCGGGCGCCAACGTGACCGTCAGCCAGACTTCGGGCCCACGTCAGGCCGCACGCGAGACCTGGGTCGAAGTCCCTTGCGAGTCGGGCCCGGCGGCCGCCTGGTGCTATTCGGACCGCCGCGCCTATAGCCCGGGTGATTCGGTTTGCCTGTATCTGTCGTCGAACCGCCCGCACGTGCGGCTGCGGATCTATCGTGATGGCGCCATCGCCCGCACGCTGCATACCACCGACAGCCTTGACGCTCGATTCCACCCCATACCCGAACGTGCCTATGAGCATGGCTGCCAATGGCCTGTCTTCATGCAATGGTCAATTCCGGCGGATGCCGAGCAGGGTGGCTACATAGTGGAAGTGCGGGACGGCGACGACAGCGTCCTCGCGCATCATCTGTTTATCGTCAAGGCGCTGCGCAAGCGTGCCGATGCCTTGGTGCTCGTCGCGGCCACCTCGACGTGGGCTGCTTATAACGACTGGGGCGGAGCCAATCATTACTTTGGCGTTCATCCCGGCACGCCACGTGGCCGCTCACCGTTGCTGTCGGCACAGCGCCCCTGGGCGCGAGGGCAGGTGTGGCTGCCGGCCGATGCGCCACGTTGCGTCAACGCGAGCCGGCCCCGCACGCCAGGGCCGGCGCGCTATGAGTTCATCGAATGGGCCTCCCTTAACGGCTACGCCAAGTACTACGCGCTGGCGGGGTGGGCTTCCTTCGAGAGACCTTTTGTAGTCTGGGCCGAGCAGCAAGGTTATACGGTGCATATCGTGACCCAGGACGATTTGCATCACGACCCCCACGCGCTCGAGGGCTACGCCTGCGCCGTCTTCATCGGGCACGACGAGTACTGGACGCGGGAAATGCGCGACCATGTCGACGCCTTTGTCGAGGAGGGCGGCAAGGTCGCGCGCTTCGCCGGCAATTTCATGTGGCAGATTCGCCTGGAGGATGAAGGCCGGCGGCAGGTGGCCTACAAGTACGACGCCGGTGCGCTCGATCCTGTGGCCGCTACCGAGCCTCATCGGCTAACGGGGGCATGGGAAGATCCGAGGGTGAATCACCCCGGGGCAACGACGTTCGGGGTGAATGCTCTGCGAGGGATTTACGCCAGCTTTGGAGGCATGGCGCCGCGCAGCCCGCGCGGCTACACAGTCTTCAGGCCCAAGCACTGGGCGTTCCTGGGGACGGGCCTGGGTTACGCGGATATGTTCGCGGACGAAGCCAACATCTTCGGCTATGAGGTGGATGGCCTGGAATACACCTTCGTCGACGGCCTCCCGGAACCGCTCTACACAGACGGGGCGCCCTGCGGATTGCAAATTCTCGCCATGGGCTGGGCGACCAATGCCGAGCATGGTCGGTCCGAGGATGCCTATTCATTCATGCTCGGCGATGGCGATGCACGGTTTCGTGCTTCCATCCTGGCGCCCGACCTCAGCGACGCCAGCATCGATTTGCATAGCCGCGGGGCCGGCATGGTGGTGCACTTCCACAAAGGTCGAGGCGAGGTGTTTACCGCCGCCACGTGCGAATGGGTGCATGGGCTCAGGCAGGCGGACATTTACACGGTGATGATCACAAAAAATGTGCTTGAGCGTTTCTTGCGCAATACGTAACTATTGAGAGCTAGGTCCGCCGCGTGCTTAACCACCGTTGGCGCCGTTGACCTGCCGATGTTTGGAACGACCGTCAATGCCTGTCAGTCTATCTATACCTACTCATTTGGTAAGGTATAGCGCCATGGATAAGACCATCACCGTGGATCAATTGGATACTACCGACCTTGGATCAATCAACGAGATATGGCTTGGCGCAACTCATGCCCAACTGTGCCTATGGCGTGGCGAGCAGGTCTTCACTCACGAGATGATGAGCGAGGGCACCCACGATCAGAATGTCCGACGCCTGTGCGTGCAGTTGGTCAATCCTGATGATCAAGCCGCAGTGGCCCGGGTTGAGATAATGGTGCGCGAACGGCTGAAAAAGAGTGGGAAGGCTGGCGAGTTTTATCCCGCTGAGGAGGCGGACTCTCATCAATAGTAAAAGGAGTATTGGGCAGGCAGAGAGGTCCTTGGGATTACCCACTTATTTCAGTAACAAGACGGAGCAGACCACTGTTTATGGATATCGAATTTCGCGGTAATGGCATGCGTGAGAACCCGTCTGTAGGTACATGCGATGAGTACGGCGTAAGCGAGATTACCCGCTTTGACGATCTGGCTGAAGCCCATCGTAGGATTGCTGAGTTGCACCCAGGCTTTAAACCTCTGTTCTCGCTCGATGACTTGCACCAAGCCCGCTACACCTCGGGGCATGCGCGCAACAATTCAGGAATGGACGATGCATCGGAGCAGGACATCGCGGCGTTACCGCCGGAATGCTTTGAGAATGGTGAATACATTGGCTATCCGACAACGAAAGCGGAATTTGCAATGTGCTTTCGCAATTTCATGAACCTGGTTGCATTCACCTCTTTCGAAGATGCTTGCGCCCATGGCTTGACGCTTGATGAGCAGGCCCTACAGGAGTGGATCGCTTACCAGAACGACCCTGTCTCTCTTCTAGATCAGCCCCTTTCAGCGCTCTTGGTACCCGTTCAGCAGTCGTGCGAGGCACTGGCGGCTTTTCCGAACGGCTATTTCACTTCAGATCTTGATCCTGCAAAGAACTTTGCGGTGGCGCATCATTTTTTACTGGCGCATGGTTATGAACTGATGGGAGTAGGTGCCTCTTACATCGGCTTCATTCGTGCTGAGCCGCCTGACCTGGCCCTGGCTAATCTGGTTGCCAAAGACATTTGTGCGCTCTACAACACTAGCGATGAATACCTGCAAGCACGCCACCTCGCAGTCGCCCAGGCGATCTCCGGTCGGACCCATCTTTGGCTGCGTTATGTGGAATGACCGCGATCGTGGCACGTACTTGGCCTTAGTTTGCATTGCTGCAAAATGGCCACGCCTGGCGAGTTGACTGGTATTTCCAACTTGCTCCCTTGCGTGGGATTCAATTTATCAGTCAGGGCGCACGTCGACAGATCCGGAGCAGCTGCGTGGGCACTGGCTAGTCAGATGTTTCCCGGCCTAGCCGCGTGATGCAGGGGGCCTATCGACGAGTTTTGGCCCAAAGCGTATGTGGTCGCAGGCCGGAGGGGTTTTGGGCTGCTGCGCCAGGTATTAAATGTCGAGTTCAAGGTGTCGATGCAGTTTACTGCCGATAGCAGGCAAGATAAGGTTACTCAGCGCACCACTAGACCCTGTAATGGATTTGGTCACCCGTTCGGCAGACTTAAATGCTAGCCATTGCTTGGCGACATACTCGAAGGTGCGCTCTTCATTGAGCAACTGTGCCTCGAAGTTGGCGGTCTTGGCCTTGAGCGGGGCGATGTGGTTGACCACGTCGCAGCGTGCTTGTCGGGTTCATAATGTTTTATATCCGTTTATAGAGCCTGGTAGAGTTTTTTTACAAACTCTCGGGGTCCCCAAAGAACATTTTGACTGAGCCCTAGAACGGCATTTTCAGGCAGGGAAAATTGAAATTTGCCCCCATTATTGCCCCCAACCGCACTGGATATGCGAGCGACTGCGAATGGCGATTCCTGACAAATTCCAGTATGGCTCCGGGTGGCTTTCGGTGTACGCCCAAACTGGGGTAGGGCAGGAACTGGAACGCCCAGACATTCTCCCTCGGTGACCTGGAACCAAAGCAGGTTATGCGTAGCACAGTTCTTGTTCGGCCCCGCTAACGCAAAGTGGTCGGTGCGGTTTGGACATGTGTCGGGTAGCTAGGCGCAGTACGCGGGCGGTTGAATACGAGTGCCCGCGTGCTGCTGTAGAGTCGATTCATTCAAGTCTGCAAATTAATCAAACCTTGCTCATCCAGCTAAGGCGTAAGCGTTTGAGTATCCGATCGAACGTTCTGTGGGTTCGCCAGCCCTAGAACCGTTGATACACTGTTGACCATGGGCCGAAGCGGTCTGGCATATCTCGCCAAGCAGCGCCGGTGCATAGCACCCAGAGCAAGCCATCGAGCACAGGGCATCTTGGCTTGAAAAATACCCTACTCGACGACGGCACCGGCCTTGACAGTGATAGTGGCAAAATGCAATTTTTCGGGCCGGGTTGGATCTAGCCAGCTTCAAGGGCTGATACAAAGGGATTGTACGTTTTAGAGGTATCCGGGTGTGTTGCTAGATGCTTTTCTGACCGAGTACGACGAAAGCCTCGGTAATGAACTGAATATCGACCCCTTGGGGTTGCAGGTGATCTGGTCTGGGTTTGGCCAGCAGATTTTCCAGAACCGGATCAGTTCCATTTCCAACGATATCCGCAATTTCACCCTGAACCTGTTCAATCACTTCTTGATCAAGAGCCTGGTCGAGGACGACTCGATTGCGCTAGGCATCGGGTTGAGGAAGATCTACAACGGCAAACACGACCTCAAGTTCAAGCATGCCTGTTTGGTGTACTTGGAAAACCTCAACGTCTATAGCGTCATCGCCCATGAAAATACCGCGGGCCTCGAAACCACTGGCGTGCTGGGGATCAGCAAGGCGCGAAGAGGCTGGTTCGACAGTACAGGGAACCCTTCGCTCACGTTCAGCCATGTCCCCGAAGCGCAGGTGCTGGTTCGGCAAACCCTGCTGGGCGTGAGCGGCCGCTACAAGACGCCGTTGGTGGAAATGGGCTTCTTCGACCGTCACTATCGCTACAACCTGCCCACGGCCACGCTGCTGTGGAAAGACGTAGATGCGTTGATCAGCAACACTCCAACGCTTTTTCGTCTCTACAACCTCCTGCGTCCTCACTTGAAAGACCTGCTGGCAAGCAGTCGCGGCCAGCCTAAGACTGACTTCCAGGACATACCAGCAACGCTTCCCAAGGCTATGGTCGAGGCCTTTGCGTCATCGGCGGCGGTAGGTGCCAGAACATGCGATTTCTGGTTGTCCATCACAGGCCTGGATCGGGGTGCCCCGGGAGCCTTGTATAACGTGTTGAGTTCGCCCAAGCACGGCGACGGGTCTGCTGCGAATGTCTTCGAGGAGGCGATGAAGCAGCCGCTGGCGAAAGACGCACAGCGAAAGCTCGCGCATGTACGCTTGCTGGAACCGCTGCTCAGCGAAGTGGACCTGTTGTTCCACCTGATGCTGGCCGAGAAGACCCAGCCCGTCAGAAGGGTCTGGCAGCGCTGGAAAGCCTTGGGGCGTAATACCTCAACCCTGGCCACCTGTGCGGCTGCCATCAATGCAGACACGTCCATGACGACGGTGCTTTCCACTACCGGGCAAGCACGTCTGCAAAGTTTGTTGAACGTGGCAGGGCAGGGCGGCGCCGACGCACAGATGGACGCATTGTTGAGCTATCACGCGCTCATTATGGAAAGTCGTGGCCAGTCGCCATGGGTGACCCGGGCAGATGGTAACCAGCTAAAGATTTATGTGCGGCCCCGCAGTGAGCCGACCCCTGCCGAGCGACCGTTGGGTGGCTGGGTGCACCAGTACTACATTCCCCAGTTCCGGCACTTGCTTGCGGGCTTGCACGGGGTGGCCGCATGAAACTGATCGAGGCCTTCAAACAGCAACTGAAGGAAATGGGCGAGCTCAAACGGGTCTGGCTGACCACCTTCAACCTCAATCTGGGGTTTGTCGAATCCCATCTGCTGCCGGCAGTGCTGAATATGGACCAGCCGCGCAACCGCCTGGACTTCGAAGGCTTCCAGGCACACCTGGTTGAGAAAGACATCGACTTCCGGGTGTTCTGCGACAAGCGAATGATGGGGGCCGACCAGTACAAGCGCACGGCCATCAACGTTCACTGTGTATCTGTTCGCGCCCTGAACACTCACCCTGGTTTTACCGAGCACACGTTGTTTCATCCCAAGCTCATCTTTCTGGAGAGTAAGAAAGGGGACATGGTGTTGGGTGCGGGCAGCGCGAACCTGAGCGTCGGCGGCTGGGGGCGCAATCAGGAGGTGTTCACCTTCCAGCGCGTCTGCAATAACGAGCAATACAAGCAGATTCAGACGTTCTTCGATGCCTTGGTCGGGCCTCTGGAACTTGAGCTCCGCTGGCGCACCCAGCCTCGTCTGGCCGAGGGGCCTGATTGGCAATTCGTGCACAGCTTCGACAAACGCACCTTCCTTGAGCATCTCATGGTGCAGGACCGCATCACCTCGTTGCAGGTCTGGTCCCCCTACCTGGCGGCCGACATGCCCGACTTGCTGGAGCGACTCCGGGCGCAATCAGGTAATCCTGATTTGAAGGTGGCTCTGGTCGCAGACCGCTTGGAGGGCCGGTACTTCCGGACGCCCTGGAGCGAAGCGTTGGCGGCCTGCATCGGGACGGACGCGCTCGCGTTCCACAAAAACCCGTCTGCGCCTGATCCGCTCACCGAAATCACCCATGCCAAGGCCTGGCTCTTTCACGCCCCTCAGGGGGGGCGCCTGGCGATCGGCTCGTGGAACTTCACCCATGCCGGGACCAGCAGTTTTGATCAGCGCAATATCGAAGCCGGTATCGTGCTGAACGTCAAACGCAACGCAGACATGCTGGGAGCGCGCATTGACGTCACCGAGGCCGATTTTGCCAGCGACCAGTTGTTGGCGGAGGATCGCCTGGATGTGCCGCAAGAGCTGCCCTTTGACCTGCAGGTGCACTACGACTGGAAGCGTGCCTGTTTTTCGGTATCAGGCAACTGGTGGGTAGACAGCCCCGGCAATGTTTATTGGCTGAAGTTGCCGGGTGTAAGCGAACCGATACCCCTGCAGTGGCGCACACGGCGCCAGCAGGGCAAGTGGTTGCTGATACCGATCGAGCAGGTGACGCCGGATAACGAGGCTATGCTCGCCGACCATAGCTACGCCATTCTTCTGCGCAAGAAGGGCCCAGCGGTGTTTAGGGGCATCATTGTCGAGAGCGACCAGTCGTTCCGGCGTGTACAAGGTTTCGAATCGCTGAAGGACCTGCTCGACAGCCTGGTGGCCGGGGTCGATCCGAACAGCGATACCAACACCGTGTTGCGTGCCTGCCTGCGCAATGGTGCCGGGCCGGATGAGGACCCAACGGCGCCTTCACCTGTCATCGAACAGGATGCGTTGTCTTACTTCCGGTTGTTCCAGGCAATCGAGCAGTATCGCGAGCGTTTGCGCACAGCTTCCGATATCGAACAATGGGCATTCGTTCATCCGGGCTGCCTTCAGGAACTGGCGGCCAAGGCACGCCAGCAGATTAGCGGCAGCCAGCCCAGCGTGTTCAACTGGTTCCTGGCCCAGGAGGTCAATTCGCTTCACCAACTGGCCGCCGGGCTGTACCGCAAGGCCGGGCACCGTAAGCCTGGGGACGAACTGTGGTCGACACTGAGGGTGCAGACGCCGCGCTTGCCAAAGGAGCTGCAAAGAAAGCTGGCCTATGTTCGCCGCGTGCAGAAGGAGTGTGACTATGCGTGAAATCGACTGGGGTGGTTTGAAACCGGAGCAGGTCGCGAACTGGATCAACTTCGACGCAGGCAATGACGCGTGGCAGTACTCGGAGCAGGACATCTCCATGCCCGCCCGGCAAATCGAAGGTGTTGCCGGTTTGTGGAACAAGTTGTCCATGCACAATCTGGCATTGCTGGCCGATGAGGTCGGCATGGGCAAGACGTTCCAGGCATTGGGCGTCATCGCGTTGCTGTGGAAGCTGAAGCCCAATGCCAAGGTGCTGGTTATGGCTCCCAGGGAAGACATCTGCCACCAGTGGGCGCGTGAGTATGCCGCGTTCCTGCGCGATCACTATAAAGGCGGTTCGCACCTGACCTGCAATGGGCCTGAGAAAAAGCCGTTGCACGGGGCGCAGATTTACAAGCGGCTTCGTGAACTGAGTGATGCGGTGAAGGAGGGCAGCGGGCAGTTTTACTTCACCACTATCCATTCCCTCAGCAACCTGGTTGAGTGGCAGGACAAGCAATCGGGTGATGTGGCCGGCAAAGCCCAGGTTGAGGCAGCCAGGATTCACCGTGAGCTCAAGTCATCGCTGGGAAACAAGGGTTTCGACCTGGTCGTGGTGGATGAGGCTCATTATTTCCGTAATGCCGATGGCGGTTCTCAACGTGCCAAGGCCGCACGAAAGTTCTTCGGGGAAGTGAGGGGGCGGCTCGGGCAGAAAGTTTTGTTGCTTACCGCGACGCCAAGCCATTCCTCGCTTCGGGACATAGCCTCTATTCTCGGCTACTTCATCGACCCACCGGCTGACGGGGCGCATCCCGCTCCGGATAAGCTGCTGACCCAGTACGCATTGCGTCGTTTGCGCCTGATGCAGGGGGCTGAGGGTTACCGTAACAAATATAACTACCGTCATGAAAAAACGCTGCCAGCCAGTTTCCATAACAACTCCGAGGCCGAGATGTTTTTCGCGCTGTACCAGAAGAAACTGGTGCAGCAACAAGGTCATAAGAGTGGCGGCCGCAGGTTCCTGTACGGCTACCTCGAAGGCTTCGAGTCCGTTGGTACCCTGCCAGGTAGCGCGGCCAGCGCGACCGTACCGCTGGAACAGGAGCACTCCGCTCAGGCATTTTCCGGTGCCCCGGATACCGGAATCCTGACTCAGCTTACCCAGCTGCACCGTGAGTACTTCCAGAGCCACCCCGATCATCCCAAGTACGACACGCTGATGCATGAATGCCAGCCCAAGGATGTCTTCGACACGTGCATACCATTGCACGAGCACAAGCACCTGGTATTTGTGCGGCGGATCGCTTCGGTGCGGGAGATTACCCAGCGCATGAACGCGGACAGTGACCTTAAGCTGGCGCGGCGTATCGTCCAGGCCTGGCGTCCGGAAGACTCGGAAAGGCTCCTGAAGGGGTGGCAGAAGAAGAACTGGTCGCGGGCCTTTTTCAGCCGGTATGTCTGCCAGCAGACGGCCGAAGAATCGGACGACCAGGATCTTCTTCACGATGACGACCAGGCGCAAGCCATTGATGGCCTGGAGGGCGATGAAAAATTGGCCTCGCACATTGCTGACTTGTTCGTGGTCAAGAAACAGGGAAAGGATCGCAGGACGGATTGCTCGAACTTCAGCTTGCGCTTGCGCAAGCCGGACAGTCTGTTTTCGTTGTTGCTGGAGCCGGCAAGTGACTACCGCAAGGACGGATACATCGGGTATGACCGCAAGCGTGTGGGCGAGCGTAATCGGGACGACTATGGCGGTGCGGCGCTGCGAGCGCGTCTTGTGCTGCACGGGGAACACGCGTCGCCAGCGGGTGAACAATACGAAGAAATGATGCCGACCTTGTGGGGCCTGATGTATGAAGGGTTGCCTGATGCCACACGCCGGCGGCTGGAGGCGTGGCTGGCGCTTGGGCCACACGGCCGAGCGATTGCAGAAAATTTCGCCAATTATGTAAAAGCGGGTTTTCTGTTTGCCAGCCCGGTCATCATTGAGCTCTACAGTTGGTTCACGGAGTTTCGTCGTCAGCATGCGGAGGGCGATGCTCAACGTCGTTATCTGAATTTCATCGATTGGCTGAGCCCGCGCCTTCACGATTCGTTGATTCGGCAGTACTTCATTGCGGCCTTGGATTGCTTCGAGCAGATCTGTGGAAAGATCACGGCCCACGGGCTGGCCGACTGGAAAAAGGACTGGCGTATCCTTACCAGCCTGCAAAGCCCTGCCTGGTACGCCAGTAGTCATTCTGGCGATCGCCGGCGCTTGATTCTCGGTTTTAACAGCCCGTTCTACCCCAACGTGCTGGTAGCGACTTCGGTCTTTCAGGAGGGTGTGAACCTGCATCTTCAATGCAGCAAGGTGCACCACTACGGAATTGCCTGGACACCCGGTGACAACGAGCAGCGTGTCGGGCGTGTGGACAGGTTGTTCGGCCGGGTGAACCGGCAATTGCAGGAGAAGGGCGAGGCTGAGCTGGCGATCCACTATCCCTATCTCGCGCAGTCGTTCGACCAGGAACAACTGGCTTCATTCGTGCTGCTCAAATACGCAGTCGAGGCGCGCATGGATGCCTGCCGACATACGTCGTTCGATGATGAAATCGACTTGCGCCATGTTGCCGATGACTGGAAGCGATACCTGCGAACGCCAGTGAAGGGGATGAATTCGGCGGACCCGTTCCCAGCGTGTTTTGGCACGGGATCGGTTCCATTGGAGGCCTATAATCCGAGTGAGTGAGGTTGGGAAGGTAGTTGCTGAGCTGGGCATACGGACACAGCATGCCCAATAAGCGCGGTCTTCCCGTTACTCCCGCGTACGAAGCCTTTCAACGCCCATTGTCGACCACAACCTCACCAAACCCAGGCACCTTCGCCTGGGTTTGCGCTGATCATGCGTCCTGACTGTCGGAAATTCTGGTTATGTGGATCGCGTTCGCGCCATCGTCGCCGGTCAGATAAAGGCGCAGGGCAAAAAGCAGGTCCGGGGTATGATCACCTTCGGGTTTTTCGATATTGATCTGTACCCGGCAAGACAAAGCGACAGTCGATTGTGCAACGAGTTCGCTCACCCGCTCGACGCTGCGGGCCAAGGCCTTGGTAATCTGCTGATGAGGCTGGAGCAACATCCTCAGTTGCATATCCGCTGCATCTCGCGTTCGAAGCACACCCAGCAGGAGTTCAAGTAACTCGGTGGTTGTGCGCATCCAGTTGACAGCAGCTCTGTTGTCATCGGCACCTTTTATCCCCGGGCATGGATTGATCTGCCCCAACGCCAGATTGAGAGACTTCAGCACCATTGTCATTTGGGTCGCTTCGAATTGTTCAACGAAGTGCCGGTCTCGCCAGATCGCACAAGCGAAGGTGCGCAGAACGCTTTCCGTGATGTCGCGCATGAGGCCCGAGAAAAGCGCCCGCTGCCAGGGTTGATCCAGGCGTCCCAGGGCGAAGCCAATGGCTTGTGGGTTGCGAATGCTGCCGTTCTCGAGCTGCCCGGACAGATGCTGGATGAAGCCACGTGGGACGTCCTTGTGCATGCAACACATCAGCACGAGAATTACGCTTTTCACCGACGTTGGAAAATCGTTTTCCTGCAGCAGAGAAATGAGGTAGTCGATATTGCTGCGGGCTGCTTTGGCAAAAGCACCGGGGCAGTCGATATCGTCGATGGAGCGACCATCGCGCCATATCTGGATGATGGGGTAATACACAGATTTGCGGATCTGGATAACGAGATTCTTGCTGGTTGTTTCGTCGAACCGCTTGAGTCGTTCCACCTCCTCGTGATACTCGCTGGCAACCCGACGGCCAGAGCATTTGCCGCCCTGCTCATGGCGTTCGTATGAAATGTTGTCGCCAACGCCGAAGTCCGTGTACACATGTCCGTCCAAGATATTTTTCTGATGGACGAACACTCGTTCCTGAGTGGCTCTGGTGGTAGCGAACGTGAAATAGCCTCCGTTCTTGTCAGGGCGCCACTCCTTGTTGATCACGGCCTTGGCCCTGACCTTGGGACGAATGTAGATATCCTGGTCCAGTCGTGCGATCGCGCGGGTTATCCAGTTGAGCAAGTCAGTGGTTTCACTGCTGCCGGGTTTTGGCAAATGACGCAGATCGGCCCAGGCCATCGGAGCGGGGTACTCCGGAGCGGGGGCATCGGTGACGACCAGGTCCCTGGTACGTCGCCAGGTAGCCTGCACCTGTGCAAAAGCGCCATTGCGCGGTATGAAGGTCAGCTGATAGGGGGCGTCCGCACCGTATTCGAACGTCAGGTGGAGCGCACAGTCGACACTTTCCTTAAGTGGAAACGCGCAGGAGTCCAGGCGGGCCGAGTAGCCCAAGTTTTCGCGGCTGTCGCCCAGGAAGAGGGGGAACTGGTAGAACGGCCTGTCCGCCGGGAGGGTGAAATCTTCCTTTACCTCTATGCTGACTGGCCTGCCACGGATCGGCGTGACCGTCGTGCCACGGGACACCAGTTGGAAGCGCTGAGGACGTCCGTCCTTGAACACCTTGATCGTTAGTTCAGGTATCTCGTCGCGCCACAGGGGGATATCTCCCGCACGTTGTTGCAGCGTATGAAAATGAAGGCCTCCGGATACCGGGCTTTGCGTCAAGGTGATGGCGAAGGCGAAGCCGCCGATGCGCGGGTCCTGTTTCAGCACCGAGTTGTCGAGGGCGGGAGGCCTGGCGACGATAGCTGGCGGTTGCCATTGGTTCTGGCCATCGATGGACGTAATGGCGCAGCCGGGTTCCGACTCATCCGCTGGGGTGTCCGAAATGATCACCGAAGGATGCCGCTCCCAGTAGAAACCTCTCGTTTCCGGGAGTTTGTCCTTAAGGGCCGGGTCGAGCCTGGCGACCAGTTTCGTGACGCAGGTTTTGCCGCCGACATTGTCGATCACGACTATCGGATAGCCAGCGCTCACTTTCGAGTAGTCCACGTGTTGAATCGCAGCGGCAATACTGCGCGGCAGGGGCACTGCGCCCTGGAAGCGAGCATTGAGATTGCGTCGGGTGACGTCGAGTTCGAAATCATTGAGGACATCGGGCACGAGCCAGATCAGCGTGTCGTGCCTGAACATCTCCTGCAGCCTGCCGGTGAAGGCGTGTGCGGCGCGCTCCAAGTGCTCGTGCGCGGCTTGGGAGAAGAACAGGTCCGTCGGGAATAGGGTCGTCACCTGCGGGTGCCGATAGATCGCGTCGGAGGTAAACAGGTCGAGTGCTACCTCCGCATCCTCGCCTTGCCATAGTTGCCATGCAAAAGAACCAGGTAGGTGCCTGGCCATTTTGCCCGCAGCATAGCGTGGGAGTGAGGTCGCCAGATCGACGCACACCGGTGTATGGATTTCGATCCTGGCGCCGCGCTTGATCTTTTCCTGTACCGACTGCATCGCGACGCTGTTGAACCAGGGACGGATCTCGAAGGTATCGAAGTCGAAGAAAACCGGCATGTCCGCCAGGCAGTGGCGGCCCTCGCTCCATATACGGCTGTAGGTGATCCAGCGATGCCGGGTCTGGCGACGTGCGTGGACCTCGGACAGGTCGCGAGCAGTGTCATCCTCCAGGGACTGCAGCCAACGCCAGGCGTCCCATACCTGTCGGTAATCGCGATGTGACAAAAGCGTGTTGTTGGGCGGCAGGTTCTCCCAGCGGCCAATGTCCCGCGCTTCGCCGGAGCGCAGCCAGGACAGAATCGTCAACAACAGGTCGTTCTGGTGTTCATGGCGCTCGGCGCACAGCTCCAGGTATTGCGCCAGACGCACCATGCATGCCTTGAACAGGCGGTTCTCCGGCAGGTCGACGGACTGGGAGCGCCGAACGCCTTGCAGATAGGGGTTGCCTGCCAGCTTTTCCCTCAGTGTGCGTCCCGGGCGATTGCTCAGCTTGATGAAGCTGTTGGCATCGAGTTCGCGTACCGCATGGGCGGGCAGTAAAGCGTGTTCCCTGCGAGGAGCCTCGTTGAGGCAGTGGACAAGCCGATCCACCGCCTCGCTGCAATGTTCGGTGATGCGCCACAGGCGGTCGCGGTACGGGGACCCGGTCTCGGGCGGTGAGTACCCTTCGATCCTGGCCAGAAACACCGACAGCGATTGCGGCAGCGCCTGCCCGCTCCTGGGGTCGAAGTCGACGGCATGGCAGAACCAGTCCGACTGCTCGAGCACCTCGCTGCTGGCGGTTCTGTCGTGCGCCTTGTTGCGGGGCACGGAGTCAAGGCTCGACAGGTGCTCACTGGTCATGGCCGGTGATTCCCCCTTTCCTGGCGTTCTCCTCCAACGTCTTGCGCAGTTCGTCTCGTTTCTCCGGGGACCTCAGGTTCCAAGCCCTACGGCGCTCGTCAGGATCTGTCAGGCCGATGTTGAACAGTGACGGCGGTTCTTCCTGGGTGTTCGAGGCTGTGGGGGCAGGGTGCTCGACTTGTGTCGGCGCCGTTGACGAACCAGGCGCGTTGAGGTAGTTCGCCGATTGCCAGATGAACTGGCCGTAGCCCAGTTCGCAGGCAATATCGAAGTCCTCGGTGAGGTGGAAAGGACGGCCAGCGATGCCCCTGTCCAACTGGTGGCGGATCTTGTCGAGGCAGTCGGTCTTGCTCTTGCCGCGGGTGTCGATGCCGCGGAGCTTGGGCATGACCTTCTGTACCAGCTGGTCTTCGAACGCAGTATGCATCGCCTCGGCAAGTCGGGATGGGGAGTTGTCATTCTTCGCCGCCCGGACCTCCGGGTAGTTGGCCATGTAGTACTCAATGGATTGCCATACCCGATGGCCAAGTGCCCGGCCAGCCACGCAGAGTGCTCCATTCAACGCCTCTATGAAGGCCATGTACGGCTTGACTTCGTCTTCCGAGAAGCTGCTGCCCTCTGCCAGCCAGCTTTGCCAGACGGATTTGTGCAGCGCCGGGCCGCGATTGCGCTCATCGAGCGGCAGCAATTTCAGGCGGCGTTTCAATTCGGTCGGCCGCGGGAAATTGACGATGATGGAGCGGTCCAGCACCTTGTCGGAAAGAGACTTGGTGGTTTCATCCTGGTTCATCGTTCCAGTCCACAACACATTCCGGCCCAGCGGTAGTTTGTAGGCTGGCATGCCTGCGCCGACCTTCACCAGCAGCCAGGGCACGTCGCTGCCCTTCCTGCCACGGCGCAGTTCGAGCTTGCTCAGAAATTCGGCAAAGTACAGCTCCGGATGGGCAAGGTTCATCTCGTCGAGCAGGACCAGACACATGGCCTCGGACAGGCCGGGGTAGTCCTCGCTCCAGGGCTTCTGGCTCTGTGCGAGGAAGTTCAGCACCGGTTGGGCGTCGAATTTGTTGTCGATTGAGTTGAAGAAGCCGAGCATGGACTCCTGCGAGTCCCAGTTTGGCTGCACCGACAGCGGCTCGAAGAAAATGCCGCCGAAGTGGGCGTACAGGCGCGGCAGTTCGGACTTGCCGGTACCGGAGACGCCCGAGAGCACGGTCAGGGGCGACCACTCTGCGGTCTTCAGGGCCGTGTGGAAGGCGTTGAGGATCCGTGGGTTGAAACTCAGGCCGTAGTGACTGCACGCATTGCCGATACCTTTGAGCCAGGTCAGCTCGTCGATCTGCGTCTTCACCGGCGGCCTGGCTCGGTCCACGGCAAAATGTGGTCGTTCGATTTCCTTGTGCCGCGCCTCGACCTCGGCAGGGCGTTCATAAGCGGCCCGCAGCCGGTCGAGCTCGACTTGCGCTTCGTTTGCCGCGCCTTCGAAGATCGAAGTCTTTTGCATCAATGACTGGTTTTCCGCAGTGAGCTCGGAGTTCTTCCGGCGTAGCTGAGCGACCTGCTCATACTCCGCTTCCCTGATCGCGATCTGTCGCTCAAGCTCATCCGCCCGGGCCTTGTGGGCCTTGGTTTCGCTTTCAAGCGCGCGGGTTCTGTCGCGCATCTCCTCGGTGGGCCGGTTGGCGAGCTCTTCGCGCAGGCGCGTCAGCTCATCTGTCTGGCTGTTCAGGTCTCGCAGGATCTCGGATGGGTCCGTGTCCCCGAGCTGGCGTTTCAGCAGCTCGAACACGCCCAGCAAGTCGGCCTGTGTGGAGACGGTATCACGCAGACGCCGGTTGTCCTCGATGCAGGACTGCTTCTGCATTTCCAGTGAACGGCGCGCTTCCTCCAGGTTGCTCTCGAGTTCGTCCGCGAATTTGTCACTACGCCGCCTGGCTTGCTCTTCGAGCCGTTGCTCCTTGCGTTCCAGGTTGCGCTCGGCGGATTCCAGCTCCATCGCTCGCCCGTGCACTTCGCCCTGCAGCGCGGTCAACGCCCCCTTCTGCCTTGCCAGCTCGGACACTTCTGCATCCAGTCGCGCGCGGGCCTCGTCCTGTTGTCTGGTCCAGGCCTCACGCTGCCTGCTGAGTTCGTCTCGGATGCGTTCGCGCTCGGCGTCGCCGGCCGCGGACACCTCCGACAGGCGCCTGGCCCGTAGCTTGGCAAGCTCTTCTTCCAGAGCCGATAGCTGCTGCTCCCGGATTTCCGAAATCCTGCGCTCGCCCTCGGCGCGTTTCTGGCGTAGTTCCGCGCTCAAGGCGACGCGCTCTTCGTCATGGATCGCTGCGCGTTGCCGTTCGGCGGCCTTGAACTGATCCACTTGCTGGCGGAGATCTGCAGCCTGGTTGGCGAGCTTCTTGCGCTCCGTAGCTATCCGCTGTTTTTCTTCCTCCAGGGCATGCTGGCTCTTGGCAACGGTGGCTTCGCGGAGCGCGATCTCGGTGTCGCGCAGCAACTGAGCGGCGACATCCTGCTTCAAGACGTCATCCCTGTTGTCGGAGTGCTCCATTTCCTATACCTCAATCAGTGCTTTGATGATTTTGTACGATGCCTTGCGCAGCTTCGCGACATCCTTGCTTGCCAGTGGCAGTGGCTCATTCCCGTGCCCGCGTCTGGCGATTAGCGCGGCTACATCGTCGACGAAAGACGGTTGGGTCGCCGAGATGGACTTCAGGGTCTGATCGTCGGCCATCAGCAGGAACGCGATCATGCAGGCCCCGAGCGACTGGCCGTTGCCTTGCAGCGTCTGGCGCACAATCGAAGACCTCACAGTGTGCAGGCTTGACGGCAGTCGATGGCACAGGCCGGCCTCGATGGCCCTGTCTTGTGCAGCCTCGATCAGCAGCGCATCTGCCATGTCCGGTGGCAGCCAACGGTTCAGCGATAGCTCGAGGACGGACTGCATTGCCGCATATAGGTCACGGACGAACGCCAGGGCATCGTCTCCTTCATGCCAGGAGAGAAAGACCCGTTCCGCATGGACGAGCCGCTCTTTCACGTTCGTCCCGAGGCGATTGAACGCGCCGAAGCCAAACGCGTCCTGGATGCCGGCGCGGGCATCCAGCAACACGTCCGCATAGGTATCTGGGTTGCTACTGGCGGTCGGCTCGCGGGAGAAGGTCACCTCCGGCAGCATGGTTTCGATGATCTCGCGCACCAGCGGTTCTGCCAGCAACTCCGATTCCGGGGCGTCGGCACTGCCTTTCCCATGTCCCTTTTCGTCACGTGCCCTTTTGATTTCGAGCAGATGGCTGATCAGTGCGGGATCGAGCGCGGCCAGGCGTCGCAAGGGATGAGAATCATCGCCCTGCGCGCGAAGGATGCTCAGGGCGAGCAGTGTTTCCAGCTCCGCCTTTCCCTTCATGAAGTCCTGTAGCTTACCCTCCCGAACAGGCCTGAAACCGGCTCCAGGTGGTAGCAGCCCGACCTCGCTGGCCGCGAGGCCAAGCAGTTGCGCGTGCTCCGCCTGTGGGGTGAACTTCAAGCGCTGGATATCGCCTTCGAAGGGACGCCTGGCACAGGCATGGAACAACGACCACTCCACGGCGGCATAGAGCTGGGCGATGGAGCGGAACGCGGCGTTCGGCAGCAGCCGCAAGTTGCTGAGAAGCTTGGGGTAGTGCAGCTGGTTGTAAGGCGTATCGAAGGGTTCTTTTACACGCTGATCGGGAGAGGGCGAGCGTGGCTGATGCAGTGCTGCCTTCCACCTGCCCAGCCAGTCAGCCGTGGGTTCGTCCTGTTCGAGCAACTGTTCGAATGCCCGTTCAAGTACCAGAGAAAAGCCGTTGCCGAAGGGGTCAGCGATGCGGAACTCGCCGTCGCGTCTCTGAATGGCGATAGGGCAGTCCAGATAGTACCGTTCCGGCTTGTCCATGATCACGATCTGATGCAGTGCAGGTAATGGCTGCTCCTTCCCGAAAATCGCGGATCTTCGCTGCATCGTTCGCGCCACCTTGATCACATCACGCTGGGTGAGCGGCGTGGATTCGGCACTGGCGGATGGGATCTTGTAGACGGCCGGCTTTTGTTCCTGCTTGCGCAATGGCTGGTGCTCCAGCACTTGCATGAAGGGCAGAACCTGCCCGCTGACCCGTTCGCGAAACAGCAGCGCGGTAACGAATGCGGGGCTGTCGACGCCGCTTGCCGTGTTGCTGTCGGATGCTTCGAGGACGCTATTGAATTCGTCGATCAACCCCTTGTCCCGAAGGCGCAACAGAATGCTTTCGACCAGGTCGCGCGGAATGCACGTGTCCTCGGCAAGTGCCTGCGAGTTCATCTTACCCAGGGCGAGCAGACTGAGGATGACCTGCTCGAACGGGTTGAGCCTCAGGCCATCTTCTTCAGGTCTGGGCAGGGTGATCCGGTAGGCATCGACGGGCCAGGACAGATTGCGGCGTCGGCCGACAATTGCTCCGAACGGATCAGGGGTGCCGTAATCCAGAAGTTTCAACATTCCAGTACGACTCCTTGTTCGCGGCAGAGCTTATGGAAATCAACGAGCCCGGGAATGAACTCGGCTGCAAGATCGCCCTCCAACAGTCTCGGGTCGCCGACCACCACCAGTAGTTTCTTCTGGCGGCTCATCGAGACATTCAGGCGGTTGTAGAGGCAAAGGTGACCGTACAGTGATTGCGCCTGTTTTTCGCGGTCATCGGTAGCGGATTTCCACGACTGCGGCACGGTCCTCACCGTCGATAGGAACACCACGTCGAACTCCATGCCCTGGAACGAGTCAACCGTGCCTATACGCAGTCGTTTGTCATTGTCGCCGAGCGTGCCGAGCTGCTGCCTGATGTAGTCGGCCTGCGCCTTGTAGAAGGAAATCACCCCGAAAGTCAGGTCCTTACCTGCCGCGCAATTCATCCATGCGAGCAGTTGGTGCACGATCACCGTGGCCTCGATCGGGCGAATCCAACTGGTCCCGCTGCGTCGGTGCTTGCCTTTTTCCAAGGGTACCTCTAACCACGCGGCGGGTTTTCCGCCTGTATCGGGGAGGGCGTGGGCAAAATTGACTGCTGGCCTTGCTGAGCCGAACTTCTCGGAGGGGTCGAAGCGCTCGTAGAAGTTGCGGCTGATGAAGTCGCCCAGCAGCTCATGCATGCGGTACTGCCTGTCCAGCGTGACCCGGCGAGTGATCTTGTCGCCTTCCTCCAGGGTTTTCAGGCGTTCCGAGAACAGGTAGTGGAACATCGATTTCTTCAGCCAGTCGGTTTCCGACGGGCCGTTTTCGCCGTCTTCCATCCGGCGTGCGACCTCGTCATCGATAATATGCGGCAGCTGGCGGTGGTCGCCGACAAGGATGATGCGCCTGCCCTGTGCCATCGGCACCATCAGGTCACGTGGCGAGACGCGAGCGGCTTCGTCGACGATCACGTATTCGTATTCCAGGCGCTGCTGGTTCAGGTTGGTGTCACCCCCCTTGATGCCTTTCTGGAATTGCATCCTGCGGTTGACACTTTGCTGGCACGTCGCGGCGAAGGCGAAGCTGTAGTCGGATACAGCCTCCAGCATGGCGCGCGGATTGTTGCCGAGCTGGGCGAGAAACTCCGCCAGCGCGGCGGATTTCTTGTCCCGGCCCGAGTGCCCCTTGCGCTTGATCTGCTCGATCGCCACGTCTGCCAGGGCGACGATCTCGTCGTTGGCTTTTTCGATGCGGAAAATCGGGGGAGCGCTGAAGCGGGCGAGCAGCGTCCTCTTCAGTGTCGCCAACCGCTGCAGGAACGGCGGAAGGCCATTTTCGTTACGCCACAGGCTGGCATCGTCGAGCAACGCAAGGTCCTCGCTGTCCAGCACCTCACCGAGATCGGCCAGCGCATCGGCGGCGCGTTCGGGACCATCGTCGGCAAAGCTTTCCGGCCGGCAACGAAGGCGACGCACAACGTCGAGCCACTGGTGGCTGGCATCATTGAGCTTTTCTTCCAGGCCCATTTTCTTCTTCAGGTTTTCAGCCTGACGTACCTGCTTCTCGCCCAGGATAGCAATGCCGAGCGCTGCGATCCGGGAGGCAAGGCTGGCGGCGAGTACTCGTGTCGGTGTCTGGAGGTACTGCAGGTACAGGTGCCTGATCTCGGTTTCCTGCTCGATTTCGGCGATCTGCGGGTTTCGGTCACGCAGCTCGGTGGCGAGCTTTCCACACCAGCGATCGAGCCGTTCTTCGAAGAGGCTAGCGTCATCCGTGGCGGCATTGGAGCGCTTGCCGAATTTCGGAACGGGAAGGCTGTTGAGCGACAGGCGCTCGATCATGTTCTCGACTGCGTCGTGCTGAAACCCTGTCAGCAGCACCTGGCCCTTGATGGCGATGCCACGCTTGTCCGCCATTTCGTTCAAACGCTCGAGAATGGCCGCGATGACCGTAGTCTTGCCGGTTCCGGGAGGTCCCTGGATAAGGGCGATGTCCGGGGTTTCCAAGGCACAGCTGATGGCATCCAGCTGTTTTGGCGTGGGCGTGTTTTTGAAGACCTTGCTCAGGACGAACGCCGTCAGCGGCTTGACAGGTGACGGCCTACGGGTCTGGGTAATGACGCCTTTTTCCTCGATCAGCAGGCCGAGCTGGGGATTGGCGGCCCGGCCTTCGAGAATCATTCGGCGCGCCACCAGGCGGCGCTTGATCTGGGCAACCTCGCCTGCTAGGGAGAGGATGAGCTTGCCGGACTTTTCCGGCAGTCTTTCAGTCTTGAGCTTGAGCGTGTTCGATGCCTTGTCGAACTCGCCCACCCCGTAATGCCTATTTCTGACCTGTGTTTCTTCCTGGGCGGGCGCGGGTTCCCGTTGCTCCCTGTGCTCGATGCCGCTGGCGAAATCCTTGAAGTGCAGGGCGGGATCCAGCAGATAGTCCGGGAGCTCCTCTACCCACCGGAGCTCGCCGACCTGGCCTTTGTCCAGGGCCTTGAGTGCGGCCTCGGAGGCTTGGGTCACGCGTACGGCCACGGTTCCGTCCCTGTTCTCGACGCCGCCGGCGACGTGCAGTACTCCCACCACGCGCGCCTTGTCCAGCAGCAGTTCACCTTCGAGATCGCCGAACTCATCCCATTTCCTCAAGTAGCTGACGTGGTCCTGAGTCAAGGCTGTCATCTGGGCTTTGGCAAGGAGACGGATATGTCCGGCCCGGCTCCAGTCTGCGAAGTGAAGCTTGCCTTTGACCAGGCGTAGTGCACGGTCCGGATGCTTGCGGGCCTTGGTCATGCGGGTGGTAAGGAAAATCGATTTGCCTTGGGGCAAGGGCGTCTCTGTCGCCACGAAGCGCAATCCGTCCCCGCTGATGCAGAACGAGTTGCTGCGGGTTGGTTGCTGGATTCGAGCGAGCTGCACGTCGCTGGGCGCTGGCTCCTGGCCAGCTTGCGATTCCGGATCCGGAATCAACTCCTCAGGGTCTGCTACTTCCTCTTCCGGGACGGGGTCGGGCTTGAGCATCTCGTCGATGGCCGGACCTGCGGTCAGAAAAAAGAAATCGCTGTCGCCTTGTCGAAAGCAGAAATGGCGCTCCAGCAGCTTGTAGAGTTGTTCACCCTTGGGGCCGTTCCTGCGGTGCTCGAGCTCTGCAAATGCTCGTTCGGCATAGTCGTCCACGCCGATTTCCAGTTCACCCATCTCCAGGCACGGTCCGGAGAAAAAGGCGATCTGTAGCTCCATGCTGCCGTCGGCAGCACGATTGGCCAGTTGCGCGAGCAGTGCGCGGCCAATGGCGAGTTCGGCGCTCAGTCGCCGGTTATCGATCGGTGTGACGGTCTGCACGGCGATCATTGCGACCTTGAGACGCAGGTCGAACTCATCGGGGCGCGAGAGATCGTTCTCGATCGAATAGACGGCCTGGTCGCGCCACTCTGCCGAGCCTTGACCAACCGGTCGGACGCGGATGGTAAGGATATCGGCTGGTATGTCCTGGAACTTCATTGCACGCCCGCCTCGAAGGTGAAGGTCAAGCTATCGGGGAAAGCAGGGGTGCCTCGGACAGGACGTGCCGTCCTGGCGGTGAAGTCGAGGTCGACTTCGTACGCCTGCGTCTCGTTATGCTCGAATGAAAAAGGATGGAAAAGACGGTGCGGCAGGGTGAAGTGCCGGGTGGTGGCGGGAATCACGATCTCGCCCCGCGATGTCCGGGCGCAGGCAAAGGGTGGACGAGGTGCTCGGCAATAAGGGCATTGGGTGTGTTCGTCGAACAGGTAGCTCATCGCGCAGGTATCGCAGTGCAGCGAGTGGTCGAGCGCCTTTTTCAGTTCCAGTGCCCAGAAGGCCATGCTTGGACGGCGATGCGGCTGTAGTCTTCCTGCCCCGAAGGTTTCCTGGAAGAGCCGGCGAAGCCCGGCCGTGGCGACCAGCTCACGCGGCAGCCCTCCAACCCCGGCGTTGGAGTCGTCCTTCGTGTCATCGATAAAGGGCAGGTAACCCGCGTACGCCTGTTCGTCTAGGTCAGCAGTCTGGCCGTCGGTCTCTGGCTCGGAGTCCCAGCCGCTGTCATCTTCCTCGGGTTCGAGCACGGCCTTGCCGATGAATGGATGGCAGAGGGCAAGGGTCTTGAAGGCCATCACCGCAAATGCCCAGCAGTCCGACCGCGGGCGCGAAGTATCGGTGCCCCGCACCACTTCCGGTGCGCCATAGGCCGGCGTATAGACCGAGATGCCTCCACAGGGCATTTCAAATCGCAGGTTGTCGGCATCGATGAGCCAGACATCGTTCGATTGCGCACCGAGGAAAGCGTTGTTGCTGGAGATATCGCCGTAGACCATCCCCGAGCAGTGCAGGCGGGCGAGGATAGCAGCGCACTCAGACAGTGCGAACAGGCGACGGCGGGTCGAGCCCGTACGAGCGTAATGGACCAGACGCAACGCCAGGTCCTTGTCAGGGACGTCCACCAGCCACCCAGGAAGGATGAGCTGCAGCTCTTCGAGGTCCTTTTTCGTCTTGCCGTCGAGATCGAAGACGCTGAAGGGCGTCATGTCGTTGAGCAGGCGCATCACGTACCCTGGCTGATCCCGCAGGATGGCCAGCGGTAACGACAGTGGAATGCGTGGCGGCAGCGGCAGCAGGCGGATGTTCTGGAAGCGGTGACGAAGGTCGCTGCTGGTGTCCGGCTCACCCTTGGGGTTGAGCGGTTGCTTGATGGCCAGGTCCGCGTCCTTGGTGCGGAACACGACGCCTTGGCCGCCCCTGGCGAGCTCATCGGCAAGCGTGTGGTGATTACCGTATTCGTCGCACAGGGGCTTTATCCCTTCAGTCTTGTCCATGGGTAATCTCCTCGCGACAGAGAAAAGTGATGGTCTTGTCGTCGCTGTGCTTTGGGGTAGGCCATTTTTCGAGCATTGTTTGAAGACACTGGTTGGCGGTGACTGCGGCCATCGAACGGTGCGCGTCGATCACGCCGGTCACGAAGCCGGGAATGTCCTCCACATCGTCCGCCACGCCGTCGGAGCAGAGCAGGATGGCCAGGCAATCCCGCTCCGGCAGCGAGGAGAATTGCCAGTCCCGCTCGGATACGCGCTGGGACAGTGCTGCCGTGATGTTGGAAAAGCCTTGCGACTTGTCGTCCGCCAGGGACATCACCGAACCATCCGACCTGATTGCCGCGACCAGGCCATCGCCCAGCATGCCCAGGTGGATCACGCCGTTTTTCGTGCGGAAGGCGAACAGGCATGTGGCGGCGCAATCACTGGGTTCGAGTGGTGCGACGAGGGACAGCCAGTTCGACGTGATGCGCTGCAGCAGGGACGCCGGGTTGGCTTCGGCGCGGGAGCGGCAAGCCTGTGTTACAGCCTGACAGGCCGCCTTACTGCCGAAACTGGAAAACGGCTTCGAGCCGAGGCCGTCCGAAACTACGATGCCGTCTCCCCAGTCGCGGTGGAAGGCTGACCATGCGTCCTGGTTGGGGAGTCCGGCAGCCAGGTGCGCGGGGCCTGGAACGCTGGCGCCGAAGCTCTTCCACAACGTCATGCCGAGGGCACTTCCAGCCATCCGTCCAGCGCTGCGAACAGGTCCTCGGCAAGGAAAACGTCCGAGCCCTTGAGCTGCGGATTGGCGTCCACACCAGTCTTGATAACGCGTACCGAGTCGTCGCGAAGCACCGCACGCCACTGTTTCAGGTGCCGGGCCTCGGTGCTGGACCAGAAACCGTCGGTCAGCAGCAGTACCTTTCCGGCCGGTGAATCACCCAGCAGACGGGTTAGCGCGCTTGCGCTGGATGTGCCGCGGCACACCAGCATATGCTCCGGGTAGTCGTCGGTCATGCTCCAGTCGCTGAAGACCGCTTCGCTCCCCCAGGCACACAACCTGATCTGTTCCTGCCCGCCCGCCAGATGCATCCACTGGGCGATGGTCATGACCGCCGTCCTTGTGATGAATGGTTTGCCCCCTTCACTCATGCTGCCGGAAGTGTCGCACACCAGGAAGAGCGTCATGCAGGCTCCCCGGCCAGTCTGGCGCGCGCGGCGATCCCGCTCATCAAACCATCGAGCTGTTCCAGGAAGGAGCCTCCGCAACAAAGTGCCAGCTTCGCGTCGATGATTTTCTTGCGCACCGAGTCCGACCTTGGGGGGAAGCAGCAGGCGACGATGCCGCGACCTTCGACACCACCATAGAAGCGGACAAGGTTCTGCAATTTCATCACTTGCTCCTGTGTGACCTTGCCCGCCTTGCATTCGACGATGTAGAGCGAATGCCCGTCGGTGAAGGTGACGTCGAGCTCGTTGTGTTGCACGTCGCGATGGAATGAGCCGTCCTGGTTGAGTTGCAGGGTTAGGTTGATTCGCAGGTCCCGAATGACGCCGCGCTCCTCGTAGGGCTTGCATTGCAGGTAGACGAACTCTTCGAACCAGCCACCGGAAAGGTATTTGGCGAAACCCGCCCAGTGATTGAAGTGCAGGTTCAGGCCGTTGCCGACAACCGATGCTTCGGCTTCCCGAGTGAAGGCGAAGACGAACCCGTGGCATTCGATGCGGAACGGTGTCAGTGGCTCCCCTCTTTGCAGGCTTCTTTCGTATTCGTTGCTGTATCTGCACAAGGCGGTGTAGGCATCAGCGACCTTGCTGCGGTATTTCCACAGTGTTTTGGTCAGGCGGCGGCGGTCCGCCGATAGCTCGTCCTCGGGCTCGACGGTAGACACTTTCAGCCCATCGCCATTGAGCAGCAGGAAGGTTTCGATTGAGTCGATGGGGCGGATGGCCTCCCGAAGCAGGCTATCGACATAGGTCACGCGCTGGTTGCGGCTGTCGAAGTAGAAGGGCACGGCCCCCAGTGCCCGGGCTGCGGACAGTGCGCCTGCGAACATCAGCTTGGTACCGCCGGTGAGGTTCACACCGATACGTGCGCCAGGCGGCAAGGTCCTGGCGTGGGCAATGATCCTTTCCTGCACGTCCTTGGCGTCCCACGGGTCGACCGGGAGTTCTTCGAAGTTCGCTTCCTGGGTGAACGCGCGCATGCAGGTCGCCGGGAAGTCTTGGGAGTTCACGAACACATGCCGGTTGGAGGCGAACTGGCGGATGCCCAGCAGCGATGGCATGCGTTGCTCGCCGAACAGGTGATAGGTCACGGCGAACCCTTCGTGGGCATTGCCGATCGCCGCCTGGCTGGCGCCGTGGCGCTCCAGCCATTCGGCAGGCAGGGCAATGGTTTCCGGCGGCTTGCCGACAACGGGAGAGACTATGAGGCGTTTCTTCAGGTGAGGATGGGCCAAGGCTGCCAATGCCCACATGAACGCCATGACCGGGGTACCAGGGCTCAGGTACAGCGTAACGAGTTTTTCGCCGGCGGCCTTGGCGACAAAATCCAGGGCGCGCATGGCACAGGCGTAGATGCCTTCGGAGTCGTTCAGTTCGCGGAGCGTTTCGCTCTTCAGCGAAATGTGCGCCTGCCTGCCGAACCTCGGCAGTTGCGCCTCCAGCCAGCAGGCGAAGTGCGCGTGGGCGGCGGGCGTATTGGCAAACGTTGAGACGAAATCGTTGGTCACGGCGCGATCCTGTTGCTGGTTGGCAGCATGGATCGCCGCTAGCCGTGTCGCCAGGTCCGTACAGGAGGGGGGCGACGTGTCATCCTGGAGGTCGTTTCGTGTGTAGCCAAGAATGACGATTTCGCTGTAGTCCTCTGCCGCCAGCGCTGCGGCGATCGGACCTTCCGTGCTTTCGAATCCCAGCGATGCGCGAAAATCCGTGATGCCATACCAGGTGAGTAGAAACTTCTTCATAGGGAACTCTTGGCAACGTAGGGGCGGAACCAGGTGGTCTCACCGGTCATGCGGTTCATCAGAACGGCCCGGTTGGGCTTTTCGAGACCTTTGAACTTGCCGATTCCGGTGGAGATGAGCGAGCCGGCGTCGTCTTCGGTCATGCAATACGCCAGGCGCTGTTCAAAGCAGGAAAAGAGCTCCTTGCATGCCGTTGCGCAGCGCTGCCAGCGCTCGACGAAGACGAACACGAACACCCCCTGGCGCGGACCATCCTCGGCGATCCGCTTGAGCAGATCGCCGGGAGAGGGCGGCTCACCTGGCTTGGGGGCCTTGAAGGCGGTCGGTGGGTGCAATAGTTTTTCCGAGTCGAGACCGTCGATGATCAAGGCGACGCGGCGACTACCGATTGAGTCGGCTATGGCTTGCAACGGAAGAGCCGCGATGTCGTCGAACACTTGCACGGGACCGCCAGGCGCATGTGACCCGGAGGTGAATTGGCCTTTCGCAGTGACGCCGCGTGCGTTGAAGTAGATGATCTCGTCGAAACGGCTGGATGCCACCAGACTGGACAGCGTTGCGTTGAGCAAGCCGTCGTGGATTGCATCGTTGTAGCCGCTGAACAGGACATTGAAGGCCGGGCGCTTGATGAGCGGAACCGTGAGCATGTCGGCGTCGAACGTCAGCTGTTGCCCGAGCAGCAGGGCACCGTCTCCTGAACAGACGTTCTGGTAGGTAGTGGCGCAAGGCGGCTCAGGCAGGTGGGCACCATCGAAGATCCGGGTCTTGTCCGCCATGCCTTGACGCGAAGCATGTTGCGCCAGCGTGCTGATGTGTTCGCGGCAAGTGTCGCTGTCTGCTAGGGGTATCAGGAACTTGACGTTGCCGGACCTGGCCCCGTTGGCGTTGTTGATGATGCCCTCGGGCGGGCTCTGCAGTCCCGCCGCTGCCCAGTTGTTCGCGCCCAGGATCATCGCTGAATCTTCCTGGCCGCAGGCCAAGGCGATGCGGCAGCCCAACTGGGTGATGATGCTCCCCAAGGACATGGCATTTATACCCTTGAGAGTCTGCGTCGCGAGCAGGACATGAATGCCGAATGAGCGCCCCTGCTTCAACAGTTGCGACAGGAATTGTTCTGCTGCCTCTGCCACTGAGCGTGTGCCGGCGAAGAGCACCTGGAACTCGTCGATGACCAGAAGGACTCTGGGTAGCTGCTCACCTGTGCTGGCGCGGAAACTGGCGAAGTCAGAGACCTTGTTCTCCTTGAACATGTATCCGCGCCTCTGCAATTCACCCACCAGGTGGCGAAGGACTGTGGTGCCGTATTCGGGATCGCTTTCCGTGGCGACCAGCCGGGCATGGGGAAGGGGCGGGTCGGCATAGACACTGAATTCCGTCGATTCCTTATAATCCAACAGATAAAGGTCGACTTCCGCCGGTGAATAGCGCTGACACAGGGAGTGGATCAGGACATGCAGCAGGTTCGACTTGCCTGACCCGGTCTTGCCAGCGAGCAGTGCATGGTGTTCGGACGTTGTGGCACCGAGGACGAAGGAGGCGGGCGCGCCGGCGGCTGTCCATCCGATTGGGATGTCAAAGCCTGCGCAGGTCGTGGCGCCCCTGGAGAAGCCTGACCAGAGATCCTTCATCGACCGGCTGAACCGTGCCTGTCGGGCGCACTCTTCGGCGAGCGCCGAAAGGTAGGGGCCCAGCTGTTCCTGGGTGGGCCATTGTTCGGACTTACAGGTCAGTGAAAGACCGTTGCGCGCGACGGACGATGTTGCGAAAAGGGCATCGAACGCCGCGACCGCCTGCGCTGCGGTCGAGCGGAGTTTTTCGTAGCGTTGGTCCTTCAAGCGCTGCTCGTCGATCGCGATGATTGGCAGGACGCCGCAGCGCGGGCCGTTCTCGCATAATCGCTGGAGGAACCACAGACTTTTTTCGGACAGTTGCTCCGGCGCATCGAAAAGCACCAGCACTTTGTACGTAAGACGGCATTCGGGGTACTTCGCGTTGTACGCCGACCAGTTCGCGGACTCGTTACTGAAGCGATGCTGGAGCAGTTCTTCGATGTCATTCGTCAGTTGGCCGAGCGCAGACTCGATCTCGTCCGCGCGCGTCAGTACCCGTTGTGCCGGTACCAGTAGCTCGACCTTGAGCAGGGGCAGAAACGGCTCGACCGATTGTCCCAGTCGCATCGGATCGATGAACGTCAACTCCAGCTGCGCCGGGGGCAGGGCAGAGAGCAAGCGCAGCAGCAGGCCGGATATCCACTGCGTGTGGCCCGTGTGGCCTTGAGAAAACGCCAGGGCGCTGGAGAACGGGAAGGGGATGGCGTTTGGCGTCGAACAGCAGAGATCCTCGAAGCCCAGTTGCCGAGAGCCGAGATACAAGCGCTCAGGCATTTCCGTGACCGCCCATGACGCCTTAGGGACCAGATCCGTCAACGCAGGCTGTTCGCGGCGAAGCCGCTCAGCCGAGCGCATCGCGTCTGTGGCAATACCTTCCCAGTGCAGCACAAACGTTGATCGCCAGGCCGTTGTCCGCTGCGCGCGGCTGGCGTTCGTCTGTCGTTCTTCATCTGCCAGCCGCCGCAAGGCCTCTTCCGTCGAGGCAGCCTGGGGTGTTTGCAAGTCTTTGCGCAGCCCCCGAAGGTTTTGCTCTCTTCTGCTCGCGGCGGCATTGAACTCACGGTCGATGCGGGTCAGGCCTTCCTGATAGTCGGCGATGGCTTGCATGATCCTGGAGACGATTTGGTCCGGATGCTCGGGCGATCCCTTCATACATCACGCTCCCCTTGTGAAGTTCCTACGTCTTGCGCTTCCTCGAGGAGGCCGTCGATGGCCGTGACCTGGCGCTGGTAGTCTTCGCTGAAACTGCGCAGGCAGGCGATGTTCTCCTGGATCGGGGAGAGCACTTCGTTGGCGATGGAGGTGCCGAATCCATCCCGCACCCCAGCGTTGAACCTGTTTGCACAGGCCGCCATCAGTCCCATGACATCGTCAAACATCGACATCTCCCGAAACATCGTCCATGGGGAGTTCCAGGACATGCGCATCGGTGGCGATGCCTGGAAGCAACGAAGCACACAGCTTGCCCGGTAGCAGGTAACGGGATTCAAAGTCCGGATCCTCGCACCTGATTTCGCTCAGGAACCTCTGCCACCGCTCTTCGGACAGGTCGATCGAGCGGCAGCCTGCGGTCAACTCCAGCAAGTGCGCCGTGGCTTCGTCTACGTCATCCATGTCGCCGGTATCGACCGCGCGCTGCAACTGCTCCACTCCTGCCCAGACCTGTTCAAGGATGGCAGGCTCCAGTACGGCGAATCGCACTTTCATGGCTGTTTCTCCTCGCTCTGGCGGATGAAATCAAGACAGGACCGGTCTATCTCATTCTTGCTCGGCAGCATGCCTATCAGAGGCGAGCCCGCCTCGCGCAAGGCATCGCGCAGCTCTTTCTCTTTCTCGGGCGAAAGGTCCTTGATGTCCCGCGAGCAGAGCGTGCATTGCGCATCCGCTTGCTTGTGTCCTTCGGCCTGGAACACCATGTGGTCCTTCTGCGCGAAGAGGTACTGGGCCTTGCCGCATTTCACCTCCAACGCCAGCGAGCCGCCCACCGGTGCCCCCATGCCCGGCCCACGCCCCAGTACGACTGGGACACGCAGGTCGGTTATCAGCAGGTCGGTCTTGGTGTAGCGGCCGTTGTCGCCAACGAACGTCCGCCCTTGTGTCTCGATGCGACCACCCAGTGGCGCCAGGGCGTGGCGAACCAGTTGCTCACCGAATTCGCCGCACAGCTCGATGCGGACCTTGCGCACGACCCCGTTGCGCTCGACATCGCCTTTCGCGGCAACCCATTGCTCGCGGAACCTGTCGACCTTCGCCCGATACTCGGGATTTCGTTCGTACAGGTATTCTTGGAGCATCTGCCGATGTTCCGCCGACAGGTTCATTCGATCCCGCAGTACATCCGGTGTGACGACTCCACTCTGTTTTACCGGGTCCCACTTCAGCCAGGAACGGAAGTCCGCAGCGACGGGATGGGTCGCGAGGTAGGCCTCCAGCGCTTGCTGGGCCGCAGAAAGGCGTGCAACACCAAGATCGATGGCCTGGCCGACGCCGAGAAGCCGTGCATTGCACTCCTGCTGCGCTTGCGCCAGTGCTTGCGCAGCCATCGAGGCGGCCTGCCTGGTCATTTCCAGGCGACGTTCCATCGCCATTCGGTTCTCCATGGCCCGTTCGAAGTCGGCCCGTGCCTGCTCCAGCGCGTTGCAGGCCTGGTCCACCTCGGCCCTGGCCTGGTCAGCGCAGTCGTGCTCCCAGGAGCAATCAGGACTCGACCCGTCTTCGTCGAGCGGTTGGGCGATACAACTGGACAGCGAGCTCTCGGCGGCGTAGAGACTGGAATATGCGGTGTCCACGGTCTGCTG
Source organism: Pseudomonas sp. JV449 (assembly GCF_032424295.1). Lineage (NCBI taxonomy): Bacteria > Pseudomonadati > Pseudomonadota > Gammaproteobacteria > Pseudomonadales > Pseudomonadaceae > Pseudomonas > Pseudomonas sp. JV449. The sequence continues at coordinate 151,960 of NZ_VYKD01000031.1, read as the reverse complement.
GGCGTCCTCGGACGCCTGGCAGGCGTCCAGTTCTTGCTGCATGGCGTCGTCCAGCAAGCCCTCGCTGCGCTGTGAGGCGTTGTGAGCGTCTTCGTACTTGTGATCTGCCAGGGCAACCTGTGTTCGGCAGGATAACTCCAGGGCCTCATGGATGGCCTGCAGATCGCGTACGAGGTCTTCGAGATTTTCCACTTGCCCTATGGATACGAGTGCCATTGCCCTTGCGACATCCTCAGCTCTGAAGGTAATCGCGCAGGCGTGACGCCAGGGCGATCAAGTAGGGCACCTGCTCAGTCGCATTCGCGTTGAACTGATGGAGTTGCTGGACGAGCATGTTGAACTCGTCTTCGAACTGCGAGCGCTTCTCGTCCTGCCAGGTGTCACCGAGCGACAGGAATGCGCCATCCAGGGCGCCAACACTGTCGTTCAGCGCGTCGGTGAATCTTTGCAGTGCATACGCAAAGCGCTCTAGTTCTTCCGGATCGCCAATTGCCTGTGCCATTACCAGTAGCCTCCATCATCTGCATCGGGTGCCGTCGGCACCGCTGACTCCTGTCGGGCGCCAATGGTCGTTGGTTGGGCATCGATCGAGCTCGCTGGCGGTATGGCGTTAGGTGCCTGCGATTTGGTGCGGAAGGTCACCGACATGGTCACAAACTTGAAGAAGTCTTTCATTTGCCGGGCATTTTCTGCGTAGAAAAGCGGGTTTTGCGTGCCCTCGATAAATGCTCCAAGAACCGCCTCGTCGGCATCGGCACCGATGGCCATGGCCATACGATCGCATTTCGCGGAGCGTCCTTCGTTTACGAAGTCACGCAACGCGCCTTTCCAGCCATCGTTCGGTTGTCCGTCCGAGACCAGCACCACGGTCGGGCGATAAGCGCGCGATGGCACAACGTCCTTGTCTTCAATCATTGCCTTGGCCATTTCAAGCGCGACACCCAGCGGGGTCATGCCGCCGGCTGCAAGTGTCTGCCACTGAATGTTGTTGGCACTGGCCAGGGGTTGATGCAGCGTGACCTCTGAGCCGAACGTGATGATCGAGACCCAGATTTCGGTCTCGCTGGTCTCGTTGCCACGGAACACGTCGAGCATGTCGCGCACCGCGTCATTCATGTTGTCGATCTTTTCTCCGCCCATGCTGCCGCTGACATCAAGCAAAAGGATAACGGGCAGCGGCTTGGCTTTTGGAGTCGTAAATTTCGATGGGTCAAAGGGAGTGTTCATGCGCGATACTCCTTGGAAATGATGATGAATAGGCCGGTGTGCAGGCCGCGCTGGTCGCACGAGTTCATTGAAAAACGGAAAGTATTAACGAAGAGTGGAAAGGGCGCATCGGGGCTGATGGCAGCCAGTGATGCCGGGAAGGCTTAGAGAAAGGAGTAAGGGCGTTAAAGGAGGAGAAACAGCCCGGGCAGCGTGTGACCATCTGGCGCATAAGACTTCCTTGTTCTTAATCGTCGTCTACCGACATCAGGTTGCGAGAGATTAGGCCATGCTACCCATATAGGTAGCAAAGCGCCACTTTTCTGCGGGGGCACCAGCACGTGGTCGATAACGAGTCCTAGGCACTGTACGAAAAGAGGTGTCGTAAGCACCGCCGGCAGCAGGCCAATGTGACCATTGCTGCATAACTTGTTGCGAGCTGCAGTAGCGAGTCGCCAGGCGGCGGTGCTCCTTCTTAAGGTGTGTTCGCCGGCCCCTTACGGTTGAACATGGTGGCATGGTCCATTGAAGGAGTGACGCCATGGTCAGTGGAGTTGATTTGACCCGAGCCTGTCTCAGTTTATTGTAAATGGCCGGCGTAAGCCGGCCCTACATTACGGGGTTATCAGGTAACGGAAAGGAAAACCTGGGTGTTCTCATCGCTGGCAGCTACAACTCTGCACCGGATATGTTCCAGAATTTCCTCTCCAAGTCGACTCGTTGCGAAGTCGAACTTGAGCATATAGGACTTCTCGCTACGGTCGGCCTCCCAATACGAAAGTCCTTGATCAAGCTGGACCGTCAGTTTTTTGCCGGAGCGGAGTTGCAGGTGCAACTTGCGGAAGTGCGGCAAGGAAGAAAGGCTGAGCACCTCGCCGCTAAGGCCGCAGTATTCCAATGCTTGGCATATGGCATCGTCGCGCTCGCGAGATGAGTGCCAGTCATGCCGGCATTGCCATGGCGCCCGGTTGTCATCCTTTTTATACTGGCGACCCTGGATGCGGATGGCGAAGTTGGTAGCACTGACTCGTCCAAGCTCATGAATCACGTTGACCAACTGATTCACGACCAGCGGGCTGCATACATATCGATCACTGTAGACCAGCTCTGTAATAGGGTCATCGCCTGATAGTGCCTCATTTAGGATGCTACCTGCCTCATTTCTGAGATGTTCCCAGAATCGTTTGGCAAAGCCGCTGAGCGAACCATCCAACTGACCTCCGATCTCAACCTTGATCAGGCCGGGGGTTGTGGTCGGCATCAGGTCAGATGCATTCAGTATTCGATCTGATAGCAGCGCGGGTGGTGCTCCCCGAACAGTCCGCGCACCGGCCGCAGCTAGATCCCAAGTATGGCCTGGGATAGTCAGGTGCACATTGTCGCTGGCCCAGGCGGTGTTGCATCGCGCGCCCTGCAGGGTGATGTTCAGCGCTAGAGCACCAAGATCCGGCATGGCCTCATGGAGGCAGATCTGGATGCCGCTGAAGGTGAGTCTTACAAGCCATTCCTTCTGGTCAGCTGGCAGGGCTGCATAGGTACTATCCAGTATGTGCAATTGCACCTGATGCCCGGCTGCTTCCCAGCTTTGCAGTTGATGTCGCAGACGGCGTGCGACGGCCAGATCCCAGTCTTCGGCTGGAGCCGAGAGATAAACAGCAAGGGTCTTCGCTGTGTCGTCCTGGGTGAGAGCCTGCTCGACGGCTTCCTGTAGGGTGGAAATTTCCGCCCGGCTTTGCGGGCCGAAGACCGCGAGCTCGGTTGGCAGTGCCAGGCCGGCAAGCCAGGCCTGATTGATCCATGCCAGTGCGGCATGGCGATCGAGGCGATCAGCCTCAAAGCGAGTGTCGAAGCTGAGTAAGCAACGCTGGCAGGCATGCGTGCAGTTGCAGCTGTCGAGACGGCTGATAACCCGCCGCCACAGGCTGGACTCATTCAGTCGCTCTGCTGCCTGTGTGGTGTACCCACCGCTACGCAGGTCGAAGACCCGGATGGCACTGGCAGGATAGCCATCAACCCTGATCGGGCGGCAGTCACAACCCAACTCCTCAGTTTGCACGCCCAGTTCCGCTGCGATCGCTTCCCGAAGTGCTACCGCAATCGAATAGCCAGAGACATCATCGTACAAGAGCTCACCGCTGGAGGGATTGCGTAGTACCAACTCAAGCGCATCGGTGAGACTGTCATGGCCTAGGTGGATACCTTGCTTGATTTTCCAGTTGTTGTGGCTGCCGGGGCAGATATTCTCCCCATCGTCACTCTTGCCGCCGCGCAGGCGTTTGTGTTCCGCCTTCTGGCGGAAGATGGCTGGCAGATGCTGTTCGTTGGCTGGAGCAGCCGTATCGGGATGGCTTAGCATGGGCTCTGCTTTCCCGCACTCAAGACAGATGGCGAAGCCCTTCTGGCTGGCTCCTGAGGTGTAGTGGAACAGGTGGGCCTGCTGACTGAAGCGGAACTGACCGAATGCCGGGTTGGCCAGGCATATCCAGTTAGCACGTACATTCAGCCACGGAGCCTGGACAGGCACATATTGCAGCTGGCTAATGTCATTGTGCGGTTCGTCGAAGAAGTCCACGGCAAAGCCTGCAGGCACCAGATACTCCCGGATATCCTCCCGTCCGATAGGGGCACCGCATTCCTGGCAGTTGATTTCCAGTCCTGGGTTGATTGCGGTGTCGCTGGCCCCACAATGACGGCAGAACCAAGCTTTTTTGAAGAGCTGCAGCTCCTTAACGTTTTCGGCAGATGCTGGGGCGTGCCAGTTCAGCGTGATGCCGGATGATTTGTAGACCAGACCGTCCATGACCAGTTCGGCTCCTGGTGCATATTCGCGTAGCCCGGTGATACGGTCTCGAGATGCCAGCGAGCGATAGCGGGCGCGGTTGTCCTCGCGTTTGTCAGTTTCTTCCTGCTTCAGGGTCTGCATACAGCGATTGTCGAAGCTGACGATGTCCGTCGGGAAGCCATACCCCGGGAGGAAGCGCCGGTTAGCCAGCTCGCTGAGTAAGTATTCCTTCTCAATGCGACTGAGCTGGGCTTCCATGGCGCGGGAGGCTGCGGCTTTCTTGTCGTCAATCTGCTGCAGTTGCGCGTAGCTGGCCGAGTGCTCCTGTTGCCATGCCTGCGTGACTCCGCTCAGGTTGGTGCTGGTGCGCTTAAGCAGTGCAGGCTGCGGAGTTGAATCAAGAATGCTGCGACAAGTGATGTCTTTGAGGGCCTGAGCCACCAGTGGCTCCACTTTGCTTGCCTGATTGTCGCACCACAGACAGAAACGAGTCGCCAGCGACATGGGCATTTCGCCTTCGAGGAAGAACGTGCCAGCAGTCATCGACTTGATTTCCTGGGCTGTGACAACGTGCTTGAGCCAGTGCGAGAGCAACCAGGCATTGACGTGACGCTGGATCAGATCGGGGCTTTGCAGAGACACCTTGGGCATGCGCATGGGGGTGTTGAAGGGCCAGAGTGGGCTATTGAACACGCTCTGGTCATGCGGGGTATTCTTGCAGACGGCCAAGGCCAGAGAGCGTCCTTCGCGGCGGCGGCCTGCACGGCCAGCCCGTTGCAGGTAGTTGGCTGGGTGCGGTGGGACGTTATTCATGGCCACCACGCTAATGCCGCCGATGTCTACCCCCATCTCCATTGTGGTCGAACAGCTAAGCAGGTTCAGCTTGCCTGTCTTGAACAGGGCTTCGTAGGCATCCAGTTTGCTTTTGGATTGTTGGGCCGAGTGCTCGGCTGCACGGAAATAGTTTCCGCCCTCAATGACCAGATCCATAACGTCCGACCAGAGAGCAGCTTTACGAAGCTGCTGAATATCAGGGTGCTGATTTAGCCATTCGCGGATCGCCAGCAGTCCATCATCGCCGGAAATATGCAGAAGGGCTTCCGGTGGGCGGGGCAAGGTGTAGGGCAACACATTTACGACCATGTTACGGTCGGTACGGGGGGTGTAAGGGCTGAGCTGCTCAAACGGCGTGTCGATAAAGCGCCGAGATACAGGGCAGAGATAGACCTCGTTGGGCAGACGAAAACTCACGTCCTTGAGATCAAGCTGATAGCCGTCGCCGGACGAAATCAGCAGCTTCGTCTGCTGGGTAAGTGCATGCCAGGCATCCCTCAGGATCGAGTCAATTTGATCCCTGTGTGTAGACGTGGAGTAGTTGAAAGCCTTGCAGAGCATCAGGATTGCGCGTGATTGAATGCCATTGACCGTATTGACTGCCGGCCAGCGCGTGTAACGGCGGGAAAGCTTGTCCGCCTTACCATCGAAAATAGGCTCTACCACCCACTTGGGACTGATTTTGGCGCCGATCAGCGATTGCCACCGCTTGTCAATATTCAGAACGGTGTTTTCACGAACGAAGAAGTCCAACAGCACCTTCAGATAAGAGCGCCAGGACTCGACCGTCTGGTGCGCAGGCCAGGCCATGGGCTTGCTGCTGATGCTTGCCAGCTTGGGATAGCAAACCTGCACCAGTCCCAGTGTTTCCAGGCTATTGGCACGTTTTGGTCGGCGATAGAACTCGCGTGCGAGAAGCATGCTGGCTAGGGCGATGCTGTCTTGCTTGCCAAAAGTCTTCGGGGCGAGGCTGTGATAATAGTCCAGCATGGCCATCTGCAGCTCCGGCGTGCCGGCCAGATGGTTGACCATATCGGTCCAGCTGATTTCTGCACCTTTGGCGTACTCAGCCTGCTTTTCCAGCAACTGTTGTAAGTACTTTTGCTCGAAGCGCCCCAATTTCTCCGCTGCCTCAAGTTCCAGCAGCTCATGCAGTTCGTGCTGTTCCTCCCCTGATAGAGTGCAGGCGGGCTGCGCTTGCAAAAGGCGGTGATAAACCAGTCCTCGAACTCTGTTGCGCTCGGAGTCCTGCTGCAGCTTGACCGCAATACGAGCGGTACCTTGGCGGCTGTCAGTGAAGGAGATCAGCTTGCGGCCCTGGAACGGCTTGCCTGTCGGCATCGAGTCTGGCGTGCAGAACTCCAGCAGGGTTCCAATCACTGTGCTCAGGGTGAAGGGGGTGCCAATACGTGCGGGGCGCAATAGGCTGCGCCCTTGAATGGTTGCACCACAGCATGGGCATTCATTTTTGTTGCTGCTGAACAGCTGCAGCCCGATGTATCCGTCCTTGGGGCCGTCGAACATCAGCTTCTGGCTGGTAGGATCCAGAAACTCCGGGTAGCTGTAGTTGACTGGTCGGTTGGTTATCAGGGTTTGGGTTAGTGAGATGCGGTCTTCAGTCGGATCATTTGTATCGGCAGTTTCCTCGTCCAAGGAAAATTCATCGACCTGCTGTAGTGATGGGTCGATCAGTTTCCCATGGCTGGTAGCAACAGCCTGCAAGAAGCTCTCGTTGCACTCTTCACAGGAAACTAGCGGCATGAGCGGCGCGCCGCAGTTGCAATGGGTTCGCTCCTCCGTATACACCAAGCCAAATGGCCAGTCGGCATGGTTGAGTGCGGTGCTGGCCTTGTGTGTACAGTTACGGTCCACGCAGGCTCGGATCGCTGGGATCACGTTATGGAAGAGATGGGCACGTAATGGCAGGAAGGAAATGCCAGCGGCATTCTTGGTGCCTGACATCAAATCCAGCCAGGCCAGCAGTTGGACAGGACTTAGATCGGACTCCCGGGTCATCCCTTTTAGGCTTTGTGGTTTCACTTGTCCCGCAGGAATGAACAAGGAACGTAGACGCCTGGCTGTCGGGCTGGACTCGAGGCGCTGGTAGCGCGGAGCGGATTGTTCCTGCTCGGCATCGATGGCTGCAATGGCGGCAGGCTGGTCATGCTTGGCATCGGGCGTCACATCCAACAGGCCGGGGATATCCCTATGGCCCTGCACTACCTCTACCTGTTCCGGAGTAACTCCGCCTATGTCAGCGAGGAATTTGCGCAGGCTTTCGATGGTCTTTTCATCCGAGCCAAAGGTGGCCGAAGTCGCAACTAAACGCACATCCTTCGCTTCAACCTTGAAGGCAAGCATCACACGCCGTAGCAATAGTGCCATCTCGGCAGCCTGGGAGCCGATATGGGTGTGCGCCTCGTCAAGAATGATCCACCGCAGTTTGCCTGCAGATTTCTTCAGGATGGGCTCATCGTCTTTGCGTATGAGCATATATTCCAGCATGGTGGCATTGGTTACGAGCATCTGTGGCGGACGTTCGCGCAGGCTCTTACGGTCGATTACCTGACCTTTGTACTGCTGGTCCGAAGCCTTACGTTCATTTTCCAGGGCACCGGTGTACAGACAGTGTCGAATCTGGCCGCCAAAACCATCGGTCCAGGCATCCAAGCGGTTTTGCTGCGAGTTGATCAGCGCGTTCAGCGGGTAGATAAACAGGGCGCGAACACCTTCTGGGTCTTCACCAGCCTCGATCTCTTTTGCCAAATGGTTGAGGACGGGCACCAGAAAGCATTCGGTCTTGCCCGAACCGGTGCCGCTGGTCACAACCAGAGATTTCCGCTCCGGACTGTTGAGGATTTTCCAGGCCGCCAATTGATGGGTGAATAGATGGCGGTCGCCGGGGAAGGAGTACTCCTGGGCAAGATCCTTGGGCGGGGAAGCCATGGCCTCGGCAAGTCGTCGGTGCAGCCAGCTGCCTCCTGCCAGAGAACTCATGGTTTCATCGCTTTCATCCCAGCCAAAGGTCGGCTCGAAAACCGGATCCGCAAGCCAGGCACCCGGAGTTCCGGGAGATGCGGTCAGCTGATCATGTAGGAACTGACGCAGATGGGGATTGCCAAGGCTGAGCAGACCCTGAGCCGCACGTTCACTGCGGGTGCTGAGGTTGGTGGTCAGGGCGGAAAAATAATTTTTTTGATAGAGCATGGGATTCATCACTTCTGGATCGAGTCGACTTGTGCCATGACTAGGCCTAGCTGATAGGCCAAATCAAACCAGACCGTATCGAACTGGCGAGCGTTTCTGAGACTGAACAGGCGCGTCGGGTCGGCTTGCCATTGTTGGCCATGACCGGCATGGGTATCGAAGGCAGCCATGAAAGGCAGCATCACTACGGCCAACTTGAAGTCGTTGGCAGGAAGCTTGCTGCGGCGGAGTAGTATTTGGCCGTGAGTAGTTTTCAAGAATGCCCCGATATCTGTATTCCCTGCGCCAGGATATTGATGGGTTTCTGCAGGATTACGGTGGAACATCTGCTGCATGGCAGATTTCTCTCCATCGTCAAAAAGTCGATCTAACCAAATTCCCGTGAGCATTGAGGGATTTCTCAGGAAGAACCCAACATCCGGACTTTCGAGATCGAAGTAGCGGTGAAAGCCCTGCTCGAAAATGAAGCGCAGTGCGGGTTGCCAGCGGGACAGGTACTGGCTCTTGCTCTGGATGTCGTTGCGAATGACCGACAAGAGGCGGGCATCGCTGGCGGCAAACTGCTTGCGAATTTTCGCGAAGGTGTCGAACCAGTGGTTTGGTGCGATAAGCAACCACTCGAAGGGCAACTCGGAGGGTAGGCGTTCAGCCAGGCGGGTGGAGAAATCGTCCAGCAGCAGTGTTGCCATGGCAAGAGCCTGCGGCTCACGTATCAGTGCCTGGCAAATATCCAAGCTGGCCAGCGGCAGGTGGTGCAGTCGGTCCAACAGCAGCTCCAACCTTTGCCAATCCGCGGCCTGCGGATCAGCGGTCATCGAGTGTAGGGCCGATCTGAGCAGGAGCATGCGCTCTTTATCATCCGCCTCGCAGAGCGCCTGGGTCAGCGGGGTAAATGCCTTCGAAAGGTCGCTTGTGGTCGGAGGGACAACGGTCGGGCGACTGTGCAATAGTGAGTCGTCGGGGGTGTACAGCAGCCAGGGGCCTAGTACATCTGTCGGCAGTCTAACTAGCCAGCTGCCGGTGAACACTTGCTCGGAGAAATGTAGTGGCAGTCTGACCGGCTCATGGTCTGGCTCCGCCAGTGGCAAACCCAGCATCAGGCCTTCGGCCTGGGTCTGTTCAAGCAGAAGATCGCGACCACCATCGCTCAGGGACGCCATTTCTCTTTGGCTGTGTAGGCGGATGCGTGTCGAATAGCGTCCTACTTGCAGGCGAGCACGTGTCTGGTGAGCATGCATAAGCTCCAACTGGACAGCATGATCGAGTCCTGGGTGACAGGAAAGCATCTGCTGGATCGCCGGGATCAGCTCGAACAGGCGAATTTCGCGAATCCCGGTGTAGCGAATTTCCTGGGACAGAGTGGAGCGGGCGTCGATCCCACTGGACGTTAGGCGAACCTGCCAGTGTTCAGCGCCCTGTGACGACATCAGTACAGCGCGACAACCAATCAACTCCTCAATGGTCAAGGCCTGATTCGGCTTGAGAGGGGTACTGTTGCGCAGCAGAGTGATCCCATTGCCAGGGAATGGCAGCGTGATCCTTTGCTCGCCATCGGGCCATTGCAGGCATAGCGGCACCGAGGTTTTGGGCCGGGCGCTCGAACTCTTTAGTATGAGAACCAAGTCTTTCCCATCATGGCGGCTTTTCAGCTCAATCTCTACGTTCTCGCAGCGTACGGGCAAGTCAGGCCAGTTGGTGAGACGAATACTTCCTTCAAGGGCGCAGGCACCTGGCACGTAGGTGATGGACGCGCCCTCTGGGAGGAGCACGGCGCGGGTGTTTAGCAGGCGCTGGCCATTCCTGCGCCAAATTAGCCGACATAGCCCCGGTGACTGGGCCTGGGCGAGCGGTAACTCCTTGCCTTGCGTGCGAACAAACAGCTCATGGGCAGGTGCGAAGTTGGATAAGCCTGCACCTTGTTCTACTCGAAGGCGCGGTGTGCCGTGGTACAGCAGGCCCGGTATGGAGAGTGCCTCCAAGCTGTTGCCTTGCCAGTAGGCTTCGGGGTGGTGGGGAGCGTTGGCGCTTATGGTGACGATGAAAGGTTGTTTACGGTAAGTGAGCCGGGTTGTGCCGGCCGGAAGCTCCATAAGCATTTGCCCATCGGAAAGGCAATCGTGAAGCTCGCGAACCTCGCCATCCTCTGTAAACACTATGGTTTTTGCCGGCATGACTGCCAGCGCCGATTCTCCCTTGACCAGCGCATCGCCTTGAGCGAGCAATCGAGCAAAGGGATAGGCATTCTCGAATATCAACGGCTCGTCTGGGCTCAGCGCTTCGCCTCCAGGCAGGTCGGCGATGTGCAGTGTCGCGCCCCAGCGGCTGACGATCAATTGCGCGGCCTCATGTAGGTTGTGAATGGCCGGCAGCTGCCTGGCTATCAGCTGATATTCCTCATCCCTGAGCAGGGCTTCGCCGACCAGGTATTCCCGCTCGCCGATGCGTAGCAGCATCTGGAAGTGTGGTGGCAGTCGATCAGAAGCTAACCCTAGTGATGCGGCAACCTGATCTCGTTTGGCTTGTGCCTGCATTGCAAAGGTCAGCTCGTAGACGGGTTTGGATCCGTCGGAGCTGAAGCGTAGGCCACGCTTAATCTGGAAAGGGGGACGTCTGGAGTTGGGCGTGATGGTGACAATGCCCCGGACCAGACCCTTGATGAGGCTGGCTGCGGCCTGACTGTCGAGCGCGATGGGAAAGAGCTCTTCCCACTGAGGGCATTCCTCCTGCAGCTTTGCAATCGGATCATCGGCACCTTGCAGGGCATAGGTCCTGCGGATATGAAGCATCGCCTTAACCAGATTGTCCAGCAACTCATAAACCGGCGCCTGCTGGTAGCAGGCGGGCAAAAGCGCTGCCTGGGCCTCGATCGCCTGACGTAGTTGCTCATCGTGCAGGCCGTAGCCCAGCGCCTGCTCGGTGACCATGCGCAGCAGGCCGGATAGCGCGCCCTGCGCCGATTCGACCAGGCGCATGGGCAAACCGCCATTCACCGCGACCAGGCCAATGAAACGCTTACCTTCATCCTTTATGTCGGTCTGCAGACGCCATAAGCAGCGCCCTTCAATGACCAGCTTGCGAGTCTTATCGTGGGGCATTCCCCGCTGGCCGGCGGCCTCGCACAGCGGCCCCCAGCGCCATGCGCCACCGGGATATTCTCGTTTCCACCACTCAGCGGCGAACAGCAGCCAAGCTTGAGGGTAGCAAGGATTGATGTTTTGCCCTGCGGGAAGCTTCTGCAGGAGTTGGCGGAGTACCTCAAACTCTTCAAAAGAAGTTTTGTAAGCGAAAAGGGGGCGTCCATCTGGCTCTTTCAGCCCACGCCCGGACAGAAAGTCCGAGATCCATTGATCAAGTGGCACGTAGAATTCCCTTTTTCGTGAGCAATGCACCACGGGTGCTTGCGCTGACAGGATTTTGATCAAGATTGATGATTGTGACTGTCCCATGAATCAGCGCCCACGCGCGTTCCTTAGATAGCACTTCACTATCCTCTTCCATGTCTGCAACTGATCCTTAGGTCATGAACCATTCTGATGGCTAAGGGCTGCCATCAAGCATAATCCGGGACCCAATCTGAAGGGAAGGTCGAGAGACAGAAACGGTCGTGGACGCTGCACGAACTGGCTGTTCGCTGGCACGCTACGCAGGGCAAACAGGCAACAGCAATCATGAGTCTGATCTAGCGCGCATAGAAAAGGGCCATGATCCATATGACTGCCTGAAGGATATGCTGCAGTGGCTGCCGACGTAGCCGGCGAGTGAGATCGGCCAACTGCTGCGGCATCAGGGGACTTGGCACCAGCAGCGCCCCAGGTGCTCCAGGCTACTATGGGGCTGATCGCCGATCGAGTGTGCGGTGACCATGCAGAAGGGACACTGGACGCATTGAATATTAGAGACCTGCTTTATGGTGCTTCGCGCGATGAGCTGATCCGCGATGATGTTATCGGTAACGCACGAATCGCCCCTAGTTTCCTAGGCACTCTCACATTTATAGTCTCGACGTGCGGATCATAAGCTCTCAGGCAAGCCAAAAAACATTTTGACAGAGCTCTATGCCGGTGTTTTCAGGTCGATAAGGCTTTTATTTGCCCCCACTTCTGCCCCCATTCGCACCGAGTGTGTGAGTGATCGCGAATGGCGACCCCGACTGACTCCAGTATGGCGGTGGCTGGTATTCAGTTCGCCTCCGTATACTGGATGAGCAACCCGTATCTGGAAAATACTTGGCCGTGCGGAAGAGGAAATGGGTAATGAGTCGATATCCAAGCGGATAGTTCGGTCAGACCCAGAACCCACTACTTCAATCGACGCCCGAGTCGGCCGGCAGCGAGGATGCTCGGATTGCAATGTGGAGGCGGCGCCTTAACTTCGCTGGAGATGGCCAGTTAAGCCATTGGGAAGGTCGCTGATCAGTCATTAGGCAAGTGCAACTGCACGTCCATGGCGTCATGAAGGAGTCGGACGACCTCTATCACCTCGTCATTTGCCACACGATAAAATACGACGTGGCGTGGATTTTTGACCGTCCCATGAGGGTGTTTAGCTTGCTGGCGTGAATGGACGAGGTGATAGCTGCGAAGGCCTGGTGCAAGCTCATCGCGCTCGTGGCTGCCGATGCGATAAGGCGTGCCAGCAATCGCGTGCAGCGCCGCGAGGATCAGCGCTTGATACCGTTTCCGTGCTTTATCACCGAACTGCGTCTGGGAGAGCCTAAGGAGGTCGACAATGTCGGCGCGCGCCGCATTGGAAATCCGATACTGCGACATACTCAGTGTTTCTCTTTCGTCGGGATCGTTGCCTCCAGGCTCAAGCCCTCAAGGTAATGCGCCAGATCCCCTTCGTTGAGCTCAGTGAAGTGCCCGTGCTCAAGGTCCATGATGCCAATCGAGGTGGCCTGACGCAGGGCCTCAATTTTGGCAGTGTCTTCGGCGACGCGCTGTTCCAATAGCCGCAAACCTTCCCGCATCACTTCGCTGGCATTCTGATAGCGGCCAGACTGAACTAGGTCATGGATAACCTGTTCCTGGTGAGGGGTGAGCACAACGTTTCGCGTCGCCATAATGAGCTCCAGCTTTCGGCAAACAGGGTTCTATCGAGCATTGGCATCTTATGCCATTTTGCTGACGGACATATAGTTTGGGATTTGAATCTGACCAACTCTGTCGTACGGGGTATGAGCGAACGCGGGATCCACATCGGCTTCCGCGACGATGGATTTCATCTTGACTTTGGCATTGATAAAACCGTAGTCAGCCAAGACGAGAGGGTGGTCGCAGCGGCTGACGGCACTCAAGCATTGCTCCTGAATGGCTTCGGCATATCCAGCAAGCTGTTCCGCTTCCCTTGGATCTGCAGCTTCAACTCCACACATTAGTGCCGGCAGCGATCATCGCATCCATGAGGGTGACCCATTTCGTCCAGAAATCTACGTCCATGATGCGCTCCAATGCTCGTCACTTCTTTGCAAGTGTTCGCTGAATCGTCGGCTGAATGTACCGCGCCCGTTCGGTGCGTCCCAGGCGCTTAACGAGTCGCGCTGCCAGTTCCAAGTCGCCTGCGCCGTCCCTACGATGACGATGTGTGAGGGCATTCAAAAAAGATGACTTTTTGAGGGCTGTAAAATCAATAGGTTGTGCATCTTTTTTGACATGACCGCTTCATGGGTTTTTCAGTTTTGTTGACAAAACCTCTGAAGTTTTCGAAATAAATGAACCAGCTTCGGCTGGTTTTTTATCAACCTCCCATGGCAAGAAGAAATCGGCCGGATGCACACGTTCGTGACCATCCCCCAAAAGCCGAAGTTTCAGTCTCAAGGCCACTCCCGGCCCGAAGTCGGTTGCTCATGCCTTCTTCTCCTTGGGGTTCAGCCAATCAAGGACCTCCTGGCATATAGCAGGATCGCCGAGGTCGGCGATCAAGGTATCCTCGGCTTTTTCGCTAGGTCCGGCCTTCACCCATGCGAGCGATGAGTGATTGTCGGGAAGAAGCTGCTCGATAGCTGACCTCGAAGATTCGTCAGGTCCTACCGCGGGCCAAAGCATTAAGAGGAGAAGAACTCGCCGCTTACCGTTCTCCGATATTCCGCGCGCAAGCTCAAGGCGCTCCTGAAGATCCATTCGACATGCTGCGATGAGTGTCAACATGGCTGCGATTGATGGGTCGCGCTTTGCCAAGAGATCTACAGTGATCTGGCCAATTACTGCAGAGTCCAGTATTTGTACCTCCACCAACATCGCGCGGGCTGCCGCGCGCCTGACGTGAATGCGACCGGGCGTAACAGCGAGCTCTAAAAGCCGTTCTTGGAATGTGCCTCCGCCCTGCGCAGCGATGATCCTGAACAAGTTAGCGCGGACCAGCCAGTCGGAAGTCCCAAGTGCGATCTCCTCTAGCTTTTCAAGGATTTCAGCATCAAGTGGCGTAAGAGTGGCGATCGCATCGACTGCCGAGCGCGCGATGGGGAATTCGTCTTCTTCGCCATAGGAGCGTGATGATGAAGACCATTGATCGTGCGCTAGGTGCAGCAGCACTGGAAGATGGTTCAGGTGAGGCTTGGCCCCTAACAGGCGGACCAAGGCCTTCCTCACCGGGCTGCCCTGGGCATGTGCCAAAGCGAGTAATTCGGCCGGTAGGGGCACCGTGATGATGGCTCCAACTTCAAGAAGCGCCTTTGCCACGACATGGGAATATCTATGGTCGAGTGCCCCGGCGGTAATATCCTTCATTCCCAGCGTAATGGCGGCGTCAATTGCTTCGACGCATGATTCGTGATCGTCGCTGTGGGCGAGGGTCCACTCTATGTCCGCGCGTGCAGAGCCTGGAAGATCAAGGTGTCGACGAATGCGCAACGCACGCACGCTCTGGCTTGATCGGACCGGCCTGGCCAGAAGGGCGATAGCGGCCGAAGATAAAGGTAGCGCTTCTTCTTTCACGCTTTTCTGGGCTGCTCTGCAAAGCTCGCGAAGCTCAGGATCGAGGTGGTTCAGAGCAATTGTAGCGGCTGCTTCATGCTTGTCGCCGTCGCCCTTGTGCCGGTCGTGAAGATGTGCAAGGTCGATCATGAGTTCGACAACTCGTTCATCCTTTCCAAGCTGACGAAGATCATCGGCAATCGGCGGCAGTATGTCTGGTGTTTTTTCAATGACGCACGCCAGTGCTGCATGCCGTACTGCGGCTAGTGAAGACCCCTCACGGACGCGGGAAAGAAGCTGCTCCCGATACTGCTCGTCCCAATGCTTCACCATGATTAACCATAGGGCATCCTCTTCGTCGCTACCGAATGCGGCGGCGAATGCACCAGCGACTTCGTCGTTAGACGGCGGCTCCGTATCTGCTCCTCTCATGAGAGAGTGCATCCAATAGGGTAGGAGCTGCTCGGCGTGTCGGTGCTGTGCGAGATTGCGCCACCCGTTCACTTCACGCACACGATCGGCATAGGCTTGTAGAAACTGCGCCGCCGTATAACCATCATCATTTTCGGAGAGATGTTCGGCATAATCGCTGTTGTAGACGCCATTGATGATGGCAAGGTGGGTCGCGCGCGACTCCGCCTGCTCGTCGGGTGTTGGTGTGAGTACTTCGATCGCTGCGTCTACGATAGGCTCGAAACCGTCAAGGTCGCGCAAGGCGCCGGCAGCGATAACATCGCAGGAGTGGGTGACCCCATAGCGGACGATGGCCGCAGCTGTTTCGAGATAGGCTGACGTGAGATCGGGCGCCAAGCGATTGAGGTCGTCGACAAAAGACAAACTGTAGTGATCGTGACCATTTGGCAACATCTCCCTGATGTAGCGCCCGGCGATCACCGCAATCGTTCGATCCGCGTGCAGGCGGTCATACCAGGCATCGGGATGTTCAGGACGCTCCCAGAAAAGCATGCCAGCAAAGCTCTGATCTGGTCGGTGTAGAAGGTAGCGAGCAAACTCGGCAGCATTGGACGCAGGTGACCCCGCCGCAGCTGCAAGCTTTGCATACTCGCTCAATTTGAAAGAAGGGTCGAGGAGGCGATCAGATAGCCAGGCGTCGATCTTAGCTGCCGCTTTAGGGCGCGGAAAGAGCCTCAGCTCTGGGATACGCTGTGCAGCAGCGACGATGCGCGCGGCGACCCCTGCTCCCCAATCTTCCCCAGGTCCATCTGGATCGGTCAGTACGTCGAGGAGCGTCCGCAATGCGAGGGCTACGGGAATCGAATGGCGCTTGAGTGCCGCTTCTACACCGGCTTCGACACGGGGATGATAATAACTCACGTCCCCTGCGCCTGAACGCAGGTTGCGTGCGGCGACGAAAAAATCCACCAAAGGCATAATGCCTTTTTCGAAGGCCGGCAGCGATTCGGCAAGATTAAGCTCCAAATTGCGAAGCATCTGGAGTGACAGATGATCGCTTGCCTTCAGGAACCCCCAGATAACGGCTGCGGCTCGAACATCATCCCGCTCTTCAATTTGCTGAGCGACTGTGAATTCAATCGACTGCTCATGAGCTTTGGCGATCGCGTCGCCTATGAACGCATGCTCACCATATTTCTGTGGACGCCCCATGGTGCGCAGCGCATCGAAAAATTTTTCGATTTCAAGCGGGGTTGCCAAATTATCGAGTACCTGCGGCTCTGCCCCGACCGCCAGTAGGCGTACGTCCCTTGGCAGAGTATTGATTCTTGTGCGATAGAGCCGCTGTCGCTCAGGCTTGCCGTAATGTTCTGCCTCGAGCCGAATCACCCACGGATCAACCGACTTAAGCGCGCCTGACGACATGGCCACGTCCCGCCGGCTCGTCGCTATGATCATTCTATCGGCACGTGCTCGCCCAAGCCATTGGGCAAGTTCGTCGTTCCAAGGCCGGTTTGCAGGATCGAAATCGTAGCGGCCCCACGGATCCTCGATGTCATAGAGAACAGGCGGCGACGTCACGTCATCGCGCAGCTGTTGCGGGCTGCGGATTGGAACGCGGGTCAACTCAGGGTTCTCGCGGTGAAGCTCTTCGTAGAGTTTGCTTGTCGCGAGCGTTTTTCCAGTCCCGGATTGACCAATGATGATAGCGGCGTATTTAGGGCTTCCCATCGCGTCGCGCAGATCTTGCCAGTTTCGGGGGTGGACATAGTTGTCGAGTTGCGGCGAACTCGCGAGGTAGCCGTCGTGGCTGCGGATCACCTGCGCGAGATCTTCCCGGCGCCAGCGTCCTTCGCCCGCGCGCCGAACGCGCAGCCGTGCCTCTTCGCGGAGCGCGCGGAGGCACTCGATCCAGCGTGAGTTCGGGACCCCAAACCGTTCGATCAGGAGTCGTTTAATTTCTTGGATTAAGTGTTCTACGCCCAAATTGCCAATGACGGCGACGCGCCCCGCGGCTCCTGCCGGTAACTCCTTGACCATCGAGGCAGGCATTCCGCTGCTATTAGGCCAACTCCCAGGACGCTTGATTGCTAGCCCTCTCGTTTTTCCGTTTAAAGCCGCGCTTGTTACTAAAAGGTATCGGATAGTAGGGGAGGCCAACCGCCGCGCTGCCGATAATCGGGTTGCACTTCCATGTTTCAGGACACGACTGATGCCCTTGACGGTCCAGGCGTCGCCGCTGCGGAGTTTTGCCTGCACGACGAGGGTGTAGCCATCCAGACCAACTTTTGTTGCTACGCGCCCGGGCTCGTCGTCTGCCAGTTGCGCTTCGAGATCCTCCTCGCTACTGGGCTCAAGTTCGACCATCTGAGTCAGGCCAGTACCAAGCATTAGATCGAGGGCCAACCAGATGGAGATGTCGACTTGATAGTCATAGCCAGCGAGAGAATGGGCGCCTGAACCTGCTTCCTCCCCAGCGTCACGGTCTGCTGAGAACATCGGCTCCTCATCCTCTTCCATATCATTTCACTCCGAATTGAGCGCCTGCGTTTCTACAACGATAGGCATATCCTACTTGAATTCCTATAAGCCCCTGTACAGGGCAAAAAAGGAACGCATTCCGTGCATTTGCAGAGAACGAGGCACCTCCCAAGTCCTAAAGGCTGAAGTGAAAATGCCTAACAAAGGAAACCTCTTGTAAACCTATTTTTTTCACTGTTAACCAAACTGGTTAACAGTGAAAAAATTAGGTTTACAGTCTCAGCAGTGCACCGAGTTGACTTGCTTGGTTGGGAGTTGCCGAGACGCCCATTGCATTGCAGTCGATTCGGTCATCGCGGTTCATGACTATAAGCTGAAATAAAAACGTGAACGAAACAATGGCCAGCTTTTGCTTCGGCCTAGCGGCAATGCTGAAGGTCAAAGCCTGAGCTGACCATGGTAGGGAGCGCTATGAATTGCACCTGTGAGAGGAGTGCTTCTTCTATACGTTGGCTAACCTCAAACAGGAGCGCCGGATCTATCATCTTCTCTCGACGGCGGAGTCGATGGGACGACTCGAAGCTGCGCCCAAACTATGCAGGCAGTTGGCTTTGCTCCGATCCGTTCCCGACGTACAATCAGTTTGACATTTCGTGGCTGCAGAGGCATATAAGATGACGTTGAGTGGTCTGGCTGGGCCTTTTACCTGACTGCGTCGCGGAGGGTATGAACATTGGATTTGTTCGAGGACGACCTCCCGTCGAAGGCACTGAACGCCACCTTAAGCCCGCTGGCCTCACCACTCGAAGCTCCATCCGACCTACCTGCGGAAGTTCGACTTGTCGCAGCTGTCTCGCGGCTCCTTGATTTCCACCAGACCCGAAGCTCTGGTAGCACTGTTTCAGTCCCCGAAGTGCCAGAGACTGCCGCGTACAACCTTCATCTTGCTATCTCTCTGATCACCGCGCTTGGGCAGTGGGAATTGGAGCAAGGCCAAGCTCTGGTTTCGCTCAAACAGCTAAAGCAGCTTGCGAGCGAGGATGTGCAGCTTGTAGGTGATGCAGTGCTGGAACACTGCGTCCTGTCGCTCTCGAGCCCGCGGGAGATCCGTTTCGGCGTGAAAACTACAGAGGGCATTGGAGTCGCAAGTACGAGCGATACTACTCCACTCCTCTTTTTCGACAGCAGCCTGCGGCAAGTAGGCCTGACCGATAACGCTCGGATGTTCATTCGCGTCGCTGAGCTGAAGGATAGCTGGCTCTATAGCGACCTAGATGCCCAGCGTTTGCTGGCGGCTCTCGAAAGGCGCCAGTTTGGTGACATCCCTCGTTTCTGCCGGGAGATGCTCAGGGACCTTGCAGCCAAGGCCCGGCAAATCGCTGATGTGTCTGAACGACCAGCGTACACTGATCTGCGAGATGGATTGATCCGAGAGGGTGCCACTATCAGCACTGCTCTTCGAGAAGCCACGGGCCTTGTGGATAAGGCAATGCAGCATTTGTTTTCACCAATTGTGATAGACGCTTTTGAATTGTGGAAGGCCTCTAACGGTATCTCTTACGAGCTGAGTAACCTCCAGGCTGAGATGGAAAGGGTTCTCCAGGCAACGGAGAGTCTTTCAAGACGGTTCGTGCGTTTTCTGACAGATGCGCAGAAGGCCCAAACCGTCCGTAGCCCATCAATTGGTTTCCTGGAGCTCGTCAACTCCCTGCATTCGCGAGCAGATGGATTCCTCGAGCTGCTTGAGTCAGCAACTGCTGATTTTGTCCCTTGGGCCCCAGATATCGCCTTCTTCAGCCCTGACCTTATTTCTGGCGAGGTCAGTCTGTCAAAGCTCTATGTCCAGAGTCTTCCCGCACCGCCCAAGTCCTCGTTCCGCCAGACCGACCAGGTGGATGACCATGTTGAGCAAGTGCATGAGTTTTTACTGCGCAACGCCGAGTTGATAGTCGGTTCATTGAAGGCCGGGCCCAAACCACTCGAGGAACTGCTGCAGCTTGAAGGGCTGGTTTACGAGGAAGCGGAAGGGCTTGCTGACTTCACGGGTGTCTACTCCTACCCCGAAGTCTTCGAGGTAGGCGAGCAAAATATTCGCGTCATGCATCACGACGAGCTGATTGAAGTCTCTTCGGACTGCTCCATTCTGGTCACCAGCAATCCAATTCTGTCTCTAGAGGTAGCTGATGTCCCCAGCTGAGCAAGGCTTTGTGTTCTCAATGCTGCTCAAGCATCGGGAGCTCTCCACACGCCCTATAGGGCGATCGGCATATCCGGATGAGATACGTGCTGCCCGAATTTTGTTCGATTGCAGGCAGTCCGTGCTCAATGACTTCGATGAGTTTCTCTCCGGACAAGGCCTGGGCTTACGTGTGCTGGAGGGTATTGCAGATCTGGGGGTCCCTGACCAGAACGGGCGTCCCATCGTCTACTACATCCTCTGTCGCCGATTTGGTGAAGAGTCGCCGTCCTACGTTGACGCCAAGGCGTTCTTTTCAGACTTCCGGGATCGTCGTAGAGAGCGGAATGCTGATGAAGAGATAGTGGAATTGAACAAAAACTCGTCTGTGTTCTGGATTGCACGACTTTGGTTGACCCTTCAGTACTTCTTCTACGACCGCATCGATCGGCAGGTTGGCAACCTCTACGACTGGCGCAATGCTCTGGTGAAAGAGACTGACTTCATTACACAGCTCAAGACCGATATCGAGACAATGGGGAACACAGGTCGCCCAGAAGGCGAAGCAGGCTTGCTCTGGGATGATTACTGGCAGAAGCGAGCGAGCATTCCGCAGATCGCCCGCCGGTTCTTCAAGCTAATGAAACAATACCGAATGATCGAGCAAACCGATCAGGATGGCATTTGGCGGCAGTCACTGGTGGCTGCTGTCGACATGTCCGGTATTGCTGACCGGTCTTTGCGTTATCTGATGCCGGCGGTGGATCAAGCGCTTCTAACTCGAGCCCAATCGCTGATCAACGGTTATGAGGAGCTTTTCGTAGGAGAAGAAGATGCCCCTGATTCACGCGATTGAGGTCTCAAACTTCCTGAACCACCGGCGCAAAATTCCCTGGACGCCTGATTGGCGCTGTAATCGGCTCTTGCTGGGTGGCTACCATGGTGCGCTCAACATCCCCAACGGTCGTGGCAAGAGCACGATGGTGTTGATGATTCTGGCGATGCTTGCCGGAAAGACGAAAAAGCTCAATGAGCTTATGCGAAAGCACGCTGCACCAGAATCCACCGGCTCGTTCACGCACCTGCGTATTGAGATCACACATCGCAATCCAGACCAAGAGGATCTGCTACAGGAGCTCACAGGCCCCAGCGACGGCGAAAGAATGGTTTTTGGCCTTTACGGCAATGTCAGGGATGGCAGTACCTTCGATTTCTATGCGTACCGGGGAACGTTTGATAACTGCCCCTTAGGTACACAAACAGGTCCGATCATCGACCTAGCTACTCGTGAAGAATTTCTAGAATGCCTGAGGAAGCGCCCGGGCCTATATCCATCCAACCAGAAAGAGCGGCAAGTCGAGGAGTGGTGTCGTTTCATTGCTGAGCATTTTGACTCCGCATCGATTCTGCAGCAGTACGCCTACCAGGCGGCGAATGCTGCGGAAGGCTCAAGCACCTACTTCGACGTTGCGTCGAAGGCGGGTAACTACAGTGCTCAGTTGTTCTACAAGCATCTGGCTCCTGAGCTTCTTGCAGATGTAATGGGCAGCTACGGCGAGGAGGATGAGCGTGGAATCGAAGACACTATCCATGAAAGGGCCAGCAGCGTGGTTCGGGCGCGCAAGCGAACCAAAGAGACCGCGCGCGAGCTGGGGGAGGTCGAGCGAGTCCTTGAGCGCCTGAGGGATCTCGACGAAGAGGTGCAGCAAATTGATGCTGCGCAAGCGGATTTGCACGCCACACGGCAGCCATTGATTGAAGAGCTTTGCGTTCTTGAAGATGCCGTGCTTAAGAATCCTATCCCAGGCTCTCCGCATCCGCCTTCGGCAGAAGATCCTAATCTGTTCCACTACATGATTCTGCAGCGCGAGGAGTGGTGGATCACCGACCAAGGGCTCGCATTCTTGTTGAATGAGCCGGTAAGAGCTCTCAATCAGCGAGTGGTACGGGCCTTGAAAGCACGCCCGGATACGACTGCACAGAAAACGCAAGCTATTGATTTATCTTGTGACCTTGCTCGTTTTGTCCCCGCCCGTGGCGGCCATCCAGCAAAGCTTTATAACCTGCCTGATGCGATCACGCTTTGCCTCGACGCGATGAGCGATGAAGCCGAATCTGATCGTGACGTAATGGTCGCGCAGTTGAAGGCAGCTTTTGCTTGGGCAAGGGATCACGCGGATACCAACCCAGCACGTCGTGAAATCCGAAACAGCAATTTACAGCTAGCGGCTTTCGCTGCGCAGAACCGTATCCTGGGGGAGGAAGCCGAGTCGCTCCAAGGGCGGTGTACTGAGTTGAGGAGTGAGGAAGAGTCGCTCAGAAGCGGAGGTATGGCGTGGGAGACGCTCCAGAAAAGCGGCTGCTTTAGCGAGCAGGAACTAGCCGACCCCGCACGAACGGCTGCAGCGGTAGTTGAGGAGTCATCATGCGCAAACCTAGCCTTCGATCAACATAACCAAGTTACGTCAGAGCACCAATCAATCTTCTTGCAATGGCAAGCGTTCCAGGCCGCGAACGGTGAAGATACAGCACCCGGTACGTTGGCAGCCGACTTGGAGCGAGAGGAAGTCGAGGCCAGGCAGCAAGTAGAGGAGGCAGATGGTAAGCATGCGGCCCAAGCAAACCTTGTAGCCGGGCTGATCCAACAACACAAGCAAGCCAAATCCGATGTCGAGCGGCTTCGAGAGAGTCACTCGACGGTCACCCACCACCTCCCCGGTACTCGGCTTTTCCATGAGATTTTCGCCGGTGAGTCCGCGAAGGGATTGGAGCAGCAAGTCCACAGTGAACATCATGAGGCCAAGTCGCAGTGGGACCAGTGTTCTGATGAGTTGAGGTCACTCGCCGGACCTATCAACGCGCTGGAAACGTTCAGCCGAACGTATCCAAACAGTGATCCTGCTCAATGGCTTCACGCTCGAGCGGTGGAGAGAAAGCAACTAAGCGAGCGGGAAACCAACGCTCGTCTTGCATTAGAACGTGGTCTGGAATTGTTGGCCCGCGCGGAAGAACATTGGCAGGTCGCAACATCGTTTGAGTTGCGCTTCGAGGGGGCTACGACCGAAGGGTTGGAAGCTCAGGTACAACGCGAACTGGAGGGAGCGCAAGCGTCACTGCGCCAGCATGAACAAGCCTTGGCAGCTCTTCAGCCTCACTTGGTGGCGATCGAGCAATTTCAACAACGCTTCCCTAATGTGCAGCCTCGGGAGTGGCTGACGTACCGATCTCAACAGTCAGTTCATGCTGGAGAGGTGATTTCCGCAAGCAGGCCGCGTTTGGACTCTATGCTCGTTCAGCAGCATACCGTCGCGGAGCATCGCGATGGGGCTGAGGCCTATGACACCTATTTCCTGAATGAAGATCCGTACGGGCTGACTGGCAAAGTTTTAGCGGAGCTCGAATCCGCGAAGCTTCGGCGGGGAGATGCCCTGCTTTCTTTGATACATATCCAGGCAGATCTTGATGCTGTGGAGGTTTTTAGATCTGAGGTGGTTGGCCTGGAGCCGGGGCTATGGCTTGAGCAATGGCGCGAATCTCGCTTCGCCGCAGAGCAAGCGTTAGCTGAGACGCGCGAGGAGTATGAACGCGTTGGTGAGCGGCGAGGCATCCTCGACAAGGATCCGGTGGTACCGAGCTCGATCGCTCGTGCTGCGATGGAGGTCGCGGGAGTACCTGGTCAGCCGCTTTACGCCTTTATCGATTCGCTTGAGCTTGGTGAAGCACGCAAGGAAGCGGTTCTATCACTGTTCTCTGCTTTGATTTTTGCCCCGGTGCTTCCCAGCGTCGAAGCGGCTGCCGCCGTCGCAACGCGTTTGGCTCAGGCAGATATCGACGTCCCCGTTCTTGTGTCTGGTCCGCTCGCTGAGTTTTGCCGAAGCGGCTCGATTTCCTATTACGACGGAGTGGCTGACACTTGGCTCGTCGGTGTCAAAACTTGGCCGGTGGCCTGTTTGCTGGATCCTGGTCTGCTGCAGCAAGAGCGTACTCGACTTGATGAGTTGCTCAGTGAGTTGGTGGCCCAAATTGGCGAGCGTCAGGCGAGCTTCGATCGATTCGTTACTGAGGAGCCGTTCGCTCACATTGCAGAGCAGGCGCTAGAGGCGATTGAGCGCCGAGTTCCAGAGCGTGGGGCTGAGCTTAAAGCCTTCATTCAAGGGTTGGACGAGGATCTTCCCAGGCTCGAACGGCGCGCCTCGGCTGAAGCTCAACGGGCTATTGAATTCCGTCTGATCACGACTGAGGCGCTCGGCCTAGGGCCCAATGCTGGCTGGGATTCTATTTTGCATTCTTTGGCTGAGTTGGATCGTCTTATTAAGGGGCTTCGAGCTGGAGTCGATGAGGCGCAGGCCGTGCTTGTCGAGCTTGAGCGGGACGCTGATCAGGAGCCCAATGCTGCAATCGCTGCGAAGGCCATTGCCGATGGCAGTCCATCTTGGGCCGAACAGCTGCGTGGATTCGTTTCGCGGCTTTGCTCTGAATTGCCTGGCCTAGAGGACAGAGCGTCTAAAGAAGCGCTGCTTTCCATTCGCGCCATGGCAAACCTTCAAGGCTTGTTCCGACTTCCTTTCGATGCCACCTGGCAAGTCGTTCTGGATGCGTACACTCGGATCGAAGAGGATCTGGCTGTCCAGGACGCGACGCTGCAAGACGTTCTCCAATCCATAGAGCGATGGGATCAGGCTTTGTCGATTGAGCCCGTAGCGCGTGAAGCAGCGGCGGCTATCGAAAAAAGGATTCCAGAGCGGCATACGGTGTTGCTCTCGCTCACCCAGGAGCTTGACCAAATCATGCCCCGGCTAGTGACAAGAGCATCGTTTGACGCCGTTATCTCCATTCGTGCGATGTGCGCCGTTGAGCAGGAATTGCAGGGCAGATCGCTTGATGAACTGAGCTTGGAGATCAAGGAGGCCGGTACCAAGCTCGATGGTTTTACCGTTGGCCTTTCCGGCCACGAGACAGCGCTCGAGACGCTGGTGCAATTTAGGGAAAGAAGCCAGGAACGGCTCGTTCAGGCCCTTGAGCGATCTCGTCAGATTGATGGGTTGAGGCGTCTACAAAGCTTTGCAGACCACCCTGAACATGGCCCGGACTTCATGGAAAAGGCTGACGAAGTAAAGGGCCTGCTCGAGAGTGCCCGTGAGTATGCTCAGCGTAGAGCCGCATTTAATTTCGAGGGGGCGGCGCAGTTCGTGGAAAGTGGTGGGAACGTCCGACTGACAGCTATCCAGATAGAGTTTGGATTGGCAGAAACGCGCCTTCATGCGATTGCTGGTCTTCTGAAAGAGAATCAAACGAAGGATGAACAACTGCGCTCTGAACAGGAGACGCTTAGAAGAGCGGAGCGACTCATCGACGAGTCGATCATACGAGTGCGGCGTGGCTACTTGGAGCGCAAGAAAGTAATACCTGAGCCGATCTCAATCAGCCTTGAGCAGTTGCGTAACCATGAGCTCTATCGCGCGCTCCACCCCATGGGTGATTGCTCTCATTTGGATCTTGGCCGAAGCATGGATCAGGCCTGTGAGACGCTCTCGTCCGGAGACGCTGAGCTGTTGCGGCAACGCTACAGCGAAGCTGGAAAAGCCCTTCAGCTTCACACGGACAGTTTCATCAGGCTTACCGACAAAGTACTGGGCGACACTTTTATCAAGTTGCCCGAGGTGGCCCGTACCCAGCTAAGACAGGCTCGCGAAAATCCTTCGCTGGTCACCGTGATGCTGCAGGCAAGCCAGGTGTCGTTCGAGGAGAACATGAAGGTTAACAGGATTGCTGATGAGCACCTTGCAGAGGAACGTGCCGGACTCAGTAGCTGGCTTAAAAACTTCACGCTAAGACTACCTGACAACCTCAAGATACTGCGCAGCATTTTCGCGCCTAAAATCGATCAGTCGACCAAGGTTATTACTCGGGCTGGGTTTATGGTCGAAGCCAAAGTAATCGACTCAGACGGCATCCAGGCACTGATCGAGTCGATCATCCAGGACGTTGAGAATTACGAGGATAATGAACTGGCCAAAGAGTCTTCTATACGCGATCACCTGAGACAAAGCCTGCGCGACGACATCCGCAGAAACTTCTATCAGAAAGTGATCGTGAATCCCCGCATCTACCTCGTTCTACCTGCTATGAGCGAGACCCACCTTGAGATGGAGCGCGATATGGCGAGCTCAGGCCAGGGAATCGCGATTACCTTCCTCTGGATCCTGCGGCTGTCAGAGTTCATCACTGAACGGGAGATCCGTCGGCAAACTATTGGGCGCGCGCAGCGTCAGCGGCTGCGAGATCGATCCACGAGCTTCACTATCCTGGATGGCGCCTTCTCCCACCTGTCCTCTAAAAGCCTGATTGACGAAACCTTGAAGGGAATTGAAGAGGCGATTGGGCGATTCCAGTTGATTGTTACCGTCCATGATCCCGCATACAAGAACGATTTCAATCGATTCCCTGCTCTTGTGGTGGCCAGAGAGATGCAGGGGCATTACATGCACGCATGGTCTCACCTGAATGAGGTCGGTGAGAGAGATGCCTTAGGCCAAGATAGTCTCGCCACCTTTCAAGCCATACAGGTGCCTCGTCCAACAAAAGCGGCGAAGGATAGCCAGTGAGCATTGATGACCGGATACCAGAGCTGCAGACAGCGATTTGGAAGCGCCTAGGGAAGGGGACGTACTTAAGACCAACCGGCCTGTTGGAGAAGCTGGCGAAGGACTTGGGCATTCATCATAGCGATGTCCGGCGTGGATTCATCAGGCTCAAAGAGCAGGGCTGGCTGGGTAACGTGGCCGCAAATGGGGAGCCTCTGGGCCAAGTCAAGGTCTTGGCTGCCAGGCCGTCTGTTGCCGAGCCAGAGTCATTGCTGGCTTGGCGTTCGGCATTGCAGTGCAGTGCGCTGGACGCAGAGTCGCAAGTACTGCTTGAGTCCCTGCACCTGGCAACAGATGGATTGTCTCCTGAGATGCTTGATCGACTTGCAGCTGGCCTCGGCCGCCTACGAGAGGAGCTCAGTCAGCCTACAGATGAATCGTCGTTCGTTGTCAGTACCAAGTATCTGCTGGGTTCGTCGAAAGTCATCGGCAAGCTACCGGCTGCTCCAATGCGCCAGTTCTGTCCCGCGCTATTCGCTCAACCTGATCGCATCCCCTATGTAGTGACTGCTGGGCCGGCATTGCCAGAGAGAGTTGTGCTCATTGAAAACCCTTGGGCGTTTGAACGTGCCGTCGAAGCTGGGTTAGCAGAGCGGTGTGGATTGATAGCGACATTCGGTTATGGGCTTTCCAGAAGCGGAGAGGCGTATGGAAAACAGCTCCTAGGCCTTTTGGGCGGCAGTTGGGCTGCCCTGATCCAGTTGCGGAGGAACCCCGAGGTAGCTGAGCTCAGTCGCTTGCTCATGCATCCGGTAATCGAGTTTTGGGGGGACTTCGACCTGGAGGCCTTCCGGATCTATCGAAGCTTACTCAAGCACCTTCCTCAACTGGTGCTCAGCCCTCTCTACACAACGCTGCAAGCTCACCTGCTGAAGGGGGAAGGGCACGAGTACCACTTGATTACCGGCAAGGAAGGCCAAGCTCCGCTGGGAATGGATGAGTTTGCCGATATGCCGGAGCTGAGAAAGTTCGCTGAGTTGTGTGCGGTGCGCGGCCTTGATCAGGAGTATCTATCGCTGCCAGAGATCGCAGTCCTGGGCACTGATGGAAATCTGCGACTCAAGTAAAGGCGCGAACAGTTAACTCACTGATATCTATCGTGATCTTGCTGCTTTAGGAAGGCTGTTTGGGGGTAAATTCTGAGGGAGAAAGTTAGCTCCCTCACTCCCAACAGCTAATAGTCTAGAACCTCAGACATCGTCACGGAAGGATCCGAAAGATCTTGCGATTCAGAACTAAAACGGTACCTATAGCAACCGCTGCTCAATGATGTCTGGACAGGCAGGGTTCTGAACGACATCAAATCCTAAGGCCGCATGGGCGGCTAATGACGCAGGGCGAGGATGACGATACCGAGCGTGTGTTCCAGCAGAGAAAAAGGCAATTGGCTTATGAAGCATTCCCCACGTATGTGGGAATGGTACATTGCGAGCGCTCTCCAAATCTCCATGATGGGGAACCACTACAGCCGAATATTGCTGAGATGCAAGAGCACGCAAGTCCATGTCATGATCACTATGCATCCGAGCATACACGTAGTCACCTGGCAAAAGCGCTTCTAGCCCACCGCAAGCAGCAACCACAACAATTCCTTCACCATTTTGGTCACTATAGGAAGGCTTCGTCCTGGCCAATGCTAGATAATTAGTGCTATCAAATCTTACCGTGCATGAGTCTAGAGCTTTAACTTTTTTAACTATTGCGGAAGACCTATGTGCGAGAAAAGAAGTACCTATCGGAAAAAAGATCGTTGCCACTTGATTGCAAATGGCGGTATCCCATTCAAGCAAGCGCCAGTGATCGGAGTCCAGGTGTGAAATAATTGCTGTAAGGTTTTTTTGGGTTAAGATCGACCGAAGATCATTTCGAAAAATACTGCCACCTGAATGGTAATTGCGTTGATAGTCTTGCCTTGTGACAGGCTTCCCAGCACCAGCGTCTATTAAAAACTGTTGATCCGCATAAGTGTATACGGAACACATGCCCTGTCCCACATGAAACGTGCTGAGCGATGCAACTGTCCATGGGTTGTTCATCGCTATGGGTTGAGCTTCATCAAGAGGAGGTAAACGAATTTTTTTATTTAAAACATTGATGGCGCGGATATTAATGATTGTGGTCCGGACTCAATGAATGCTTCATAAGCGTAGCTGCTCGCTGAGCGCGCTGTCGGCTCGAAATCAACATGAATCCAAAGGCAGCCTAAGTCACTTAGAAAATCTCCATGCTTAATAAAACTATCTCCCCATCGGAAAGATAATTGAATGGCTTTCCAAAATACCATTGCTTCAATGTCAATCACATAGGTTTGGCATCCTCTCTCGTCTAGAAAGGATTCGTTCTCGAAATCATTAGATGAGACTCCGAATAGTCGAACGCACTCTTGTTGGGGAGGATAGTCTTGGATTGTCTCAACTTTATCTAGCTGTGCAAAAAATCCTCCCGCAGGTAAGGAATTTGGGGGGAGCTGATCATTAGATAATTTTCCTCGCACGGCGAATGTCCTCTGGGTCTAATCAGCATAATTTGCGAATTTTGTGTCGTGGCTTATGCCTATCACGGCTAGCGAGCGATTTTCAATCTGATTATATTCCGCAAGTAGGTTTTATGATCGAGATAGAACAATTTTTTTGAATCTCTCGTTGCCCAGAAACTCGAATTTTCGCTGAAACAAGGCGGCCAACCGAGCATCTGCTGTCGCGAAGAAAACCTGCTTGCGCATACTAACGGCAAGATCACGCAGATAGTCCAGGAATGACAGCGCGTTCAAATCATCAATGTGCGCAATAGGGTCATCGATCAACAGCACCGGCGGGGCAGTTTCTGCGCTGCGGTTCAACGCTAGAAATATCGAAAGCGCTAAAGCGGCACGCTGGCCTGTACTAACCTGCGTAGCTGAATGCGTACGATGCCCATCTCGTGTGATGAGGAGATGCTCTCCATTGAAGTCTCCCAGCGTGTACTCTGCTGGAGAATGAATCCTGGCGAATATCTCGCTGACATGTCCACGTATCGACTCAAGAGCTTCCTGCGTTGCTTTCTCAAGGGAATGGTTTTCAACGATGTCCGCCAGTGCGTTAATGGCTATTGTGAGATTGTCCCTCCGGGTCGTTGCAGCCTTGAGAAGGTCAGAGCTCTGTTGAAGCTCCAAGGTTTTTGCGCTTAGCTCGGTGCGCGCTTCTGTTTCCATATTTTCCGCATGCAGGGCACGGTCGAATGCATTAATTGCATCCTCGACAGCCTGCAAAATCGGTTCTAGTGGTTGATTTTCCGCAATAGTAATTAATTGGGCGGCATCCTCGAAGAAAAGCGTTGAAGCGTGGTGTCTTTCCAACTGCCGTTGGACCAAAAGAATCAGCTCCTTGGCGTTTTCCGCTGAAAGTCCTGTTGATACTGCAATTGCGCTCACCTGTGCATTCGTAAGCTTCAAAGCTTCGCGCACATCAACGGCAGATTCGTTCGTTTCCTCTGTGCTCGCCTGAATCTCTGCGATGCGTGTATTTATGACTGCCAGACTCGAATAATCCTGTTTAGTCCCCAACCATTGGATTGCGGCTGCCTCTGCGCCAGAGAAACCTGCTTGATCGGCCCCATACTGGTCGAGCGAACGCATGGCTGATTCCAGGCTTTCCAGCTCGATACTCGCTTCGATGAACTCATGATGTTTCACAAGCAGGCTTTGATGTAAATCGCGTACGGTAGTCGAATCCTGTGCGCCATTTGCATCGTGAAAGCGCTGCAATACCTGGAGCGCAGCTATCACTTCACGCTCTCGTTGGACACGATCTCTAGCAACCTGTGCTGCCTGATGAAGACCATTGGTGAAGCTTGAATTGTCAGAAGAGGTTAGCAATTCGATTTTATTAAGCAGCTCCCCATCTAAATGGGGGGTAGAGCAGACAGGGCAATGCAGTGCATCGCCTGTGTGATCAATGATGGATTGGACAAGTCCGCGTAGATCAGCACGAAGGGAAATTAACGACTGACCAAGACGCTCCTGCTGCAACAGGCTTTCGGAGGCTGATTTCTCCTGCTGCTCAGCGAGAGCGAGGCTGTCCGTGGCGACCTGAAGAGCTTCGGAGAGCCCACGAACGGCATATTCAACAGGTAGCTCATGGACGTCGTCCAAGGACGTTCCCGCGAGGGCGATTCTTGCATCAGAAACCACACGCTTGGTCTGCTCAATTGATCTGGCAAGCGCTGGTGCACCGGCCTCGCAGTAGATCGACCATATTTCTAGATCACCGAGTTCTTCCTTGTAGCTCTCAATCAGAGCTTCATACTCGCGGAGCTCCTGGCGCTTGTGTAGGTCTGACTCTTCCAGTTCCCGAATTTTTTCGAGCGCGGTGAGCAAAGCCTGCGCGCTCTGGCGTAGTTGAGTAATTGTGGCAGGCGAGGTTTGTGCCAGATTAATAGCTTGGTTTAGCCCTCGCAAAAGCGATTCAAGGCGAGTTCGGTCCGAGGGAGACAAAGGCTCATTGTCACCTTCTTGAATCCAGATAGCCCCGAGCTCACGCAAACTCGCACGAAATGATTTTGCAAAGGTTGAGGATTCAGTAGGGGAGTCCTGTAATCGCTTGACCTCGTTACCTAGCAGTTCGGTCTGCTTAAGCAGGGAAGGAATGCGTTCGCTGAAACTCGTGCGCTTCGCCACGGCGTCATCATGCAGCTTGTAGAGATCGGTCCAAAGTGCCGATGTTTCTCCACCTACCAGCAACAAACTCAGGTCTTGTTTTAGTTTATCTGGGGTCGATTCACCGGAGAGGCGGAATGCAGCATCGGTGTCCAAAAAATTGAATCGAGTGAATGACTGGGCGAGTGCGCCAGTATTTGGATTTGAGCGTCCATACCAGGCGAGATTGCGCGCCTTAAGGGTGGCCGGCAATGTGGTGCTCTTAACAGTGAGTAATTCACCGGATGCAGTGAC
The DNA here is from genome assembly GCF_032424295.1 of Pseudomonas sp. JV449. Taxonomy (NCBI): domain Bacteria; kingdom Pseudomonadati; phylum Pseudomonadota; class Gammaproteobacteria; order Pseudomonadales; family Pseudomonadaceae; genus Pseudomonas; species Pseudomonas sp. JV449. Next base: position 120,378 of record NZ_VYKD01000031.1, on the reverse strand, counting down.
GACATCCGCTTCGATATTTTTGAATGTGGCTTCAGGATCGCGACGGATACGCCCGCAATACAAGGCTTCGATGGACTCAAGCAACGATGTTTTGCCCGCACCGTTCTGTCCGAATATCAAATTCACATCGCCAAACTGAAACTGTTTTCCGCTGATGGCCGATCTAAATTCGCCTACCTGAAACCGACGAATCAACCCAGCGCTCAGAGGATCAGAGAGTGGCTGAGGAAGCGGCCGCGTTACCGGAATTGCATCGGCACTAAAGGCTTCCCCTGAACCGATCAGTTCGATTTGTTGGGTTCGCGCGCGTTTCTTCAACAAGCTGCTGAGAGCTGCCGCTCGTAAAATTTCTTCCCATTGAACGCTAGCATCTGTGGATACCAATGCGCTGTGTTCTTGAGTCGAGAGGGTATCAAAACGACCGAGGAGATCCTCCTCGGTAAGCACAAACTTTCTCGCAAAATGTCGATCCCCCTCGATGCGTGCTTTTGCTTCCAAAAAGCGATCGTTGATCTGCGATTCAGGGCCTGCCCAAAAGTACAGATAGCTGTTCCAGCGCTGGTCGCCATCAGCCGTGAAGAATTCACTCCCAAGCAAGCTTTCTTGAAATTTCGCAAGATTCGCTGCCCGCTGGATGACACTGTCTGAAAGGTCGATGTAAGCCGTGGCGAAGGTTTTTCCTTGATAGATGCGTTCCCCACGAAAAATGCCGTTGCCCAAGTCTTGAACCCGGGAGAGTTTTTCCGTGATCGTGCGACGTAACGAGGCTGAATCAACCATATGAGGGTTCCGTGTGATCGAGCGGAGTAACAGCGAGAAATTCGGTCTTGTCGTCTGCTGGGTCATCGAAGCGGGTTAGAGCATCAATTCCCGCAAACTTGAGTTCACCAAACTCCCGGTATGCAATGCACAACCGCTTTTGGTGGGGGCCACCGGCCTTGCGAAGCAGCTCATAAAGTTTGTCTGCGATCGTTTCTAATTCGTGAGGTGGGGGCAAGTCACCTAGGTAAGCGATGAGCGTGGGTTTGTTATCTGATGTCATCACATTGAAATTAGGATCTGCCGCGTCCCATCGCAAAATAGACGTTGCATCGACTCCGTCCACCTGCGGAGGCCATTCAACGCGGTTCAGTATTTCATGGTGAATTTGAGCCGCTGTACTAAGTCGTTGATGACGAAAATCTCGGCTTTCACGGTCCTGAGCGACGGTCAATCTGCGTACTACTTCGTCAGGGCCGATTTTGCAAGAGTCGATATCCTTCAGTGCCCACCAATTTGGGCGACCAGTGATTTGTCCGGCGCTTAACGCCAATGCACGCTCAATGGACAAGGGGTTTTGGGTGGCAATTACATGCTGCAGCGCTGATTGTGCCGGCGGGTTACCAGCAGCAAGCGCGGCGAACCCCGCATCAGGTGTCTCACCTGCTACCCACTCTTGATTTGCAGTTGCCCATACGTATCGCTGCAATGCAGTTGGGCCGTTTCGATTGGCCATGATTGCTTGGCCAATGGTTAACACTTTCGGTACTCGTAGCTCGAACACCGCTTCGTCATAGTGGAAAACAAGAGCGTGGCGTCGCTCGGTCATGTAGGCGTAGTAGAGGCCCAGATTGTGATTCGGTATGACAACCTCATCATTGGATGAGCAATCCTCCGCGGAGCAGTACCACGTCGATGCAGCGACGTTCCGCCAAGCTTCGGGAGCGGTTCCCGGAGTACCGTACTGAACGATGGACTGCGCCCAATTTAGGCAGACGATGTGGCAATTACTCGAGCGCGGGTCTGTGTTGAATGTTGTGGTGCGATAGTTTCGGTATGCTGCGTTACGCGGACTGGGATTGAGCTGAATATGAATCAGCGTAGAGCGATCATTGAAGTCAGCAAGCCAATCATCCCTTAACGCAAAGGCATCAGAACAGATGATCACGGCGGCGGAAAGACGACCACTACGACCGCGAAACCTATAGATCTGAGTTCCTCGACGTAACCATCGTTCTTCCAGAAATAGGGCGTCTCTGGAAGGGAATGTTTTGAATTGAACAAGCGCGACCAGTCTAGAAGACCCATCTGGTCGTGTGGCCTGAAACATCAAAACTACAGGATCGAAGAGATTTCGATCGATTTCCAAGCCTTGCCATGGCTCATGAATAACTAAGCAGTGGTCTGTAACGTTCTGTTGGAATTGCACCAGCGCCTCTTGGGTGATGCTTTCGCAGCCCAAAACCCAGAGGACCCCTTCAGCTGGCGTGATGCCAGTTGCTATAGCCTCCTCCAGCGCTGCCCACGGCATGAAGTATTCAGGCGTCACGGCAAGGTGCGCGCCTCTTTCACGCGCCATCCTTAGCATCGATAAGCTCTTGGCCCTGGCGAGGGGCACATCGTAGTTACCAATGCGCTGCTCTGAGGCAAAAATCGGCCCACAGGGTTGCAACAGTAAGCACGTGTAGCTGGCCTCCGTCGGCCGCAACATTTCCAGGTCGGGCTCTTGAAGACCGTGTTCCATGAGGGCTAACGATACATCGCGCGTCGGCATACTTTTTTGTCTTCCGTGAGGAGCCTCAACAATAGCCGCAAAATGGTGGCGTTGGGAGTCAGTCTGGCGAATGATTTATTTGCCGGACTCCAGCGTAAATCTCTCGCATGCGGCGCGCAGTTAAATCACTTGACCCAATTGGATCGGGTGAAGGTTTCTGCTTGGATCAGATTGGGATGCGCTCACCACCTGCGGTGTGCTGTCAATTGTGATTGCTGGGATTTGCACAATTAAGATTGTCTAGCGTAGTCTTTGTAGAAGGCATCCGGTAGGTGCCTGCCATCCACCACCGCAAAGCCAAGGCACTACCGTGACCGTACTGAACAAACCCTGTATTGGGTTCTCGTAGTGGATGACAGGCCCAGCCTCGGAGGCTGCAATGAAACGCACTCTTACATTCGCTGACGTACAACGCGTCAAGCATCTCGCCAGGCAATTCAAAGCCACTAACCCTGAATTGCCTCACACGAAACGTTTGGATTTAGCCGCTGCTGAACTGTTTGGTGCTCGAAATTTTCACGAATTGAGCCGATGGTTCGATGTGGTCATCAATCAGCATGTGGACACACCCGAGGGTTCTCATAGTGTTAGCCACTGTCTCTACTGTGATTATCGTTTCGCCGCTGACCTGAAGTCAGATCAAAAGCTGCATCGAGATTTTCACGAGCGCGTCATGGAGGCGGAAGAAAAGCTGAAGTACCGACCAGGTACTTTTGTAGAGCGCGAGCTAATGAAAAAAAACGGGTACGAAGAGGTGAACCACGGTAAAGAGGTGGCTGATCGGGTCGAAGGTCTGCTGATAGTCACACGTGGTTGGTTTGACCGATCACTACACAGAGCGATCGACTCGGGGTATTGGAAAAAGCACCCCAGCTTCGAAGAGTACGTGGCAATGATGGTTCCCGAATTGGAAATCCTGCACTCGTCGCTGACTCCTATTCTGGTAGATCGCTATGGTCGGACTCCAGGAGTGATTCAGGAAGGTGAAGTCTGCTGGTCTCCGCGCTAACTCACACGTTAGGTTCAGTCCTATTTGGCTGAGAAGCTTTCACCTTTTTAGCCCCTTGCATCGTGCTGAGGCAAGGGGCATTTAAGCATCTCCCATCATCAACAGATCACGGCTGAAGGGCTAGATAGATGGCATGAGCTATCTGATAGTCGACCAGATGCTTACCGTGCGCGTAGGCGGTAACCGTCCGAGCAACACATCTTCCTGATGCCATCGGTTAAGGCGATGGTGTCCACCTAAATTTAAGTGGACACCATTTTTAGCCTTTTTAAGCGGACGCCCATGCCACAAGAACGCCGTTCCTATTCCAAGTCCTTCAAGGCCCAGGTCATTACTGAGTGCGCCCATCCTGACACTTCAATTGCCAATGTCGCCTTGACCCACAACCTCAATGCAAACCTCGTCCATAAATGGATTCGGGTGCATGCGCAGAAAAACCTGGCACTGCAAACTGCCTTCATCCCGGTCAAGACTTCGCCGCCGGTGCCGATGCATCAGGCCCTTCCTGCCACGATCCGAATCGAAGTGCCGCATCCAAAAGGTGTAGTCGTGGTGAGTTGGCCAGCAGAAAATGCAGCGGCGTGTTCTGCTTTCCTACGAGACCTGCTGCGATGATCCGCGTCGATTCCATCTGGCTCGCCACCGAGCCCATGGACATGCGCGCCGGCACTGAAACCGCGCTCGCACGAGTCGTGGCGGTGTTCGGTGCGGCGAAGCCGCACTGTGCCTATCTGTTCGCCAACCGCCGCGCCAATCGAATGAAAGTGCTGGTGCATGACGGCGTGGGGATTTGGCTTGCCGCCCGGCGTTTGAATCAAGGACGCTTCTTCTGGCCGGGTGTGCGACACGGCTCCGAAGTTGAGTTGGATGCCGAGCAACTTCAGGCCCTGGTGCTCGGTTTACCTTGGCAGCGCGTCGGTGCAGGCGGAATCATCTCGATGCTTTAACATCTGCCATGGCGTGCTTGCCAGCGCAATTGGCCCATCAGTCTATCGTCGCCATCAGCCCTCTCTGGCAAAATCGGCGGCATGACTTTGCATCCAAATCTCGATCAATTAAACCCTGAACAACTGCGTGCCCTGGCGGCGCAGTTGATCCAGCGCGTCGAGACAATGGACAAGCAAATCACTCATCACAAGTCGGTCAACGAGAAACTGGCCCACGAGATCGCGCTGCTCAAACGCTTCAAGTTTGCCAAGCGCAGCGAGCAGTTGAGCCCGGATCAAGCCAGCCTGCTCGACGACTTGATCGATACGGATATCGCCGCTATCGAAGCCGAACTTGAGGCGCTGCAACCGGCACCTGTCGAAGCCAAAGTGCGCCAGCAACCCAAGCGCGCACCGCTGCCACCGCAGTTTCCTCGCACACTGATCCATCACGAACCGGACAACAGCCACTGCCAGTGCGGCTGCGCCCTCAAGCGCATCGGCGAAGACGCCAGCGAAAAGCTCGACTACACGCCCGGCGTATTCACCGTCGAGCGTCACATCCGTGGAAAGTGGGCCTGCGAGCAGTGTGAAACGCTAATCCAGGCGCCGGTACCGGCGCACGTCATCGACAAAGGCGTCCCGACCGCAGGCCTGCTGGCCCACATCATGGTGGCCAAGTTCGCCGACCATCTGCCGCTGTATCGCCAAGAGAAAATCTTCGGCCGCGCCGGGCTGCCCATCGCCCGTTCGACACTGGCGCAGTGGGTGGGTCAAACCGGCGTACAACTGCAACCGCTCGTGGAAGCACTGCGCGAGGCAGTGCTGGCCCAGCGAGTCGTCCATGCCGATGAAACACCCGTGCAGATGCTGGCACCGGGTGAAAAGAAAACGCACCGAGCGTATGTCTGGGCCTACTGCACGACACCATTCTCGGCACTGAAGGCGGTAGTCTACGACTTCAGCCCGAGCCGTGCTGGCGAACATGCGCGCAACTTCCTGGGCACTTGGAACGGCAAGCTGGTCTGCGATGGCTTCGCAGGCTACAAGGCCGGCTTCGAAGGGGGCATCACCGAAATCGGCTGCATGGCCCATGCTCGCCGCAAGTTCTTCGACCTGCATGTGGCGAACAAAAGCCAACTGGCCGAACAGGCGCTGCACTCAATCGGCGGCCTATACGAGGTTGAACGAAAGGCCAAAGAGATGAGCGATGAAGATCGCTGGCGATTACGTCAAGAAATGGCGATTCCTATCGCGGAGAAGTTGCATGAGTGGATGCTGGCTCAGCGCGAACTTGTGCCCGAGGGCTCGGCCACAGCCAAGGCTCTGGATTACAGCCTGAAACGCTGGGTAGCGCTGACGCGCTACCTCAATGATGGTGCTGTGCCCATCGACAACAATCGGGTCGAAAATACGATCCGGCCTTGGGCCCTTGGCCGTTCGAATTGGCTCTTCGCCGGATCACTGCGCAGCGGTAAACGAGCGGCGGCAATTATGAGCTTGATTCAATCGGCACGCATGAATGGGCATGATCCGTTCGCGTATCTCAAGGATGTACTGACGCGGTTGCCGACACAGAGGGCCAGTGCAATTGACCAATTACTACCGCATCAATGGGCACAGGGCTCCTAACACGCTATGAGCTACATTCAGTCCGACGCGTCTGAATCTAATGGTGTCGATGGAGGTATTTGCCATGCGGGTTTTTTGTCATCCTGACTGTCGAAAATACGCCGCGCCTTGCGGAAATCCTCAACGTTCTCGACAACCCAAGTCCAGATAGGTGACATGCGGATCAACAGTCCCATACCCAGCGGCGTCAGCTCATACTCGACACGTGGCGGAATCTCACCGAACTCCCGCCGAACCACTAGCCCATCCCGCTCCATGGAGCGTAGCGTCTTGGTTAACATCCGCTGAGTCACCCCAGTCATCTGCCTTTTTATTTCGGCATGGCGCATCGTGCCGTAAACCCCCAGGGCATGCAGAATACCTAACGACCAGCGGCTACCTGCGTGAGCAAGCACTTCTCGTCTGACGCCATCATCGTCTTCTCTAAGCGTTCGGCAAATTGTTTCTGCCTGGCTGAGAGCCTCCTGATCGGTCATTTCATTCTCTGGTATCACAGGTGTGCCTTCTTACGAACGTTGCCTAATCGTGCAAGCATTTGTTCATCTTACAGGCAACAGGTCTCAGGAGAAATCATGACCGAAGTGACCCAGCTTTCCCCCCAATCCATTCTCGTTCTAGGCGCCGGTGAGCTTGGGCTGCCGGTTCTGCGCAATCTTGCGCGAGTAGCAAAGCGCGCGCCCGGCTCCACAATCAGCGTCCTGCTCAGGGATTCGACCATCAACACTCAGGTGCCCGAGAAAAAGGTCGAAATCGATGAGCTTCGAGATCTTGGCATCCAGATGGTGGCCGCAGATCTCGTGAATAATTCAATCGATCAGTTGGCTGAAGTGTTCGCACGGTTCGATACCGTAATAGGCTGCGCAGGCATGGTTGCAGGCCGGGAAACCCCGATGAAGCTGGCTACAGCAGCTCTCAAGTCCGGTGTGAAGCGCTACTTTCCTTGGCAGTTTGGTGTCGACTTCGAGGTAATCGGTCGGGGCAGTCCTCAAGATCTGTTCGATGCTCAGCTTGATGTACGCGAATTGCTTCGCGCCCAGGATAAAACTGAATGGGTAATCATCTCGACGGGTATGTTCACCAGCTTTCTATTCGAGCCAGTATTCGAGGTGGTTGACTTCGAAAACGATACCGTGAACGCGCTAGGCAGTCTTGAGACCAGCGTGACGCTCACGACTCCAGAAGACATTGGTGCGTTGACAGCGGAAATTGTTTTCTTCGAACCTCGCTTCCGCGATCAGATTGTGTACCTCTCGGGAGATACAGTGACGTACGGAGAGGTTGCGAGCCTCCTCGAACGTGTACTGGGTCGCCCGTTCAAACGTAACGTGTGGACTGTTCCGTACTTGCTCCAAGAATTGGAGAGAGACCCAACGCATCACATCAAGAAGTACCGCGCTGTGTTCGCCCAGGGCAGAGGCGTGGCCTGGCCTAAAGCAGGCACTTTCAACGCGCAGCAGTCGACTCAAGTCACGACCGCTGAGGAGTGGGCCCGTGCAAATCTGGCAACCTCATCAGCATAAGGGCAGTAGCTGAACGAACGTTCTCGCGCTCGGAGTTGACCTGCTAAAAAGCTCCTCAGTCTGATAATGGGCGCTGATAACCGAAGCTAAGGCGCGGAGAATGGGTCTGGTAATCCAAGACGACCGAATCTTTATCTTATCCGCACCATCTGCCGAGGTCTGAGGCGTCCCACTTCACTATCTATTGAGTTTTCTAAGCGCGAATTCCGAACCACGGTGACTTAACCAAGCGCTTACTAAAGCCTTGCAAATGAGCGTGGTTTTGAGGAGCACGGGGGAGAATGGTGTGGTCAAGGTGTGTCTGCCGGACGCTTACCCCCCCTCCCACATTTTTGAATGTGTTCACAACTCAAATGTGGGAGGGGGCTTGCTCCCGATAGCTGTTTCCTTGTTGGTGCATACCGTGGGTGGGTAATCACTTTTTAAGTGCGATAAATCCCTATTTCCTGGGTTTATTTATATCTAATGCACCATTTAAATTCACAAAAGCGACATTTTGCCCTGTCGCGGTGCGACATGAATTGATAAAGTCCGGCTCAATCTCACTTAAAAACAATCAATTTGCCGAGACTTCTCATGATCGAATCCGTCGAATCCTTCCTTGCCCGCCTGAAAAAACGCGACCCTGACCAGCCGGAATTCCATCAGGCCGTAGAAGAAGTCCTACGCAGCCTGTGGCCGTTTCTTGAAGCCAATCCCCATTACCTGGCCTCGGGCATCCTGGAGCGCATCTGCGAGCCGGAGCGTGCGATTACCTTTCGGGTGTCGTGGGTGGATGATCACGGCAAGGTCCAGGTCAACCGCGGCTTTCGTATCCAGATGAACAGCGCCATCGGCCCCTACAAGGGCGGCCTGCGTTTCCACCCGTCGGTAAACCTGGGGGTGCTGAAATTCCTCGCCTTCGAGCAGACCTTCAAGAATTCCCTGACTTCGCTGCCCATGGGCGGCGGCAAGGGCGGCTCGGATTTTGATCCCAAAGGCAAGAGCGATGCCGAAGTCATGCGCTTCTGCCAGGCGTTCATGAGCGAGCTGTACCGCCATATCGGCGCAGACGTGGACGTACCGGCCGGCGACATCGGCGTGGGCGCCCGTGAAATTGGCTTCCTGTTTGGCCAGTACAAGCGCCTGAGCAACCAATTCACCTCGGTGCTGACCGGCAAGGGCATGACCTACGGCGGCAGCCTGATCCGCCCGGAAGCCACCGGGTTCGGGTGTGTGTACTTCGCCGAAGAAATGCTCAAGCGCGACGGCCTGCGAGTGGAAGGCAAGCGTGTCGCGGTCTCCGGCTCCGGCAACGTCGCCCAATACGCGGCGCGCAAGGTCATGGACCTGGGCGGCAAGGTGATTTCCCTGTCTGACTCCGAAGGCACGCTCTACGCCGAAAGCGGCTTGACCGAGGAACAATGGTCGGCGCTGCTGGAGCTGAAAAACGTGCAGCGCGGGCGCATCAGCGAACTGGCCGGCCGTTACGGCCTGGAGTTCCGCGCCGGCAAAACCCCTTGGGAGCTGGCCTGCGACATTGCCCTGCCATGCGCTACCCAGAACGAACTCGACGCCGAAGCGGCCCGCACGCTGCTGCGCAACGGCTGCATCTGCGTGGCCGAAGGCGCCAACATGCCGACCACCCTTGAGGCTGTGGATATCTTTATCGAGGCGGGCATCCTGTTTGCGCCGGGCAAGGCATCGAATGCCGGCGGCGTCGCCGTAAGCGGCCTGGAGATGTCGCAGAACGCCATGCGCCTGTTGTGGACCGCCGGTGAAGTGGACAGCAAGCTGCACAACATCATGCAGTCGATCCACCATGCCTGTGTGCACTACGGTGAAGAGAACGGTCGGATCAACTACGTGAAGGGCGCGAACATTGCGGGCTTCGTCAAGGTTGCCGACGCGATGCTGGCCCAAGGCATCGTCTAGGCCTCGGCCTCGATGCGCAGCACTTCGATCAACTGGTCGCCGACGGGGCGCTTCCACAGTACCTCGTCCCCCACCTGGGCGCCCAGCAAGGCACGGCCCAGGGGCGAGCCCCAGTTGATCAGGCCGGCGCCGGCATCGGCCTGGTCTTCCCCGACCAATTGAATGCGCTGCTGCTCGTCATGCTCATTGGCGAACGTCACCCAGTTGCCGATCTGCACCTTGTCGGTAGACGTAGCGGGCGCCACCACCTGGGCGCTTTGCACGCGCTGGTTGAAGTAGCGCAAATCCCGCTCAAGGTCGGCCTGGCGCTGCTTATCGGCCTGTTCGCCCTTGGCGGACTCGGCGCTGTGCGCGGCTTGTAGCTGCGTAACCTTGGCCTGCAATTGCGCCAACCCTTGCGCGGTCAGGCGATTGGGCTGCTCACTGACCTGGCGCTCCACCGGCTGATCTGCCTGGGCGGCGGCGTTGTCCTCATTTACAAAAGCTCGGCTCATGACGTTCTCCCTCTATGGAGCTTGGGCCATGTTCGCCGCGCTTTAGTTTCGATGAATGTCTGAAAGCGACCTATTGCGAGCGATAGGCCCGCGCAGCATCCCGGTTCTTCTCCTGTTGCCAGGCGCGTTCACGGTCATCCCAGTGATTGTCCTTGTAGTCGCGCAGCTCCTCGTTCTCGTGCATGGCCTTGCACTGGCGAAAACCATCCTCCCAGCCTTCGGCGTAGACCCGGTCTTTCAGGTAACGCGGCACGTTTTTGCGAAACACCCCGGTGATCACCCCCGCCGCCTGGCGGCCGCTGCTGCACCCATCGTCAAAACCATCGGCAAAGGCGGGCGGATAGCCCCGAGCCAGCAATTCCTGATGGGTTGACTGGCAACCCGATAGCCACACCACCGCACACAGCATTACTGCATACCGCCACATTGCTTGCTCCCTGGCCGTTTCACGGCTGATAGGGGAAGTCTAGATAGGGATTTGTCGGGGAGGCGTGAAAGGGGTGTGAGAAAGGTGTGGAGCACGATGAGATCGAGCGGTGGGCACTGAAACTGTGGCGAGGGCGCTGGCTTCCGTAGGACCGCAAAGCTGCCCCAATGCTGACGGTGGATATTTTTTCGGTAGGAACGCTTCGCTTGGTTCGGTGGCTGCTGCGCAGCCCAGCGGAAGCAAGCTCTTATCAAACTTAAAATAACTCACTGATTTTAAAGAGTTAAAATTTCACACTAAAGTCTTGAGTCTTGCATAAATAATTTCAGGCAAGCGCATTCTTGTGGTGAGCGGGCTTGTCCCGCGTTGGGCTGCGCAGCAGCCCCAAAACCAGGCGCAGAGGAGTGTCTGATACACACATTTGTCTTCATCAGGGGCGCTTCGCACCCCAACGCGGGACAAGCCCGCTCGCCACAGATTTCACTCGTATTGAATAAGTGTTGCTCGATCTAATCTGGCCTTCAGGCGTAATAGCCCACGGTCCTTTTCAACTGATCGGCGTACTCATAAATCTCATCAATGGATGAGATAGCATGCCGAGTCTCATTTTTCTCCTCGTCGAATATTCCGAGGTATTTCTGACTTCTGTTGAAGTGAAGGCGACAAATCGGTTTACGATTGTTGTCGTCCAGCAGGATGCCAAAATAACTTTGGGTGTCTCGTTGAACGATTCTTTTGGCATCGACAACGGAGCGGACGACAGCCCGAACGATGTGATAGCCCTCAAGCTCTTCAAGCGTTGTCAGGATTTTATCTTCTGACTCGTCTCGATCCTGAATGTCGACATTTGTGCTGTTCGCCATCGTCAGTGACGCTACCGTCGGCTGAATGGCGCCGCTCATAGCTGACTTGAGCCGGTCATTGATTTGGTCATTCAGAAACTGAGCTAACGCTTTTCGTGTCAGTTCGAAAAATTGCTCACGGACTTTCTGCGTGATTGCTCCCTCGTAAACGCGGGATGCGAAAAATTTCACGAAGTCGTCTTCAGGTTTACTGACTTGGGCGCCAATAAGCTTCTTTAGCTGGCTGACGTATTTCAACTCCCCCGCAGCATTGATGATTGAGTCGACATCAAAGGCCGACTTTGTAAGCTTTATCAGCTCCGGTACGGAGTACTCATCAATGTCCAGCAAATCTAATTCTAAAAATGGTTTTTCGTCCATTTTATTAGGTGCATCCAGGTCGGTGAAAAACCTGTAGACCTGGCCGTTCGTGAGAATTGAGATTCTTGCGCTTGTGACGTGAAAGTATCGAAACAGCTGTGATGCGTGATTAATGCTCAATGACTCGCCGATTTTTTTGCATTCGATGAGTATTTGAACCTCTCCGTTTTTCATAATCGCGTAGTCGATTTTTTCGCCTTTTTTTGTCCCTATGTCGCAGACAAACTCAGGCGTTACCTCCTGTGGATCAAACACGTCGTAACCCAAAACCGTGTTGATAAAAGGCATTACGAAAGCGTTTTTTGTTGCTTCTTCTGTTTGGATGGCGGGGCCTTGCAACCGAACTTTTGCTGCCAGATTGGTGAGCTTTTCAAAAAATTCCATATAAGCCTCTTACCCTATTCGAATCCGTGTATAGATGTGATGGCAAATTGACTGCCATTCGATACTAGACACAAATCCTCACAAAGAAAATGGAGTGAGAGACAGTTTGTTTCGACTGAAAAAAGCTAAAAAATTGTCGGAAATTTCCTGCCTATTTATCAATAGGTTGGAAGCCGAATAGTAATTTGTACTTGCAGGCAAAAGTTTGAAAATTCTGAGCAGGTCAGTTTTATGAATTAGGTTTGTGGCTTTCCTGCTTTCGTCAGGACTGAATGTTCCGCCAATTCCTGCTGGATAAACGCCGCGATCATTGCGCGATAGACCTGCTCGGTCACCTCGGGGTTGGCACCCACGGTCTGCGCCAGATCCCGCACCTTGGCGATCACCTGCTCGACCCGCTGCGGGGCCTTGACGCCATCGGTATCTTTTTTGAAGCGTGCCGCCTGGGAGACGTAGCGGCCGCGTTCGGCCAGCAGGGTGACGATTTGCTGGTCGAGGCGGTCGATGTTGTTTCGAACTTCTTCAAGGGTGGTGCAGGTAACGGCCATGTCGAGTGAACTCCTGATTGTGCGGGCAATGCTGACAAAAGGTGTTAGTCAGTAGTGATACCACTTCACCTCAAGCATCACTTCATTCACCGGCGTCGACAAGTGGCTGTACTCGCGCTGTGCACTCAGGCGCAGGCCGAGGTTGCGGGACAGTTCCCACTGCTGGTTCAGGCTGAGGCTGCGACGTACCTCGCCATTGGTGAAGAAGTCTCCTTTAGCCTCCAGGCTCAAGTTGCCCAGGGGGTTTTTCCACAGCACGCCGGTATTGAACCCGGCAGCGGGGGAGATGGCTTCGTTGAAGTCGTTGTTGTGTTCCACACGCACGGTGCCGAGGGCGAAGCCGAGCATGTCGTCGCGCAGTTGCCAGGTGCCGCCGGCGCCGCCGTTGACGTGGGCGACCAGGGTGTCGTCGTCGTGTTTACCGGGCACCCGCTCCAGGCCACCGGTGACTTGCCAGGACCACGGCTGCAGCAAGGCGTTGCGCGGGGTCAGGGAGCGGATGGTGGCCAGGTCCAGTTGCTGCAGTTGCCAGTGGTTGCCTTCGTACTGGCGCAGTTTCATTTGCAGGATTTCGATCTGGGCGCCGAGGGGGAAGCCTTCGGCGTTGTCGTTGAGGTCGTGGTAGGCCATGCGCAGGCCGTATTCGCCGAAGGCCTTGTCGCCACGGGTGCCGATGCCGGCTTGCCAGGTGCGGGACTCATGGCCGTTTTCGGGCAGGCCGGGGGGCGTGATCGTCAGGTCGGGCGCGGGGTTCTGGTTGATCGCGCGCAGCAGTTCGAAGCTGCGTTGGGAGCGCGCGGTGTCGCGCTCGAGGCCATTGGCACGGTAGCGGCCCAGGCGGTAGGCGGCGTCGATGATCAGGGCCTGGCGGTCGCGAGGCAACGCTTTAAAGGCCGGTTCCTGCAGTTGTTGCTGGTCGTCGCTGACCTTCAGTACCCATTGTTGCTCGTCGCTGTTCAGCGGCTTGGCACGCTCCAGCAACTCGCGCTCGCGGGAGGGGCGGTAGTCGATCTTTTCCACCAGTCCCGCATCCTTCACGGCCTTGACCGTGTCGGTGGGGATCGCGGTAAGCGGGAATTGCTCGGTCAGGCGCAGGCCGGGGCGCGCCACTTGCAGCAGTTCCAACAGGCGATAGGAGCAGTTTTCATCGAAGAAGAAGTAGTCGAACTGAATCTGCTTGAGCTCCCACACGTGCTCGACCATGCGCTCGGTCTCGACCTGGGTGAGGTTGAGGCGGTATTCCCACAGGTCGCGGTTTTCGAGGCTGCGGTATTCGGAGAGTTTTTCCTGGTAGGGCACCAGGGCGAACAGGCCGGGGTAGCCGCCCATCAGGCCTTTCCATGCGTAGAGGATGCTGTTGTCCGAGCCTTCGATGTAGGCGCCGAAGTTGATCGCGTAGCTGAGCAGCGCAGTCTTGTTGCTCTGCACGTCGGCCTGGTCGATACGCAACAGGGTATGGCCGAACATCGACGACGGACTGTTGAGGTAGGCCGCCGGGAAGATCATCACCGCGCTATGGGGCGCGACGTCCTTGAACCATTGCTTGAATTCCTTGCAGTCCACGGCGGGCAGGTCAGTGAGGTGCAACTGATCCTTGAGCCAGCGGGTACGTGCGGGGTAAACGCATTGAGCGTGTTTTTCACCCAGGCTGGCCGGAGCGTAAAGCGCTTCAACGGTGGCCTTGAGTTCTGCATCCGGGTGGTGGGCGCCATCGGCGGCGAGGAAGAATTTCTTTTCACTGACATAGCTGCGCCAGCCACTGATTTTGCCGGCTTCGTAATGGCCCAGAGAAAGCCAGAACGGATCATTGGCCAATTGCTGCAAACGTTGATCATCAAGATGCGGTGCCGCGTACAGCGGGGCGCAGGCAAAGAGTGCCATCCAGGCAAAGCGTTTGAGCATAGGGGCAACTTAAGTCGGAAATTAGAGAGACCCAAGGAGAGGCGGGTCCAAAAATAAAACCCGCGCCTGGGTAGGCGCGGGCAGGACGAGCTTAAGCCTGGGTAGCGTATTTCGCCAGACGGGCATCGCCTTTCAGTACAGCCAGGGTGTTGTTGTGCACGTCTTCAGCGGTCACATCGGCCTTGCTGAAGATTTGCTGGAAGTGTTCGTGAGCCACGGCAGCGAAGTGCTCGCGATCTTCCGGAGCAACGCCCAGTACCACGGCGTAGGTGGTCAGTGCTTCGCCATTACCCTTGGCCATGTCTTCGGACAGCTCGTTCATCATGCCATTCATGGCAATCCAGGACTTGCCGCCGTAGGTCAGCGCGCTGTTGGTGCTGCAACCGTTGGTGCCCGAGGTCATGCCGAAGGTGGCGTTACCCGAAGTACCGTTGGTGGTGGAAGCCAGGAAGTGAGCTGGAGTACCGCGCTGGCCTTCGAACAACATGTTGCCCCAACCGCAGTTCGGGCCACCTGGTGCTTCAGCCATTGCATTGAGGGAGACGACGGTGAAGAGAGTACCGAGAAGGATCCGTTTCATAGCTTTGTTCTCTTTGTGTGCAAACCAATGGACAAGGGTTCAGGCACTTCATAGCGCCCTCGGGATCGGTTATTAGTCCAACCCGCGCAGTTTGGAGTTTAGGCACGTTCCAAGGGTTCCGTGTGTTTTTATAAAACAATCAGCAATGTCGCGATTTTTTTTGCAGGGCGCCTCCCGTGTCCAGGGTTTCCCAACGGCGCGCCTTGCCAGAGCGCGCAACAGGGAGCCAGAATGCCGTCATCTGCCCCGCCTGATGTAAGGAAGCCCGATGCCTGATCCTGTTGCTGCCAGCTTGCGTCTAGCGCCCGAAGCGCTGACTCGCCCTTTCTCCGCTGAACAGTTCAGCTTCTCGACCACCAATGATTTGGAGCCCTTTCGCGGTGTGCTTGGCCAGGAACGTGCGGTTGAAGCGTTGCAGTTCGGCGTGGCCATGCCGCGCCCCGGCTACAACGTATTTGTCATGGGCGAGCCGGGTACCGGCCGCTTTTCGTTCGTCAAACGCTACCTGAAAGCCGAGGGCAAGCGCCTGCAGACCCCGGCGGACTGGGTCTATGTGAATAATTTTGACGAGCCTCGCGAACCCCGCGCCCTGGAATTGCCAGGCGGCGGTGCGGCGGCGTTCATTGCCGATATCAATGGCCTGGTCGACAACCTCGTCGCGACCTTCCCGGCGGTGTTCGAACACCCGACTTATCAACAGCGCAAGAGTGCCATCGACCGCGCTTTCAACCAGCGCTATGACAAGGCCCTGGACGTGATCGAGCGCCTGGCCCTGGAAAAGGACGTGGCGCTGTACCGCGACAGTTCCAACATCGCCTTCACCCCGATGCTCGACGGCAAGGCCCTGGATGAGGCCGAGTTCTCCCAGCTGCCGGAAGTGGATCGCGAGCGTTTCCACACGGATATTTCCGAGCTGGAAGAACGCCTCAACGAGGAGTTGGCCAGCCTGCCCCAGTGGAAGCGCGAGTCCAATAACCAACTGCGTCAGTTCAACGAAGAAACCATCACCCTGGCCTTGCAGCCTTTGCTCGCACCGCTGTCGGAAAAGTACGCGGAGAACGCCGGTGTCTGCGGTTACCTGCAGGCCATGCAGGTGTACCTGCTGAAAACCGTGGTCGAGCAACTGGTGGACGACGCCAAGACCGACGCCCAGGCCCGCAAGCTGCTCGAAGAGCAATACTGCCCGAGCCTGGTGGTGGGCCATCCGGTCAACGGTGGCGCGCCGGTGGTGTTTGAACCGCACCCGACCTACGACAACCTGTTCGGCCGTATCGAATACAGCACCGACCAGGGCGCGCTGTACACCACCTATCGCCAGTTGCGCCCGGGCGCTTTGCACCGTGCCAACGGCGGGTTCCTGATTCTTGAAGCCGAGAAGATGCTCAGCGAGCCGTTTGTGTGGGACGCCCTCAAGCGTTCCTTGCAGTCGCGCAAGCTGAAGATGGAATCGCCCCTGGGCGAACTGGGCCGCCTGGCCACCGTGACCCTTAACCCGCAGATGATCCCATTGCAGGTCAAGGTCATCATCATCGGTTCGCGCCAGTTGTATTACGCGCTGCAGGACGCCGATCCGGACTTCCAGGAGATGTTCCGGGTGCTGGTGGATTTCGACGAAGATATTCCGATGGTGGACGAGAGCCTGGAGCAGTTCGCCCAGTTGCTCAAGACCCGCACTTCGGAAGAAGGCATGGCGCCGCTGACTTCGGACGCGGTGGCGCGGCTGGCCACCTACAGCGCACGGCTGGCGGAGCACCAGGGCCGTTTGTCGGCGCGTATTGGGGATTTGTTCCAGCTGGTCAGCGAAGCGGACTTTATCCGGCACCTGGCGGGCGATGAGATGACCGATGCCGGCCATATCGAGCGTGCGCTGAAGGCCAAGGCCACGCGCACCGGGCGTGTGTCGGCGCGGATTCTCGACGATATGCTCGCCGGGGTGATCCTGATCGACACCGCCGGCGCGGCGGTCGGCAAGTGCAACGGGCTGACCGTGCTGGAGGTCGGTGACTCGGCGTTCGGTGTGCCGGCGCGGATTTCCGCCACGGTGTACCCGGGCGGCAGCGGAATCGTCGACATCGAGCGTGAAGTTAACCTCGGGCAGCCGATTCACTCCAAAGGCGTGATGATTCTCACCGGTTACCTGGGCAGCCGCTATGCCCAGGAATTTCCGCTGGCGATCTCGGCGAGTATCGCGCTGGAACAGTCCTACGGTTACGTGGACGGTGACAGCGCGTCCCTGGGCGAGGCCTGCACGTTGATCTCGGCCTTGTCGAAGACGCCGCTCAAGCAGTGCTTTGCGATCACCGGTTCGATCAACCAGTTTGGTGAAGTGCAGGCCGTGGGCGGGGTCAACGAGAAGATCGAAGGCTTCTTCCGCCTGTGCGAAGCCCGCGGTCTGACCGGCGAGCAAGGGGCGATCATTCCCCAGGCCAACGTGGCCACGTTGATGCTGGATGAGAAGGTGTTGCAGGCCGTGCGCGCCGGGCAATTCCACATCTATGCGGTGCGGCAGGCCGACGAGGCATTGAGCCTTCTGGTGGGCGAGGATGCCGGTGAGCCGGACGCCGAGGGGCAGTTCCCGGAAGGCACGGTCAATGCCCGCGTGGTCGAGCGCTTGCGCGCGATTGCCGAGATGATCAGCGAGGAAGACCTGAAGGAAGCGGAGAAGGAGCTGGCGCAGCAGGCGCTGGCCGAAGCCAAGCCCACCTGAGTTCTGAGGCCAGGCCGGATCAAACATGTGGGAGGGGGCTTGCTCCCGATTGCGATAGGTCAGTCATGTAGATGTCGACTGGCACACTGCATCGGGAGCAAGCCCCCTCCCACATTTGGATCTGGTTGCGTCACTAAATTGACGTCCTTCCGAGGGGCCAACGCCCGTTGGTCCCTACAGCCTTGGTTTGTCGTGTTTTTATTCTATTCTGAGCGTAGGGATATCCACAGGAGTCGCTGGATAGAAACAGCCTCGCCATAGGTTGAGGCTGAACACCGATCTACCGAGGGTCGCCGCCATGCCGCGCAACCTTTGCCTTACCCGCCAGTGCTTCGGCCTGGTTACCCGAATCGAATGTTCCGTTCGCCCGCTCGCGGGGGATAACGGGATGTGGACCTTGTTGTTTGCCGCCGGAATGACGGGTGAGCAGCCTTCCACAATCAAGTCCCAGGGCCCGTTTCATGGGCCCTTCGTGGCAGAAAGCATGCTGCAATCGATCGTCGACAGCCTGACCCTGCACGGCTATGAGCTGGCGGGTGACCCGCAGATCTGGTGCCTGCACATGCAGGCCCATCTGCGGCAGCTCAATGGCAGCCATGAGCAACTGGCGCTGTAGGCGCGGTTATTTGCTCTCGGGTTTGTCCAGCTTGACCTCAAAGCCGTATTGCACGGTACTCAGGTCGGTGCGCTGGTAGCTTTCCAGTGCCGTCGGCTGGCCGTAGAAGTAATGCACGTCAAACAAGGCCGTGCCGTATTCCTCGGCGCGATGGCTGACGCCGAGGATTTCCTTGAGGTAGTTGCCGCTGGCGTCCTTGGCATAGAAGCGCCAGCTGTCGGCCGGGAACTCCTTTTGGTCGACGATCAGTGCGTTGTCTTTGAGCGACAACCCCTTGGGCAGCTTGGCCGCATCGATGTCGCCTTTCTCGATAGTCGCCAGGAACAGTGGGATCGAACCCACCACAAACGCCGGGTTTTCCGGGAACAGGTTGAGGTCGTAGGTGAGGGTGCCGCGGGCCGGGTTCAATTCATACGCCTCGGTCGGCAATTCGATGGGCTCGCCGCGTTCACCTTTCTCATCGGCAGTGAAGAACGTCACCGGTGATTCGCTGCTGTTGCGCTCGCTGCCCACCAAGTCGTCATTGAAGGTGAATGGGTGGTCGAACACGATATGGGCGGCGCTGGCGTCTTCGACGGACTGGCTGATGGTGACGCTGTTCTTCAGTTGTTCCTCGGTCAACGAGGCGTCCTTGAGCCAGCTGGCGGCGCCGTCGTCGTACACGGTGACCGGCATGGGCAAGGCTTGTACGGTTTTTTCCAGGCTGTTCTTGTCGAAGCGCAGGACCGGCAGGTCCAGGTCCTTGCGGGTGACCGTGGCCGTGGAGAAATCCAGCACATTGATCTGCAGGGTGTCGATCAGGCCATTGAAATAGACCTTGGCGTAATGGCTGCTCTGCTTGTGTTCGAAGGCTTTCTGCTCATCAACCAGTTGCTTTTCAAACCCATCGGACCAGGCCTTCTGTTTTTGCATCTCGGCCAACTGCTTCTGGTAGAACTCGACTTGTGCGCTGCTTTCGTTGATCGAACCCGAGCGTGTGAGGAATTGCCCGGTGCTGTCCCGCGCCTGTACCAGCAAGGGGTTAGGCGATTCGTCACCCACCTCAGGTGCCAGTGGTTGGCTGTTGGTCAGTTCGATTTCGGCGTAGTTCTTTTCCAGGAGCAGCAGGTTGACGGTGATATTGCCTTCGGTGCGTTTGTGGCCCACGTCCTTTTTCGACAAGTCGAAGGTCAGCACTTTGCCCGGTGCGATCACTTCCACTGCGCCTTTGAGGCGAACGGGTTGCGGCTGGCTTTTGTTTTCCGTCTCGATGCCATCGATAAACGGGTAGGTGACCGTCAGGTCATCCGGGTTGGTCAGGTTGGAGCTGCTGGGGCTCAACTGGATACCGGGATCGGTTTCGGACCATTCCGGCTGGAACGGCACGACCTTGTTGTTGCTCAAGGTGACGGACTGCCATTCCAGGCCGTGGGGGAAGGGGAACTGGTCCGGCACATTGAAGTTGAATGGGAAGACCGGCTGCAGATCGGTCAGGTAGTCGGAATGTGAGGCTTTGCGCAGTACGAACAAGCCATTGATGTAGGTGTCCACCAGCCCTTGCGGCGTGGGGTAGTGCTTGAGCAGCGCGAGGGTGTCCTCGCCGTATTCGGCCTCGATGGGCTTGGTGGCGAGCTTGACCCGCGCCCGTTCCAGCAGCAGCAGCGAGCCGCCGAGGTCGGCAATGGCGTCGCGCAGTTTCGGATCCTGGATGCTGTCGAGGGACTGCTCGAACTTCGCGGTTTTCTCTTCGAGGGTGGCCTGTTTCTGCTCATCGCTTGGGGAACAGCCGCCGGCCAGCAACAAGGCGGCGCACAGGCCAACGCTGGCCAAAGGGGATCGCACATCCATCATCTGAGTTTTTTCCTGTCCGACGTCATCGAGCCGAGTTATTGGGCTCGACACTAGCAGAAAAATTCTCTTACAGATGCCGCCCAGGTCAGTTTTCTCGTGGTTACAGGTGTCTTATAGCGGCTGGTATACTCGCCGCCATTTCTAGCCATGCTGTGTGAGATCCAATGGAACGCTTTATCGAAAATGCTATGTACGCCTCGCGCTGGCTGCTGGCGCCTATCTATTTCGGCCTGTCCCTCGGGTTGCTGGCGCTGGCGTTGAAATTCTTCCAGGAAGTGATTCACCTGCTGCCGAGCGTGTTCTCGATGGCCGAGTCCGAGCTGATCCTGGTGCTGCTGTCGTTGATCGACATGGCCCTGGTCGGCGGCTTGCTGGTGATGGTGATGATTTCCGGCTACGAGAACTTTGTCTCGCAGCTGGACATCGATGAAAACAAGGAAAAGCTCAACTGGCTGGGCACCATGGACTCTTCGTCGCTGAAGATGAAAGTGGCGGCCTCCATCGTGGCGATTTCCTCCATCCACTTGCTGCGCATCTTCATGGACGCCAAGAACGTCGATCCGCAACACCTGATGTGGTACGTGATCATTCACATGACCTTCGTGATCTCGGCGTTCGCCATGGGTTACCTGGACAAGGTCACCAAGCACTGATGCCCCGCGCTGGCCTTACTGCTCGATGAAGTAGTAGGGCTGGCGGTTGATGGCCATCTCCTTGATCACCGTGACCTTGGTGGTCAAGTCGTTGGTATGGTCCAGCAGCGCAACGTTGCCGGGCTGGGCCGCAAGGTAGCTGTGCAGTTCGGGTTCCGTCTGCAGGATCCTCAGGTAACTCTTCATATAGAACACGCCGGCCCCCGCGATCCGCTCGTTGGGCTGGAACAGCGCGACTTCCTTGCCTTGCGCCTGCAGTGCCTGGACCTGACTGATCACCGGTACGAATGACTGGCGCGCGTCAGCTTTTGGCGCGAACCAGAATGCGGTCACCAGATAGCAGGCGATGAGCAGGCTGAAGACGCCGCCGATCACATGCCGGTGGTAGCGGTACAGCGCCGGCTTGTGGTCCTTGAGCCATTCCAGCAACACCCGGGCGTATTCGGCGGCCAGTACGGCGGCGGCCGGTGTCAGGGCCATCAAGTAAACCGTGCGCTTGCTTGAGGCCAGCGTCAGCAGGGTGAATTGCGCCACCAGCCATACGCTGAAAAACAGGCGGTAGCGGTTACGCACCAGGCTTTTCCGGAAGTGCCACAGGCCCAGGTACACCAGGATGTTCCACGGCAGGAAGGCCTCGGGCAGCTTGGCGATGTAGTAGTAGAACGGCTCGTAATGCCCGGCCTCTACGAACGAGCCGCTGAAGCGCCCGACGCTGTTGGTCCACAGTACTTCGCCCACGGCCTGCATCCCGCCGCGCTGGAACAGGAAGCACAACCAGATCATCAGCGGCACCAATGCCAACAGGGTGAACAGCGCCGGCTTGAGCCAGTCGGCGAGGCGCAGGCGCTTGTCCATCAGGCTGGTGCTGGCCAGGTACACGAAAATCACGATGCCCGGCATCGCCAGGCCCAGTACGCCTTTGCTCAAGGTGGCGATCACCATGCCGGCGGTAAACAGCGCCCAGGCCCAGGTCGTCGAGCCTTGGCGCTCGGACTCAGGCCGCATCGCCTGGTAGAACGCCAGCAGCGCGGTGGTCACGCCGAGGCTGAGCAGTGAGTCTTCCCCCACGCCACGCACATTGCTCCAGTAGCTGGCCATGGTCGCCAGGATCAGCGCCGCACTGAAGGCCAATGTTTTCGGGCGCCCGAACCTGCGCAGCATTCCATAGAACAGCATCACGCTGAACAGACCGGCAAATGCCGAGGCCAGGCGGACCGCCCCAGGCGTGCCGCCGAACAGGCGAATCGCTCCGGCGTCCAGCCACAGGCTCAGGGGCGGTTTTTCCAGGAAGGGTTCACGAAACAGTTGCGGCACGACCCAGTCATTGTCCAGGTGCATGGCCATGGCGATCCCCGCGACACGGGCCTCGGTGGAGCCTTGCAGTTCGTGGTTACCCAGGGCAAAGAAGAACAACAGAGCAGCAAGCAGGAGCAGCAGGGGAGCGGGGCGCGTCATGGAGTCTGGCTACCGAGGCAGAAGGCCGTTCGGGGGAACGGCTCGCAATCGGTGAGTATAGGGAGGCGATTCTTAATATTTCATGAATGGGAGTGGGTTTATATCGCTGGGCCAGGAGGTTGATGTTCCCCCTGGCTTCGCGTGAGGCATTACGAGGCTTTGACTTTGAAGCGGCTCAGGCCCTGTTGCATGGAACTGGCCCGTTCCGACAGGTTCTTGGCCGCCACCGCGCATTGTTGGGAGTTGACCTGATTCTGCTGGGTGACTTCGTCGATCTGCTCCAGGCCGATGCTCGCCTGCTGCAGGCCGGAAGCCTGTTCACTGGAGGCTTGGTAGATCAACGACACCAGGCTGGACACCGTGCTGGTGCCAGTAACGATATTTCTCAACGAGTCGGCTGTGCGGCCGGCGATGATCATGCCGCGCTGGGTCTTGGTCGAGGAATCTGCAATCAGCGCGGCGGTTTGCTGGGCGGCTTCGGCGCTGCGGGCGGCGAGGCTCCTGACCTCATCGGCGACCACTGCAAAGCCACGGCCCAGTTCGCCGGCACGGGCGGCCTCGATGGCCGCGTTCAGCGCCAGCAGATTGGTTTGAGCGGCGATGTTGTCGATGGTGGTGATAATGGCCGTGATGTCTTTGCCCGAGTTGTCGATCTCCGCCATGGCGGCGATCAATTCACTCATCAACTTGTCACTTTCCCCGGCGTCGGCGCGGGAAGCCTGGGATTGCTCGTCGGCCTTTTTCGCATTGGCGGCGTTGTCGGTGGTTTGCGCTGCCATCTGGGTCATCACCGCACTGATTTCAGTGATGGACGAGGCAGAATTGGACGCGCCGTCGGACAGCGACTGGCTCAACTCGGTGACCTGCGCGGAACTGCCGGTGATTTGCGTGGCGCTGGCCTGCACCTGGGAAATCAAGGTGTTCAGGTTGCCGACCATTTTTTCCAACGACTTGCCCAGGGTGTCATTGGGCGAGGACAGGCGCACTTCCAGATCCAGGTCCCCTTCGGAAATTCGCTCGGCCACGCGCACCTGGCGTTGCAGGCTTTCCGACATATCGTTCAAGGCAAAGGACAACTGGCCCACTTCATCTTCAGATTTTTGCACCAGCCGACGCGAGAAATCACCCAGGCTGATGTTGGCGGCCAGGGCGGCGGCTTCACGAATCGGACCGACGATTTTCGCCGTGGCGAACCACAGCGCCAGCAATGCCAGCAAGGAGATACCCACGCCGACCGAGACCTGCCAGATGCTGCTCTTGACGCCGCGTGACTGCAGTTCCTGCTCCAGGGCAATGGCCTGGCTCATGACCACCGCCTTGGGCAGATGGATCACGATCGCCCAGGGCTTGCCGGTGCGGCCCAGGTTGATCGGCATCTGCACTTCGATTTCCTGGGAATCCGGGTTGAACCGGCTGTCTCCCTGACCCTTCTGTACATTGCTCAACACGTTCTCCCAAGAGCCGGGCAACAACGCTTTCAATGACTGGCCAATGAGTTCCGGGCGTTTACTGTCGGCCACCACCAACCCTTGATTGCTCAGGATCGACACGGAGCCTTTGCCGCCATACAGGTCGGCGGACATTTGCTCGCTGAGTTTCTGGATAAACGAAATGTCGAAGTCTGCACCGACCACGCCGTAGAACTTGCCATTGGCGGTGATAGGTACCGACAGCGTGGTCAACCACACATTTTTGCCTTGCACCACGTAGGGAAGTGGGTCCAGCACGCTTTCTTTCTGGGTGTCCCGCGGGCCGGAATACCAGCCGCCCTTCAGCACACCATTGGGGTGGCGGGCATCGGAATCGTACTCAACCAGCGGTTGCACGGCGATATGGCCGTCTGAACTGCGTGTCCAGTAAGGTGTGAAACGGCCCGTCAACGGGTTGTTACCGCCTTCATTGATACGAAAGGCTTGGTCCTGGCCGTCCAGCGCGTCCGGCTCCCAGCATGAATACGTGCCGTTGAAGTCGGGGTTGTCCTTGAGCACGCTGAGCAGCATCGTATTGATCTGCTCGCGGCCCAGGCTCAGCGGGCTCTGGGCACTTTTACTTGCTCCCAGGGTATTGGCCATTGTGCGTGCCGAGTCCAAGGCGTTCTGCAGTTTTGCCTGGATGGCATTGGCACGCGACTCAGCCAGGTTTTGCACTTCGCGGATGGTGGCGCTTTCAATCAGGGTTGAAACTTCCGTGCCTACATAGGCCTGATTGGCGTTCGAGGAGTACAAACCATATGACACCAAACTCGCACATGAGATAAACAGGCAGAGTCCGGCGGTGAAGCAAATTCGAGTCTGCAATGAGTTGAATTTCATGATATTTCCTGCCCAGGCTAATAGTCGCCAACATCATCGAATGTCGACATTCCGGTACTTTCTTTGCACAAGGCATAGTGTTTTATCATTGGCTGCTTAGGCATATACATGCGGTACAGCGCTGGGTGTTGCTTAGTGCTCTTTGGGCGTCTCTTCATCGAGCCATAAACGGTCGGTGTTTTTAAAACCGTAACGCTGGTGCGGCACCCTCGCGACAATCCGGTCGGGTTGTGCGGGATCACTCAGGTCTATTATTTTCGGCGTTACATAGATATTCAGAACGGGCAGGAAAAACACTTTTATTTTTGGCGTCAATAAAGAATCAGGATGTTGTTCTATGACTACGCCGATACTGCCACTTTTCAATTGAACGATAGAACCGATCGGGTAAATACCCACGGACTTCAAAAACGCACGAAATACCTCGTCATCAAAGTGTCCGTCCCATGTGGACATTTGCTGGATGGCGACGGCGGGGTCCCAGCCCTGGTTGTAGGAACGGTCCGAGGTGATTGCATCGTAGACATCGCATACCGCAGCCATCCGGGCCATCAGGCTTATCTGGTCACCCGCCAATTGATGGGGGTAGCCGGTACCGTCGAACTTTTCGTGGTGATGCAGGCACACATCCACGACCATTTCGCACATCTGCGAGGCCGCCAGCAGGGTTTTCTCCCCCTCCAGTGGATGGGTGCGCACCAACTGCAATTCGTCACTGCTCAACCGGCCAGGCTTGTTGAGGATGGCACCTGGTATGGCCATTTTGCCGATGTCGTGCAGCAACCCGGCCATCCCGACCCGACGAATCAGTGCGGAGGACAGGCCCAATTGATTGCCCAGGGCAATCATCAACGCACACACGGCGACCGAATGCATGTAGGTGTAGTCGTCGATGCTTTTAAGGCGTGCCAGGCTGATAAAGGCGTTGGGATGGCGGGCGATCGAGCTCGAAATGTCGTCCACCAGTGCACTGACGTCTTCAAGCTCCAGGGCCCGGCCCATGCGGGCATGGCCGAACATTTCGACAACGGCGGTCTTGGCGCGGCTACAGATTTCCTGTGCGGCGACCAACTCGTCTTGCATGGATCTGGGGACGACGGGAACGGCTGGCGCAGCTGTCGGGGCCTGGGTGGCAGGCTGGGTGCCGCAGCCCAGGGCGCACGGCCCCTCTGAGGGTGCACCGTCCCGCCAGAAGGGCTTTGCCTCGCCGTCAGGCGCCTGCAGATTGAGTTCATTGCACTTCAACATGGTATGCCCTCTGTTGATGTTCTTCTTATACGTGTCTCATCAGCCTCCCTGGCTTGAGCAGTGTTGTCTTGCCTTTCAGATCGGGCTCGCGGCCTTGATACGCGCGACTACGCGGCCTGCCAGGTCATCCGGGCGAAACTTCGCCAGGAAGTCATCGGCCCCGACTTTCTTGACCATGGCCTGGTTGAAACCGCCCGACAGGGAGGTGTGCAGCACGATATGCAACTTGGCCATGCGCGGGTCGCCGCGGATTTCGGCGGTCAGGGTATAACCGTCCATTTCCGGCATTTCGATGTCTGAAATCATCATCAGGAACTCCTCGTGCGGGTTGCGCCCCTCGTCGAGCATGGCCCGAAGGTAATCCAGCGCCTGGCGCCCATCGTTCAAGGCGACCACCTCGACGCCTACCGTCTCCAGGCAGCGGGTCACCTGTTTACGCGCCACCATCGAGTCGTCCACGGTCAGCACACGCAGATGCCTGGCCTGTTGGGTGACGGCTTCATCCACCACGCCGACGGATATTTCCTCGGACGAGGGCGAGATTTCCGTCAGCACCTTTTCTACATCGATGATTTCGACCAGACGATCATCGGCACGGGTAACGGCCGTCAGGTAATTGTTGTCGCCGCTGCCCTTGGGGGGCGGATGAATGTCTTCCCAGTTCAAATTGACGATGTGTTCAACCGCATACACCAGAAAACCCTGAACGCGGTTGTTGTACTCCGTAAGTATAATAAAGGCGCTTTCTTTATCCGTGATCCCGGGCAGCCCCGTTGCCATCGCGAGGTCTAGAATGGGAATGCAAGCGCCGCGTATATTGGCAACGCCACAAATGTTGTTATTAGACTTTGGTAGTAGAGATAACTTGGGGCAGCGGATAACTTCCCGAACTTTAAAGACGTTGATTCCGTACAGCTGTTGGTCGTTGAAGCGGAATAGCAGTAATTCCAGCCTGTTCTGGCCGACCAGTTGTGTACGGCTGTTAACGGATGCCATTACACCTGCCATACACACCCCTTGATTCTGGTTGGAACAGCGTTGATGTCTTAATGACATTAGCATATGTGGGGGAATGTAAAATATATGTGAAATAAAAATAATCGACGGGTTTATCGTTAAAGCAATATCGGCGCGGATGATTAGCTATTCAGGCGGATGTTTTAAAATAGTTAGTTGGCTAACTTGCTGGTTTGAGTGTTGATAATGATTAAGATTGGAAACCCGTTTGCGGGGGCTTGAAGCACTCGACACGGTCGGCCTCGCAGAACGTCAACGACCTGCTCGACAAGAAATACTTCGATGCCATCAAAAGGCCGAGACGCGGAATGCGCCTCGGCCTTTTTGGTTACTGGAATGTTTGCGCGTCTTGGGTGAGTACCAGCGCTCGCTCGACCAACAGTTCACCCAGCACGATCAATTGTTGGGCGCCCAGTAGCTTGTGACGGTTGGCGCCTTCGAGTTCGAAGGCCAGGTCGGTGGTCATGGCGTTGAGTGAGGCGAGGGTTTCGCTGGCCTGGATCAGCAGGGTTTCGGGGGAGAGGTCCTGGGCGAGGGTGAAGAGGGTGGCTGAAGGGGGATTGGGGGTGATTTTTTTCATGGCTGAAACTCCTTGATTGATGGAGTCGCCAGACATCGCTGCTAAACGAAAAGGGTGGCGACTGAGCGCGGGTTAGCAGACCAGGAATCAAGGAACCCGGCGCACCCGAAAGTGCCCCACGCACAGCCGCCATAACGCGAACCAGCCGACGCGAGAAGCATCGTTGGAACGGAG
Organism: Pseudomonas sp. JV449; assembly: GCF_032424295.1. NCBI lineage: Bacteria > Pseudomonadati > Pseudomonadota > Gammaproteobacteria > Pseudomonadales > Pseudomonadaceae > Pseudomonas > Pseudomonas sp. JV449. Next base: position 92,694 of record NZ_VYKD01000031.1, on the reverse strand, counting down.
GGTGGCTTTGCCGGCCTTGATATTAACCGAGCTGCTAAACCCGGTCGCTGATTTTGCAGCGACTGGGGGAGGCTATCCGCGTCAGTCACAGCGCGCCAGTTCATCAAGCGCGCGACATCTTGCAGGAAAATTCCGAAGGCCCGTCCTGCGGTGCCGCCAGCCCCAAGTTGAAAGTGACGACTTCCGAGTTCGCCTAACTTGAGTGCTGTCTTTCTACTGCAACGCCGGTTGTCATGCAGCGCACGTCGTAACTGATAAGGCGGGCGTGCATTGAAGTTCACATGCCCTGGGGTTTTGTGACCCGGCATAATGATTGGAAGACGAACCTGATTGGAGTGCGTCCCTCACTGGAGATAAACCCGGCTTTGGCTTGAGAAGCACAGGCAAGCAGGCGGTTTGGCGACGCTCGCGAACGCTGTCGCCAGTCGGTTAACCTTCAACGTATCTGGACGATGTTTCGGCCTTCGGCTCGCCGAGTATGATGTGTCCGTGGATATCTAACGTAGAAGGTGTCGAACCCACCCGCGCAGCGCCGGCAACGCGAGTGGCTTCACCATGACTCAGCAGTGAACAGGGATGGACATTACCGATGGTCAGCTCAGCCTTGCGGATAGGGTGTGCAGTCAGTGTGCTGTGTATGGCCTCGTTCACGATGGTGACGTCCGAGTTCGCCCCCATTGGTTTGTTGTCGCAGATATCATCCGACCTGGGTCAACCCCCGTCTACCGTCGGGCTGACGGTGACGTTGTACGCATGGATCGGCGCTGCCAGCGGCTTGTTATCCAACTGGCTGAACCGCTGGATTCCGCGCAAGACGCTGCTGATCGCGCTGATGCTGATACTGGCCGTATCCAACGGCCTGGCGGCGTTATCCCCCGAATTTTCGACGTTGCTCGGCGCCCGCGCCGTCGGCGCATTGGCCCATGGTGTGTTCTGGGCAATCGTGGCTGCCACTGCCGCGCATATTGTGCCGCTGCATCGCATGGGGCTAGCCACCTCGATCGTGTTGGGCGGCATAACGATCGCCACGGTCATGGGCGTTCCGTTGATCAATCTGGTGGGCCAATACGATGGCTGGCGCACGGCCTTTGTGTGCCTGGCCTTGATGTGTGTTGCCAGCGCCGGTGCGATAGCACTGGTGCTTCCCCGCATGCAGATTCATTCGCTTGCCAGGGGGGTCGGGTTCGCAGCGGTGCTGCGGCGTAAGGATCTATTGATCACTTACGTCATTACCGGCCTGACAGCGGCTGCGCATTTTGGTGCCTACACTTTCGTCGAACCGTTTATTGGCCAGGTACCTGGGATTACGGCGTACTTGATTGCTGTCTTGCTGTTCGCCTTCGGGGCCGCAGGTTTCCTCGGCAATCTGCTTAGTGCGCTTTTTATTGATCGCTACTTGAGCGCTTTCATTCTGATAGCGTTGATTGCGATGGCATTGGCCTTGGTGACCCTGGGCATTTACGGTCCTCTTCTGGGCATCGCGCCGGTGGTTATCTTGCTGGTGATCTGGGGGGTGGCCATTTCCGCTTTGTTTACTGGCCTGCAGACCTGGGTCTTGAGGATTGCCGGTGATCACACGGTACCGGCCACGGCAATCCATACCGCTGTACTGAATAGCGCGATCGGGCTGGGTGTGATTATCGGTGGAGGTGCGTTGAATGTGGCCGGATTCAAGGGGGCATTGCTATCGGCCAGCGTGCTTATTGTGCCCGCCATCGTCCTGATGGTTGCCGCAGGCGTTCGCGCTCGGACAGAACCAGTCTTCTCGTGAAGCAGGAGGGGGGATTTCTTTGGCTAATATCTGCGTTGATAAGGCTTAGGCGGGCAGATTGCCTCATCAAAACGGCCACCAGCCTGCAAGTGGCCACCGGCGTGTGCTTAGGGATCATCCGGGCTATTAAGACCCTGACTGGAATATCACTGGGAGTACCCAATCGCCTGGAACACTAAAAGCCTCGAAAGCCCTCAATGGCCCAGAAACCCTTGATTTCACTGGATTTCAGGCACAAAAAAAGACGTCCGTGGACGTCTTTAGATGAGGCCGGGGTAATCTGAATTCGCTCGGTAGGTTATTGATTCATAGCGTTAATATCGATTTTTGTTTTTAGTTGGAATACCACTTGGAATACCGTGCGAATTATTTTTGCATTCGATCTGATCAACGATTGCATGAGCGGTGATCTGTACGCTTCGCGACTAGGATTGGCATCGAACTACTCGAGATGCGACCAGCAAGGGCCATTAAACGTCGACAACGCTTTCCGGGGTAGCGATGCTTCTGACGTTGCGTTTGGGCCCATTTTCCAGCGACCATCTTTAGCCGATTACGTTTAGAAAGTTGCCTTATGGCTGGCATTTCTTTCGTCCGCGGTTTTTCTCAGAATTCCTCAAGGCCTAGGCTGTCATTGAACTGAGTCGTCAGACGGTTGCAATCAACCATAGCGAAATGCCACGTCGTGGCGCACGGCTGGCGCTTAACCTTAATCCAGCCCATAACGACGCGACAACGCGACAAGTAGCGCCGAATCTGCTTATTGCTCCAGTCGCAGGATCGACTGAGTATTTCGAGCTGAAATTGATCTCATCGCCTTTGAACACCGGAAGGGCTCGCGTTCAATTTTCGGTTTGCAGTGCCATTCTTGGCCCTTGTGAGTCGGTAGCCACTGGGCATCCAGTTCTTAAGGCTTCAAGGCGGCATTCGGTGCAGCCGGAAATTTCTAGATAGGCGCGCCGCGAGTGCGACAGTACCCATTGCTGCTGGACTCTCTTTAGCCAAGGGCTAGGGCCCCTAGCTGCGTAATTGAAACCGGCGGGCCAGTTCGGATCAGTAGACCTCCCTGCTAAGGAATCACTAGAGGTAAAACAGAGAACCGCAATCATCACTGAGTAGGCCGTGATCGATCAAAAATGAATTTCGGCGATACCTATTAACCTCAACCAGTCGGATTACCGCCTAGGAAGCAAGCTCACTGCAGCTGTGGTAGTCTGAGCCACCATATACGAATCCCAGATAACTCTTCCCGCATGTATTGTGATTGAAACCATGACCAAAGGCATTGACAGACCCGAGTATGAGGTTTTTTTAGGGCGACGTGAGCTCTTGGGTATTCAAGCTGGGTTGACCAAAACTCGATACTCTCAGGCGGTTGGTCACCCTCGATTTTTGCTAAGCGGTGTAGAGCGGCTCGCGTCGGCTCGACATCGTCCAGCGTCGAGATTTCTCTTGTATTACAAACACATCTTCCAAAAGTTGCCACAGAATATGGTGCCCCATTACGCCAGCGTTGACTTTAAGATACAAAATATATGGTTATGCTCTGTTAAAATATTTATGTGGAACATAAGTTGGGTGTCTGAGGTGTAGATACACAGCATTGTTTTGGTGTGATTTTAAATAAATTTATAGAAGATGAAAAACAAGTGACCGACGAGCAAAAGAAGCAGCTAGAGCAAAAGCTATGGGATATAGCAAACACACTTCGTGGGAAAATGAATGCCGACGAGTTTCGAGATTATATTTTAGGATTTATTTTTTATAAGTATCTTTCTGAGCGGATGTATAATTATGCCAATCAGATTTTGAGCGAGGATGGTATTGATTTCGGCTCCATAGATGCAGGTACGGTGGACGGTCAGTTATATCTTTCAGCGGTGAGAGAGGCGTCAATTGAAGCATTAGGATATTTTTTGAAGCCCTCAGAACTTTTTAGCGCGGTTGCAAAAAGAGGTTCTCAACCTGGTCAGTTCATTCTTTCAGATCTGACAAATATTTTGAATAATATTCAAAGATCAACGATGGGGACGGAGTCAGAGGAGGATTTCGATCATCTCTTCGAGGATCTAGATTTAACTTCTACTAAGTTGGGCAGATCTGAAGAGGCAAAAAATTCACTTATTGTAAAGGTCTTAACTCACCTAGACGAGATTGATTTTAGGTTAGAGGACGCAAGCTCTGATATTTTAGGTGACGCATACGAGTACTTAATAGGGAAGTTTGCGAGCGGGGCAGGGAAAAAGGCGGGCGAATTTTATACACCACAAGAAGTTTCAACCGTTATTGCCCGAATAGTAACTGCTGGGAAGACGCGCCTCAAATCGGTTTATGACCCAACTTGCGGTTCGGGATCACTTTTGCTTCGAGTTGCACGAGAGGTTGACGAGGTAGGGGATTTCTTTGGACAAGAGATGAATCGCACTACGTACAACTTGGCTCGTATGAATATGATTCTACATGGAGTGCATTATCGTAACTTTAACTTAAAGCAAGAAGATACTTTAATTGCCCCGCAGCACGAGGGCATGGTGTTTGAGGCTGTTGTAGCTAATCCCCCATTTTCCGCTCAATGGTCTGCGAGCAAGCTATTCGAGTCTGATGATAGGTTTGCGAGATATGGACGGCTAGCACCAGCTTCTAAAGCTGATTTTGCTTTCGTCCAGCATATGCTCCATCATTTAGACGAAAATGGAACAATGGCCGTAATTCTGCCACATGGTGTTTTGTTTCGTGGAGGTGCAGAGAGCGCGATTCGTGAGTATTTAATTAAAGATTGTAATTGGCTTGATGCAGTCATTGGCCTTCCTTCAAATATTTTTTATGGGACATCAATTCCTACCTGTATTTTGGTATTTAAGAAGTGTCGAGAGGCTGAAGACGTACTTTTCATTGACGCATCTGCATGTTTTGAAAAGGCTAAAAATCAGAATTTTCTACGGTCTGAGGATATTGATCGCATCGTTTCGACGTATCGTGATCGAGGCGACCAAGATCGATTCAGTCGTAAGGTCTCGAGAGAGGTTATTGCTTATAATGATTATAATCTTAATATTCCTCGATATGTCGATTCCTTTGAGCATGAACAACTAATCGACTTAGAGGTTGTATCGAGTCAGTTGAAGCTTATCAAAAAAGATATGCTTGTTATTGATGAGGCTATAGTTGGATTTTGCTTGGAGCTCGGATTGGAGAGCCCAGTATGAGCATGCCAAAATTAAGGTTTCCAGAATTCAGTCACGAATGGGAGGAAAAGCTCCTTGGTGATTTTTTCAGCTTTAAGAATGGCGTAAATGCAGACAAAAGCATGTACGGCTTCGGACATAAGTTTATCAATGTACTTGATGTTATCGCTGATCATCCAATCTACTGGGATACTATATTAGGTAGTGTTTCTATAACTGATAAAGAGTTTGAGAAAAACGAAGTTGTATTTGGAGATATACTGTTTCAGCGAAGTTCCGAGATCCGAGAGGAGGCAGGGCAAAGTAATGTGTATCTCGATGCGGAGAGAAAAGCAACTTTTGGCGGTTTTGTGATAAGAGGCAGGCCGATAACTGAGCTTAACTCAATATATTTTAATGCGCTCCTAAAAACATCAAAAGCAAGGAAAGATATATCCGATCGAAGTGGTGGGAGTACGAGATTCAACGTAGGGCAGAAAACACTCGCTTCTGTACCCGTTGATGTGACGCCACTGATAGTTGAACAGGAAAAGATCGCAAGTTTTCTTGACGTCGTGGATGCTCGACGCCGCAGTACAGTGCGTGAAAAAGAACTGCTTGTACAGTATAAAGTTGGCTTGATGCAGCAGTTGTTTACCCGTCAAGTACGTTTTTGTGATGAAAACGGAATGGCTTTTCCTGATTGGGTTGAATCACCATTGAAGGAGGTGTTTAGTGAGCGAAGCGAGCGGGGAAACGCAAACGAAGCATTACTCTCGATTACTATGCAGCGGGGGATTGTAAGGGCTGAGGATTTACAGCGATCAACGTCAGCAAGTGCAGACCGATCAAATTATAAAACGGTATACCCTGGCGATATTGCCTATAATTCGATGCGCATGTGGCAGGGCGCGAGCGGTGTGGCGAACGAAATAGGTATTGTAAGCCCTGCGTATACTGTCATCACTCCACTCGAGGGGCAAGTTGCCGATTTTTGGGGGCACTATTTTAAGCTGGATAGAGCTATAAAGTTATTTCAGAGCTATTCGCAAGGATTGACTTCAGATACTTGGAATTTAAAGTTTCCTGCCTTATCGTCAATTGCCTTTACCTATCCATGTGTCGCCGAACAGCGTCGGATAGCGGATGTACTTAATTTGTTTGATGACAAAATAGCTGCTGTAGAGTCTCAACTTAAGAAAATCAATTTATTCAAAAAGGGGCTGCTACAGCAGCTATTTGTCTAATATGATGGAACCTGCGATTCAGATCATCGTCGATAATGCTGATGAACATCCAGAATTTCGTTACTACATCAAGCTAATGAAAAAAGCGGAGCGGAATCTTGAATCTCAGCCAGATATTTGTATCGAGATTTGTAAAGCTTTAATCGAAGGTGTATCCAAAACGATTATTCTCGATGCAAATCCAGAGGTAGATAAGAAAAAACTTAACAGTATGGACGTATCTCCACTCGCTAAATGGGCTTGTCAGTTACTTAAGCAGGATAACAACGTAATTGAAGATGAGTTTGCTAGGCGTGTAGCCTCAGTTGCTGAGTTTCTTGGAGTCTTAAGAAATGAGCGGGGCGATGTTTGTCATGGTAGGTCAGTGCCTAAACCTGTTCAAAGTAATAATAAACTCGCAGCAGTGATTTTTCAAATTTCTAGTGGCTTATTGACTTATATGCTTGATGGTTTTTTTTCGACCAAGAGTAATATGAGAGAGGCGATTGCCGAACTTGCGGTTGCAGTGGATCTCGAGAAGTCCGAAATGCTGGAGCTGGCAGAAGTCGATTACGAGGCTAATCAGGAATTTAATAGTTGGCTAGATGACCAGTATCCATATGATGGTAAGTTGAATTATAGTTTTGCACTGTATTCTTTATACTACGAAGATTACCTGATCAGGCTTACTACCTTCGATGAAAGCTTGGAAAGCGAGGAATTATGATTCAGTCTGAAGCTCAGCTTGAGTTAAGTCTAGTCGATCGCCTTGAAGGGTTGGGGTGGCAGCCAATTTCTTTATCCGACTCGAATACTCTTCATAACAATCTTAAGTTACAGCTAGAGTTACATAATGGGCTTCAGCTTTCGGATCATGAATTTTTACGGGTTGTAAATCACCTGTCGAAAGGTAACGTTTTTGAAAAAGCGACTATTCTTCGTGATCGCTATGCATTGATTCGAGATGATGAAAGCATATCTTACCTACAATTTTTCAATTCTCAGGAGTGGTGTCGTAACCGATATCAAGTTGCGACACAGGTAAGTCAGGCTGGTCACTCTCGTAATAGATATGATGTAACGCTGCTGATTAATGGACTCCCGTTAGTTCAGATCGAGCTCAAGCGCAGAGGCATGGAGCTAAAAGAAGCTTTTAATCAAGTCAATCGTTATCAGCACCAATCCTACGGTGCGAACAGTGCACTCTTTAACTATGTACAAATATTTGTAATTTCAAATGGAGTAAATACTAAATATTACGCAAATAATCGGGATCAAGACTATAAGCAGGCTTACTATTGGGCGCACGAAGATAACCGTCTAATAACTCAGTTGGATGAGTTCGCCGATGGGTTTCTCGAGAAATGTCATGTATCAAAAATGATCGCCAAATACATTGTGTTGCATCAAAGTGATCGGGTGCTAATGGTTTTGCGTCCTTATCAGTATTTTGCGGTTGAAGCTATTCTTGAACGAGTTAAAGTGGGTGCTAAAAACGGATACATTTGGCATACGACAGGCTCTGGTAAAACATTGACAAGCTTTAAAGCGGCTCAGCTGCTGCTCGATATTCCGAAAGTTTACAAGGTGATTTTCGTAGTTGACCGAGCTGACCTAGATTATCAAACAACAAAAGAGTTCAATTATTTTTCTGAAGGATCTGTAGACGGTACAGATAACACAAAAGCTTTAGTAGAGCAGTTGTCAGGTGATAATCGTATGATTGTTACCACTATTCAGAAGCTTAATAATGCAATAACTCGCGATCAGTATGATGAGCTTTTGAAAAGCTCTAAATCTGAAAGAATTGTATTTATTTTTGATGAGTGTCATCGTTCACAGTTCGGTGAAACGCACAAGAATATTGTAAAATATTTTCCTAGATCTCAAATGTTTGGTTTTACAGGTACGCCGATTTTTGCAGATAATGCTATCGGTAAGCGTACGACTAAAGATCTATTCCTAGAATGTTTGCATCGTTATGTGATCACAGATGCAATTAGCGATGAAAATGTGCTGAGGTTTTCTATCGAGTATTGGGGGAAATTAAAGCGTAAAGATGGCTCCTTAATTGATGAGGAAGTCTCGGGTATCAATACTAAGGAGTTCTTTGATAACCCTGATAGAATTGAAAGTACTGTTAATTGGATTATTGAAAATCATGGGCGTAAGACCAGAGATCGACAATTTGGTGCTATTTTTTGCGTAAGCTCGGTAGATGCTGCGATTCTTTATTATGAATGCTTCAAAGCTAAAGCTTTCGAAGGCGAGCACAATCTTAAAATTGCAACGATATTCACGTCATCTGCCAATGAGGAAGATGCAAGTGCTAATGGACTATTGGATGAGCCAAGTTTTGAATTTGCTACAGATAGTCCTGACGCCCAATATAGTCGGGTAAAACTGAGCGAGTTTGTCTCAGACTACAATACGATGTACTGCACTAACGAAAGCATTACTGAAGGGCGTGGATTTTATACGTATTATAAATCTCTTGCGAAACGGATGAAGGCTCGTGATAAAAAAGGGTTTATTACTTCGGATGGTTTAGATATTTTAATCGTTGTGAATATGTTCTTAACAGGCTTCGACTCCAAGATGTTGAATACGCTTTATGTAGACAAAAATCTCAAAAATCATGGCTTGATCCAGGCGTTCTCTCGAACCAACCGTGTCGTGGGGCAGGTAAAGTCCCAGGGTAATATAGTTTGTTTTCGTAATTTGAAGTCGAAAACTGATCAGGCAATCGAGCTGTTTTCGAATAAAGATGCTGTGGAGACAATACTTCTTGAACCTTACGAATATTACGTAAGTGAGTTTGACTTATCTCTTAAGGATTTAAGGTCGATTGCCCCTACGCCAGACGCGGTGAATGATCTGAAATCGGAAGGCGAGAAATTTTCGTTTGTTCAAGCATTTCGTAAGTTGATTAGGATTCGAAATGTTATGATTAGTTTTGTCGATTTCGAACCTAATAGTATTTCTATCAGTGCTCAGGAGTTTGAGGATTATAAAAGTAAGTACTTGGATATTCATGACCAAGTAAAACGTCCTAAGGATTTCGATAAGGTTTCTATTATTGAGGATGTAGACTTCGAGCTTGAGTTAATTCAGCGTGATGAGATAAACGTCGCTTATATTTTGCAGCTTATTGCCAGAGGGCTCGTCGGAGAGGCGTCAGGTGATTCGCTCATGCTCCAATCACGTAAAGATCAGATAACTCATTTGTTAAGCGCGGAAGCGCAACTGAGGAGCAAGAAAGCTTTAATTGAGGCTTTTATCGAGCGGCACGCGGGCACGTTGATTACTGACCAAGATCTTTCGCTTTCTTTCCAGATGTTTTGGGAGGAATCAAAAAAAGATGCAATTCTTAAGCTGTGTGCTGATGAGAATCTAGACCAAGGGCGGCTAACTGCGATGATGATGCGATATCAATTTACCGGCAAGCGGCCGTTGAGTGATGAGGTGATTTCTGCTTTGACAGTCAAACCTAGTATTTTACATCGAAAAACTATTGTTGAACGAGTCTCGCAGCAACTAGTTGAAATCATTGAGCGTTATGAAGATAACATCGGGAGCCTTGAAGTTCTTGAGGATTAGTTGCTAAAAATATTAGCTATTACCTGCTGGGGCATAAGAAGGAGAGGATTAAGTTGCATGGTGGTCCCACTGTAGTTGTTCGCTGCTGATCTTTTCTTCGGCAGAAATGGTTGGACACCATTAACGCCAATTGGTCATGTTTTGGTACGTTAATTAATCGACTAGAGGTCGTCGACATAGCGTTGCTGACCGAAAGCTGATTCAGTAAAGGTTTGGGCCAATTTTTAATCTGTACCAAAATGACTAGCGCAGCCAGCCTGGACTGTGGCACGTGCGACGCCAGCGTATGCAAGCAGGTGGTTAGTGCGCATGAGATATTCCAGCTGATGCAGTCACGTACAGTGCATGAGACGACACATTTCGTTTGTGTGGCGGAAATAGAGTAAGCGCTCCACAAACCCCGCCGATTTCCATCTGATTAATGCGCCCAGCTAAGCGACGCCATCACTATGCCTCAGCGCAGTGCATGGTAAAGATGTTAATGATCATCATTGATAGAGCGGCTTTTTCTTTGGGGCGGATGCAGTTCTGACTTAGCCTCCCAATCAACCCGCTTTGATGCCTGAGTCTGTAATTGACGTTTAAGATTTGCTTTTCCCGCCAAACCCTTCGATCAAGCGATCTTTGATCGCGCTGATCGGAGGGTTCACTCGCTTTTTTTCCCGAAGCCTCCGCGTTCCACCCTCCCATTTTCAAATTTGATTAACGCCACGCTTGCTTTCACCCGTCAGTAATTCCCTGCAATCTCTATCGAGCGCAGCGCCATTTCAGTGTGTGTGCGAATCTTTTCGTTTGGCGTGGATGTAGGTGTGGCGACAGCGGCGACGCCGGCGACAACCCATGCAGCACTGGGCCTGGAGCGTGGCGACAGAGGTGGCGACAGTCGCCACTTTCTGAGCGCTTTGGCCGTGACGCTTGACCGCCTTTTCGAGGGGGTATAAAAATTGGCGCACGGATCGCTGTTGTTGACAGCACCTGCCCAGGTAGCCAGAACTTTTAAGGCTACGCCACTTGCGTGGTGGTTCTTCCCCAAGTGCGATTAGCATCCGGCGGCTCGCATGGTCACTCCCCAAGAGTGATGGATGCCTACTCTACCAATCTGTCCACTGGGGCAGACGACGGACCTACCTCGCTGCGCTGCGGCAACCTCACCTTTCGGCACACATTGTTGCGCCAGACCTCGCCCGTCTCTTTCTCCTGGAAAGAGACGGGCGCTCGTACCACTGCTGCAAGCCACGTCGTACAGGGCACTGCCGCAACTCTCCTCGTGACAATCGGCCTGACAAATCCGATTCGTCGCCATCCGCAACGACACAGGCACCGGTGCCGCAGCCCATGGAAGTGCTGCACCTGACTGACAGTCAGGCATGCCCCAGGTGTCAAGGTCTTTGCCTTCTCCCCCCCAGGATCTCTAGCTGCCGAACTCGTCAGTCGGCACAGCCTCCACCCGCCCGCATTTTCTGATGCGTCTAAGGAGGCCAGATTCATGGGGTCATGCCCTTGCTCCCGGTCGTAAGGAGCCGTTCGTTCCGCGTCAGTGAACACCTCACAGGCCGCAGGGGCCTTGATCCCTGATAACACTCAACAGCCGTGGCGGAGTTACGTGAGGACAACCAGCAATGAACGAGGAGAGGGCCCATGCAGCAGTTAGATCCGAAGCTTGAACTACCACGACCGCCTCGACCGCTGGTTGAGTCGAATCCCGTTGCCCAGCCTTATCCGGTGCAGGCGCTGGGTGGGATTCTTGGGCCTGCGGTTGAGCGTATGGCCGAGGTCATCGGCGTGCCCCAAGCGCTGGCCGCGCAATCGGTCTTGGCCACCTCGGCGCTGGCCACCCAAGGTCATGCGGGCTTACAGCTCGACGGGAGACATTATCCCCTGTCGTTGTACCTGATCACCGTCGCCGCGTCAGGGGATCGCAAGACGGCGACAGATCGATGTGCCTTGCTGCCAGCACGGCTATGGGAGCGTGAACAGTGGAAGCGCTATCGTGAACAGCTCTCCCGGTACCGTGCCGCACAGCGACAAGCGCAGCGTATCAACCCTGCCGATCCCGCTCCCACAAACAGCGTACCGCTCGACGCGGAGCCTTCAGCCCCGAGGCTGATCACCACGGACCCGACGATCGAGGCCTTGATCAAAGGGCTCTGTCACGACCTGCCCAGCATGGGGTTGTTCTGTGACGAAGGCGGACAATTCCTCGGTAGCAGCACCATGAGTCGGGATAATCGTTTGAAAGCGGTCACGACCTTGTCGTCACTCTGGGATGGCAGTCCGATAGATCGCGCGCGCTCCATGGTTGGTGAAAGCTTGCGAGCCTACGACAGACGCTTGAGCCTGCACCTAATGCTGCAACCGTACTTGGCCATGCAGTTACTCAGTGACCCGTTGCTGCAGGGGCAAGGCATTCTAGGGCGCTGCTTGATGACCTGGCCCACCAGTCTAGCCGGGCAACGTAGCTACCAGGCTGTCGACTTGTCCAAAGACGCCGCCCTCAAGCGCTATCACCACCGCCTTTCGGCGCTGTTTCATCAGCCGTGGTCACTTACATCTGACGGTGCTCTGCAGCTATCACCGCTGACCCTCAGCCCGTTAGCCCGCCGTCGCTGGATTGATTTGCATGATGCTATCGAAGCTCAGCTGGGCGAGTTTGGTGAGCTGGCCAGCGTGCGGCCCAGCGGATCGAAGGCCGCCGATAACCTGCTGCGCGTCGCCGGAATTCTGGCAGTTGTGGAGGAGAGCAACGTCGTGGAGGTCGACCATATCCAACGGGCCTCGGCCTTAGTTGGCTACTACCTCACCGAGATCCAACGACTGACTGAGCAGGAACCAGTGTGTCGAATTAAGGAGGAGGCGGACCGACTGCTGCGCTGGCTCCAGGTCAAAGATTGGAAGCGCTTCAGTATTCGAGACCTGAACCGCAACGGTCCCCGGTTTGCCCGTAAGAGCAGTCGTCATGCCGCCAAGCTGTTGGTCGAGTTGATTGATCATCATTGGCTGATCACCGAAGGCCACACCTTCGAGGTGCGCCATGTTCAATCTTGATGAGGCGCTACGTAACCATCTGGCTCTGCGCAAAAAGGAGCCAAAAGCGCGATTTGTCGCCGCGTCTGTCGCCACTTTGTCGCCACGCTCAAAGCCAGGCAGGACAAGGGGTGTCGCCGCTGTCGCCGGTGTCGCCACCACCAGTAAAACTATCACCTCGATGACAGCCATTATTCAGTGGTTGAAAGAGGAGGGCGCGCATCTCTACGTCACTGACAACGCGCTGTGTTTTCGCCCGACTGATTGGGCTCAACTCGCCATCGTGAGCGCACACTGGCGAGCCCTTTTGCATGATCTCGCGACAGTCGATCAGGAACAGAAAAATGGCTCGGCTCGGTAAGCGGGCGGGGCGCAATTTCGGCTTCGGTCGCCAGCTTAGCTATGCTGGACCGCAAGCACTGAAAGACCTGTTTGGCGACGGCCATTTTGCTACCGTCAAAGCCCATAGTGATCGCTGGCAGGCGTTCGTGCATTGGTGTCGATCCGATGAAGGACCGAGGGTCAACGACGCGCGCCAGATAGACCGCAAGATCCTCATGCGGTACGCCGTCCACGTGCGGCAGCAGGTTGATCAGGGCAACCTCGGCGTTGCCACCGCGCAAAACCGACTCTCCAGCGTGAACCGAACGATGGCCGCGCTGCGCGGTGATCAGTACGTCAAAATCCCGAGTCCGAGTAAGGCGCTTGGCTTGCAGCGCTCAAGCCTGCGTAGTGAGGCTCCGCAAGGCCAAGACCGTGCGCAGGTCGAGTTGATCGCGCGGGCGCTGTCAGATAGTCAGCAATCGAGGGTGAGTGCCATTGTGCTCCTCGCCCGTGAGACTGGTATGCGCCTGCGCGAAGCGATCCTGGCCGATCTACCCCGACTGCAACGTGAGGTTCGGCAACTGGGCAAGATCAACATCCAGGATGGCACCAAAGGTGGTCGATCAGGGGCCTCTGCACCGCGCTGGATTACAGTAACGGATCAAGTTCGCGATGCCCTGGATTGGGCCAGCGCGACCTCACCCAATGGCAGCCGGAATTTGTTGGCGCCCGACGAAAGCTACAAAGTCTTTATGCAGGCAGTTGTGCGACCGGCACGGGACATCTTGCATGAGTATGGATTGAAAGGCTTTCATGAGCTGCGGGCGGCTTACGCCTGTGAGCGCTATGAGCAACTGACTGGCTTGAATACACCCATCAATGGCGGTCGTGTTCATCGAGACGATCGAGAGCTTGATCAGCATGCACGACAGCAGATCAGCCACGAGCTGGGACATAACCGCATCGATGTGGTGAGTGCCTACATCGGAGGTCGGCGATGACGTCCGAGTTCGACATAGCGTTGTTTCTGAGCCCTGTGCTCAAAGGTGCGCATGCCACGCGGCAGCGGCACATCAGGCAAGCAGAAAGGATGCACGAGGTGATTCGTGAACGCTGGGGTTGCGCGACGCCCTGGTCCTGGAGAGAAAAGCACGTGAGATGGTTTCTGGAGCACTATTTGCGGCGCTCAGCTCCAGCTACCATCTACTACTACGAGTTAACAGCAGGGTTGATCCGTCGTAGAAAGGCAAAAGTCGTGGTTGCCTGATAGATCTTTAAGCGTGAGCCCCTGAGTATGGGAATGCGGAGCCTTCCCATACTCAGGGGCTTGGCTGAAAAAGCGCAGGCATACCAGAGATCTGGCAACTGTCGTCACTCCTCTCGCCCTACTACACGACACGGATCGTAGCCGGTGGCGCACCCCTTTTGGATATTCAGCGAATCGGTACGACGTTGCGATCTCTAGTTTGATTGATGGCCGATGCCGACAGGCTGCCGGTGGCCGCCTTCTGGATATGTTCACTCCACCAAGCCATCATCGGACGCCGGCGTTCGATGTAATCCGTCCGGTTGTAGGCGCTACGAACTTCGTCCTTGTCGACATGCGCCAGTGCGACCTCGATCAGCTCCGGATCCCAGCCATGCTCATTCAGGATGGTGCTGGCCATCGAGCGCAAGCCGTGGCTGACTAGACGGTCCTGAAAGCCCATGCGCTTCAACGCCATGTTGGCGGTCTGGCTATTGGCATGGGTGCGGGGATTTCTATCAGAGGGGAACACGTACTCTCTGTTACCGCTGAGTTGCTTGAGCGTCTCCAGTAACGAAAGTGCCTGATCGGTAAGAGGGATTGTGTGCGGCCGACGCTTTTTCATGCGCTCTGGCGGAATGGTCCATATGCGCTTGTCGAAGTCGATATCTGCCCATCGTGTGGTGGCTGCTTCGGCAGGGCGGGTCATCGTGTGCAGTTGCCATTCGATTAGGCAGCGGGTCGTGCGCTTGATGCTGGCGTTCGCGATTTCCATCATGAGCTCGGGAAGCTCCTCAGGTGGTAGCGCAGCCATGTTCTCTTTCTTGGGTTTCTTGAACACCGCCCGAATTCCATTGAGGGGGTTCGCGAATATCAGCCCGGAGTTGACCCCGTAGGTCATGATCTCGTTGAGTCGTTGGCTCAATCGTTTCACGGTTTCGAGGCTCCCTTTGGCCTCGATTGGACGAAGGATCTTGATAACCATCGGAGCAGTGATTTGAGAGAGCGGCGTTGTTTTCATGCTTGGGAAAACATGAAGCGTCAGCGATCTCCAAATGTCTTCGGCGTAGGCTTTGGTTACGGAGTCTTTCTTCAGCTCGAACCAGGCCTTGGCCACCTTCTCGAACGTGTGTTCAGTTTCAGCGAGCTTGGCTTGCCGTATCTCATCGCGTTGGGTTTTGGGATCAATTCCCAGAGCGAGCAACTCACGTGCCTCTACGGCTTTCTTGCGGGCGTTGGCTAACGAGAGGTGTGGGTACGGGCCGAGCGCCATATTGATACGGCTTCTGGTTAACGGCTCGCGGTAATTGAAATTCCACATCATCGAACCGCTGGCGCGTACTCGAAGTTGCAAGCCATCGCCGTCGCTGAGGACGAAGTCTTTACCAGTTGCCTTGACTGCCTTGAGCTGGCGATCGGAGAGGCGAGTTGCGTTAGTAGGCATGGGGCTACCTCCAGCACCGTTTTGGTATCCTGAAAATAGCACCTGGTAGCCCGGGATACCACCTGGGATACCAAAGCGCCTGGAACTCAGAAAACGTTCAAAGCTCCCGATAGCCCTGAAACCCCCGTATTTACTGGATTTCAGGCACAAAAAAAGACGTCCGTGGACGTCTTTAGATGATGAAGTGGTGGAGCCGGGGGGATTTGAACCCCCGTCCGCCAGTACTCCGCTGTCGGTACTACATGCGTAGCCGTTTCTATTAA
Source organism: Pseudomonas sp. JV449 (assembly GCF_032424295.1). Lineage (NCBI taxonomy): Bacteria > Pseudomonadati > Pseudomonadota > Gammaproteobacteria > Pseudomonadales > Pseudomonadaceae > Pseudomonas > Pseudomonas sp. JV449. The sequence continues at coordinate 76,632 of NZ_VYKD01000031.1, read as the reverse complement.
GTTAACCCTCAGCGACCCGAAGGGCAGGGTGCTTTGGGCGAGTTGTGTAAGTTTTAGCCGCTTCGTCCACAACGTACTGCACGGCGATTCTGTTCTATATGACAATCACTTTGGGTTTACAGACATCCCCTGGTGATTGCTGGACCCGAAGGTACCAGAAGCTCAGGTCTAAGGCTGCTTACGCAGCGATAGCGAATTCCTGGCCGTAGTTTTCGTCATTGGCAACTATAAGTAGTTGCAACAGTGGATTTACGAGTTCTGTTACCAACTCGGCATGCACCTAAAGTTTCGCGACCGGCGTCGAATCCTAAACGGCCCCGTGCTTGTAACTCGTTGTTTCATAGTGAGTGACAAGCCTGTGCAGTGTACGCCAAACGGTCACGGAAGGCCAACCCGAAGGTTGGCCCTGCGCTTATTGACCGCCTTTGTCCAGGTTCTGCAGGTCTTGCAGGGCCTTGGAGGTGATTTCGATGCACTTCTTGTCGTCACCGGCGGCGTGGGCAGCCTTGGCCTGGGAGACGGCTGTGTCGATTTCGCCGCTTTTGCTACTGGTGTCGGTGGCGAGCAGCGCTTTACCGTTGTTGATTTTGTCCAGGTTGATCTTGCACAGGTCGGGCTCGCCAGCAGCGAAAGCAGGGGAGGCCAACATCGCAGCGGTAATGAACAAGCCAGCAAGAGCGGAACGCTTCATAGGGTATCTCCTTGCGCAAAAAAGGCTCGACGCTGCTGGCGTTCATGGGCTGCCAGCGACATCACTGATGGGCCTCGTGCGTCGAGGCCTATGCAGATGACTACGCCAGCGCGCAGGGGTTCTGTTTTTTTGCGGGATTAATGGGCGCGGGCCTGGGTCACGCGATCCACGAGGTACACCAATCCGTGATAGTCGATGCCGCCATGCTGGCTCAGGCCGATCTCGCAGGTGCGGCTGGTGGAGATGCCTTCACTGCAATACTGCACTGCATCCTTGAGGGAGCGCAGCGAGTGGGCGTTGAGTTCCGGCGTGGTGAAACCTTTGTCGCCGGCAAACCCGCAGCAGTGAATGCCTTCCGGGATCACCACGGTTTTGGCACAGCGGCGGGCGAGGTCGATCAGGGCCTGGCTTTCTCCCAGGTGTTGGGTGCTGCAGGTGACGTGTACGGCGATCGGCGCTTCCTGGGGGGTGAAATCGAGACGGTCCATCAGGTGCGTGCGGATGAAACGTACGGGGTCGTAAAGGTCCAGGCGCGTTTCGCCGAGGTCTTGCACCAGGCGCAGGGTGCAGGGGCTGGTGTCGCAATAGATCGGGTCCAGGCCGCCGCGGCTGGCATGGAGCAGGGCGCCGATCAGTTCCTGGCGTTTGTGTTCTGCCTGTTCGGCGTAGCCTTTGGAAGCGAAAGGCTGGCCGCAGCACAGGTTGTCCTGGTTGTCGGGAAACACGACCTGGTAACCGGCTTTTTCCAGCAGGCCCTGGGTTTTTTCGTACAAAGACATCTGCTCTTTATCACCGGCCGCCGGGCCCATGGCGCGTGAGACGCAGGCCGCCAGGTAGACCACCCGTGGCCGCTCATCCGTCACCGCCGGGCTGAAACGAATGGCTTTTTCCGGTTGTGGCATGGCGTTGGTCCACTGCGGAATCTGTCCCTTGGACAACTTGGTCATGGTGGCCGACAGCTTCGCCAGGCGAGGCGCTCCCAGCAGCATGCGTGCACCATTGGCTACATGCAGGGTAAAGCGCGCACCTTGCAGTGCCGTGGCGAAATGGGTGGCCAGCCATTCGGCGGTTTTCGTACGGTCGGCGTCACGGCTTCGCAGTTTTTTCACCAGGTCGCCGGTATTGATTCCTACCGGGCAGCGCTGGGCGCATAGGCCGGTGGCGGCGCACGTGTCGATGCCCTGGTAGTGGTAGGCCGCTTCCAATTCGGTGGTGTCGACGCCGGCGCGTTTTTTCGCCTGTATATCTCGCCAGATCACGATGCGCTGGCGCGGGCTCAACGTCAGGCCCTTCGATGGGCATACCGGTTCACAGAAACCGCACTCAATGCACTTATCCACAAGCTCGTCGGCCGCAGGCAGCGGCTTGAGGTGCTTGAGGTGAATCTGCGGATCTTCGCTGAGCACCACATCAGGATTGAGAATGCCGTTGGGGTCGAGCAGGCGTTTGAGTTGCCACATCAATTGATAGGCGTCGCTGCCCCATTCCAGCTCCACGAACGGTGCCATATTGCGGCCGGTGCCGTGTTCGGCTTTCAGCGAACCGCCGAACTCCACGGCCACCAATTGCGCGACGTCATCCATGAACGCTTGATAGCGTGTGACTTCATCCGCGCTGTTGAAGCCTTGGGTGAACACAAAGTGCAGATTGCCTTCCAGGGCATGTCCGAAAAGGATGGCTTCGTCGTAGTGATGTTTGTCGAACAGTTCGATCAAGCGGTTCACGCCAATGGCCAGTTGCTCGACCGGGAAGGTGACGTCTTCGATGATCACCGTGGTGCCGGTTTTGCGTACAGCACCTACGGCAGGGAAGGTGTCCTTGCGGATGGCCCAAAGGCGGGCGTTTTCCACCGGGTCTTCGGTGAAGTCGACCTGTTTCTCCACCGGGAAACCGGCCAGCGACGCCATGATCAGCGCCAATTGTTCGTGCAGCAATGACGGCGATGCGGCGCGGGATTCAATCAGCAGGGCGCAGGCACTTTCTGACAAGTGCTGTACGAATGCGGGCATGCCCGGTTTGTTCTGCACCGAGCGCATGCTGCGTCGGTCCAGCAACTCGACAGCCGACACCGGTTGGGTTTTCAGGATGGTGACTGCGTTGCAGCAGGTCTCCACATCCGGAAACACGATCAACGCCGACGCCTTGTTCGGGTGGTCGATCACGGTGTCGTAGGTGACTGCGCTGATAAAACCGAGGGTACCCTCGGAGCCCACCAACAAATGGCTGAGGATATCCAGCGGTTCATCAAAATCCACCAGGGCGTTGAGTGACAGGCCGGTGGTATTTTTCAGACGGTATTTGTGGCGGATTTTTGCTGCCAATTCCGCGTTTGCCCGCGTTTCACGGCCGAGTGTGGCCAGGCGCTCGAGCAGTGCGCCGTGCTGTTCACGAAACGCCGTAACGCTGCTTGCGTCTTCTGTATCGAGGCGGCTGCCATCGGCCAGGACCAGACGAATTCCGGCCAGGGTGTGGTACGTGTTCTGCGCCGTACCGCAGCACATGCCACTGGCGTTGTTGGCGACGATTCCGCCGATCTTGCAGGCATTGATCGACGCCGGGTCTGGGCCGATCTTGCGCCCGAATGGCGCCAGCCAGGCGTTGGCCTGTGCGCCGATCACGCCGGGTTGCAGGCGGATCTGAGTGCCTTGCCCGCGAATCTCACGGCCGTTCCAATTGTCCCCCAGCACGATCAGTACCGAGTCGCTTATCGCTTGCCCGGACAGGCTGGTGCCGGCTGCGCGGAAGGTTACCGGCACACGTTCACGCTGGGCCAGTTGCAGCAGCGCCACCACTTCGTCTTCCGATTCGACGCGGATCACCAGTTGTGGGACCAATCGGTAAAAGCTGGCGTCGGTGCCGAATGCGAGGGTGGAAAGTGGATCGTCGAAACGTCGGTCTTGTGGGATCAGCTGTGCGACGTCAGCAAGGAAAGCGGCAGGCAGACTCATTGGTCCTCCAGGATCAGCACCCCCTGGGCGCCGTATTGACACGATTGCGCAAAGCCGACGCCGAAGTTATAGCCCGGCGTCGGTTATGACCCTATTGCTACGGCTTTAGTGCACCAGCATGCCGGTAAACCAGTAAGCCTGGGCCAGGGTGATCAGCCCGACGATCGTGGCGAAGAACAGGCTGTGCTTGAGGGTGAAGCGGAACAGGTCGGATTCTTTACCCACCAGTCCGGTAGCGGCGCAAGCCACGGCGATCGATTGCGGCGAAATCATTTTGCCGGTCACGCCGCCGCTGGTGTTTGCAGCGACCAGAAGCGTGTCGTTGACGCCGATCTGGTGCGCCGTGGTGGCTTGCAACGAGCTGAACAGGGCGTTGGACGATGTGTCGGAGCCTGTCAGGAAAACCCCCAGCCAGCCTAGGAACGGCGAGAAGAACGGGAAGGCTGCACCAGTGCCAGCCAATACCAGCGCCATGGTCGAAGACATGCCGGAGTAATTGGTGACAAAGGCGAATGCCAGCACCATGCCGATAGACAGGATCGGCCACCGCAACTCGTAGAAGGTCTCTTTTAAAGTGGTAAGACCAATCTTGATATTGATCTTCAGGACCAGCATCGAGATCAGTGCCGAGAAGAAAATAGCGGTACCGGTCGCTGAAATCGGGTCCAGCTTGAATATCGCTGGGATCGCAGTCGGGTTGGTCACGATGGGTGCAACCTTGATCACCATTTGATCCAGGTGCGGGATCGCGAAGTTGAATACCCAGCTGTACATCGAGCCGCCTGCGGCGAACATCGCCTTGAACGGTTTGAGGGTCCAGATGGTGACCAGCACGGTGAGGATCAGGAACGGTGACCACGCCTTGAAGATCTGCCCCAGGCTGTAAGGTGAGGCGACGGTGCTGCGCGGCAGGCCGAAGCCGCCGGCGCTGGCGGTAATCGCTGCGTCGGAAGTGGCACCGGCAATCTGCGCGCCCGCAGTGCGTTTGGGTTGCCATACTTTCAGGAACAGGGTCAGAGAGATCAGGCTGGCCAGGGCCGAGGTGATATCCGGCAGTTCCGGGCCGATGAAGTTGGACGTGAAGTATTGGGTGATGGCAAAGCTCAGGCCCGCGACCAGCGCAGCTGGCCAGGTTTCGCGAACGCCGCGCAGGCCGTCCATCATGAAGACCAGCCAGAACGGCACGAACAGCGACAGCAGCGGCAGTTGGCGGCCAGTCATGGCGCCGATCTTGAATGCATCGATTCCGGTCACTTGCCCGGCAACGATGATCGGAATTCCCAAGGCGCCAAAGGCGACGGGTGCGGTGTTGGCAATCAGGCACAGGCCGGCCGCGTACAGCGGGTTGAAGCCCAGGCCTACCAGCAGTGCGGCGGTAATCGCCACGGGGGCGCCGAAACCGGCAGCACCTTCCAGGAATGCGCCGAAGCAGAAGCCGATCAACAGCACCTGCAGGCGCTGGTCATCGGTGATCGACAGGACAGAGCTGCGGATGATCTCGAACTGGCCGCTCTTGACGGTGAGTTTGTAGAGAAACACCGCCGCGACAATGATCCAGGCAATAGGCCACAGGCCATAGGCAAAACCGTAGCCAGCGGCGGCCAGCGCCATGTCCACTGGCATGTGGAAGGCAAAGATCGCTACCAGTATCGACAACGCCAGCGTGATGCTGCCGGCCACGTGGCCTTTGAGGCGAAACACGGCCAGAGCCAGGAAGAAAAACACGATCGGAATAACGGCGGCCAGTGCGGACAGGCCGAGGCTGCCGAGCGGGCTGTAGAGCTGTTGCCAGGTTTGCATATGGGGTGGCCCCTAATTGTTGTTGGTCAGGCACTTCATAGTCGACTTGGATAATTGGTAATACCAATTTACAATCGCTGGAGGCTAGGTTAAAAGTCTTCGCGGGATGTGTCAATTTGTCGCTCGCGAAACTTTGGTCGTAGCCCGGCAGGCGAGGTGGTTTGATCGGGTGAATCGAAGCGGTTCTGATAGGTGCTGGAAGGGCGGCGATAGGCCAGAATAGAGGCCCCGGCGAGTGGTCGGGATGGTGGGGAGTGAGTTATGGGGTTTGATCAGGTGCGTCAGCGCCGTTTGTCTGACGATATAGTCGAGCAGCTTGAGGGGATGATCCTTGAGGGCACTTTGAAGTCGGGTGAGCGCTTGCCGGCCGAGCGCGCTTTGGCTGAACAGTTTGGTGTGTCGCGTCCTTCGTTGAGGGAGGCGATTCAGAAGCTGGCGGCCAAGGGCTTGTTGGTGAGCCGTCAGGGTGGGGGCAATTATGTTGCCGAGTCACTGGGCTCGACATTCAGCGATCCGTTGCTGCACCTGTTGGAAAACAATCCCGAGGCCCAGCGTGACCTGCTGGAGTTTCGTCAGACCCTTGAAGCGTCCTGTGCTTATTACGCAGCATTGCGAGCTACTGAGGTCGACCGTGAGCGGCTGACCGCTGCATTCGAGGCGTTGCAGGATTGCTATGCCCGCGTTGATGAAGTGAGTCGGGTCGAGGAGGGGGCTGCGGATGCACAGTTCCACCTGGCCATTGCGGAGGCCAGCCATAACGCGGTGTTGCTGCACACCATTCGCGGTTTGTTCGACCTGCTCAAGCGTAACGTGGTGACCAATATTGGCGGCATGTATCAGCAACGTACGGAGACGCGCGACATGCTGATCAGTCAGCACCGGGAACTGTACCTGGCGATTATCGAGGGCCGGGCCGAGCAGGCGCGAGAAGTCTCGACACGTCACCTGGAGTACGTGCAGGAAGTGTTGGAGGAAGTACGTCAGGAGGTTCAGCGCGTGGCGCGGGCGGAGCGGCGCAAGGGGATGTAGCCGGGGGAAGTCCCGAGGCTACATCGTTACAAGGATTATTCTTCCTTGCCCTTGTTGCGCACCGCGCGATGCAGTTCGCGGTTGGAATCGCGTTCGCGCTCAGTATCACGCTTATCGTATTCCTTCTTGCCCTTGCCCAGTGCGATCTCGCACTTGACCAGGTGCTTGCTCCAATACCAGGACAGGCAGATACAGGCATAGCCTTTCTGCTGTACGGCTGCGGCGAGCTTTTCCAGTTCGCGGGCATTGAGCAATAGTTTGCGCGTGCGCACCGGGTCGGCAATCACGTGGGTGCTCGCGGTTGTCAGCGGGGTGATATGACTGCCGAGCAGCCATGCCTCGCCATCCTTGAGCAATACGTAGCTGTCGACCAGTTGCAACTTGCTGGCACGCAGACTCTTTACTTCCCAGCCGGCCAGGACCAGACCAGCCTCGAACCGATGTTCGATGAAGTAATCGTGTCGCGCTTTTTTATTTTGCGCGATGGTCCCTGTGGGGTGTTTCTTTTGTTTAGCCATAGGGGCGGCATTATAGGGAGTTGCGAGCGTGTCGGCTACGGTCAACCTGCGTGCTTGAGCGTGTTGGTCGAATCCCGGACAATACCGGCAGTTCTTTGGTTTTTTTCTTTCGCGGATCGGACTGTTGTTTCGCGATGTTTGCCGCTCAGCTGTGGAAATCACGCACACATGACGACGCATATTCAACGTTCGGCCCTGCTGCCCTATCCGGCGCAGGCGCTCTATGACCTGGTCAACGACGTGGCGCGTTACCCGGAATTCCTGCCTTGGTGCTCAACTGCCGAGGTGCTGGAAAGCAGTGATGAACATATGGTTGCCAGTGTTGGGGTGGCGAAAGGCGGGCTCAGTCAGCACTTTGTTACGCGGAATGCGCTGGTGCCGGGCAAGTCCATTGAAATGAATTTGCAGGAAGGGCCGTTTACCCAGCTACATGGTGTATGGGTTTTCAAGGCGCTTACCGACAAGGCCTGCAAGATCAGCCTGGATTTGTCGTTTGATTACGCTGGGCCGATTGTGCGGGCGACATTGGGGCCGTTGTTCAATCAGGCGGCCAATACCCTGGTGGATGCATTCTGCCAGCGAGCCAAGCAATTGCATGGTTGAGATCGAGGTGGTTTATGCCGCCGAGGATCGCCAGGTTCTGCTGGCGCTGACGGTGGCTTCGGGAACCAGTCTGCGTGCAGCAGTGCAGTTGTCAGGGATGGCTATGCAGTTTCCTGAACTGGATCTGGCTGCTTGCCCCTTGGGGGTATTCGGTAAGGTCGTCACGGATGCTGAGGTGCGCCCCGTGCAATCGGGCGATCGCATTGAAATCTATCGGCCCTTGCTTGTGGACCCTAAAGAAGTGCGCAGGCTGCGTGCCGCCAGGGCGGCGTTGGCGAAGCGGCAGCATCCATAAGCTGGTTGAATGACAGGCAACAAAAAGCCCGGCATGCCGGGCTTTTTATATGCGCCGCAATGTTACTGCGGGCTGGTGTCCAGAGGCTGAGGCGTCGGGACAGGGACCGTTTCGACCCCGTCGACGTCTTTCTGGATCTTGTCGAGCAAGGAGCCTGGCTTGGCTGGTACTTCGGACTTCGGCTTCTCGCTTTCCTGCACAGGGGCAGTCACGTTTGTGCCGTTATCGTTGCCGAGCAGCGCTTGATCACGGCTTACGCCTGGCATGAAGTCACCCGACAGGCTGACAAGCTGGTCATTGCCATTGAAAATGACGCTGACACGCTCCTGTTGGCGTTCACCGCCACCAGGCTGCAGGCTGTAGAGATAATCCCAGCGATCGGCGTGGAAAGTGTCGGTCAGCAGGGGGTTGCCCATAATAAACCGTACTTGCCGTCGGGTCATTCCCGGGCGTAACTGGTCTATCATGTCCTGCGTGACGACATTGCCCTGCTGGATGTCGATTTTGTAAACCCCGGGGAATGAACAACCGGCGAGTGCGAGCAGTCCCACAAAGGTGAAACTGGTTAGCAAGAGCTTGGTGTTTTGCATCGGTGGGCGACTTCCACTATCTTGGCTGGGACAACGTAAACGCCGATCATACCCGTATTAAGAGAAGCTGCGAAGCAGCATCCGCGAGAAAGCTAACCATGGTTGAAAATAGCGAACTACGCAAAGCCGGTCTTAAAGTGACTCTGCCACGAGTCAAGATTCTACAAATGCTCGATTCTGCTGAGCAGCGCCACATGAGTGCCGAGGATGTTTACAAGGCGCTGATGGAGTCTAACGAGGACGTCGGCCTGGCCACGGTTTACCGTGTACTGACCCAGTTTGAAGCCGCAGGGCTGGTGGTTCGTCATAATTTCGACGGCGGTCATGCAGTGTTCGAATTGGCTGACGGTGGTCATCACGACCACATGGTCGACCTGGATACCAATGAGGTTATCGAGTTCACCAGCCCGGCAATCGAAAAGCTCCAGCACGAAATTGCTGAGGAGCATGGTTTCGATTTGGTCGACCACAATCTTGTGTTGTACATCCGTAAGAAAAAGTAAAAAGCGACGCAGAATTGCTCTGCGAAACGATCGAAGGCGACCCTGGGGTCGCCTTCGTGCTTTCTATAAGAAGGAAAAGCTCGGCTCAGGCCTTGGCGGCTACGACCATTTTCTTCGCGTGTGCCAAAGATTCTTTGGTCAGGTCGATCCCTCCGAGCATCCGCGCCACTTCTTCCACGCGCTCCGACTTGTTCAGCTTGGATACCGCTGTGTGTGTCGCTTCGCTGTCTCTCACCTTGTGCACAAACAAGTGCTGATGTCCTTGAGCCGCCACTTGTGGCAAGTGAGTAACGGTCAGCACCTGGCCGCGATCCCCCAGGCGGCGCAGTAACTGACCCACAATTTCCGCCGTGGGGCCACCGATACCTACGTCTACTTCATCGAACACCAGTGTCGGTACCCGTGAGGTTTGCGCGGTAATCACTTGGATCGCCAGGCTGATTCGCGACAGCTCACCACCAGACGCCACCTTTGCCAGTGCCTTGAGCGGTTGCCCGGGGTTGGCGCTGACCAGTAGTTCTACCTGCTCCAGGCCGTAGGGCTGCAGTTCATTGCTGGCGTTGGTGCGCAACTCGATGGTAAAGCGCCCGCCCGGCATGCCCAGGCGCTGAATTTCCTGCTCGACGGCGCCAGCCAGGCTGGTGGCGGCCTGTTGGCGCAGATCGCTCAGCTCGCGGGCCTTCTCCTGATAGTGGCGGGCAAAAGAGCCGAGCTCTTGGCCCAGTCGCTCAATGGATTCGTCATTCGCGTTCAGGGTCTCGATTTCATCCAGCAGCTTCTGCTGCATGGTTGCCACTTCGGTGGGCTGGATTCGATGTTTGCGCGCCAGCGTATAGATGGTGTCCAGGCGCTCTTCTATTTCCTGCAGCCGCGCCGGGTCGGCGTCGAAATGGTCAAGAAAGCGATTGAGTTCGCCGACGGCTTCTTCTACCTGGATTTGAGCACTGGTCAGCAGGGTGGTGGCTTCATTCAGTGAGCTTGAGGCGCTGTTAACACTGGACAGTCGGTTGAGGCTGGCGGTGAGTGCATTGAGCACATTGCCGGAATCGCTCTCGCTGCATTGCTCCACTACCTGGCGGCAGATAGACAGCAGGGTTTCGGCGTTGGTGAGGTTCTTGTGTTCCTGTTCCAGTTGTTCCAGCTCGGTTTCGCCAAGACCCAGGCTTTCCAGCTCTTCAAGCTGATAGCTGAGCAATTGATGGCGAGCGCGTTGCTCGTCACCGGAATTGGACAGTCGCTCCAGCTCCTGTCGGGTCTGGCGCCAGCGCTGGGCGGCCAGTTGTACCTGTCGGGCAAGGTCGGTGGCGCCAGCGTACTCGTCAAGCAGGCGGCGGTGGGTGTCGGTTTTGAGCAGGGATTGGTGTTCATGCTGGCTATGGATGTCGATCAGCAGTTCACCCAGGGCCTTCAGGTCGCCAAGGGGGCAGGGGGTTCCATTGATATAGCCGCGCGAGCGGCCCTCGGCGGTGATGACTCGGCGCAGGATGCACGGACCGTCGTTATTAAGGTCGCGCTCGACCAGCCAGGCTTCGGCTTCGGGGATGTCCGCGAGGTCGAAGGTGGCCAGAATGTCGGCCTTATCCGCGCCGGGGCGCACCACGCCACTGTCGGCGCGGTCGCCCAGGGTCAGGCCCAGGGCGTCGAGCATGATCGACTTGCCGGCGCCGGTTTCGCCTGTGATTACGCTCATCCCGCGATCCAGTTCGAGATCCAGATGTTCAACGATGGCGTAGTTGTGTACAGACAGGTGCACGAGCATGACGGCCGCTCCCAGGCTTTAGGTCTGGTTATTTATACAGTGTTTTGTTCTGGGCTGACAATCCTGATGCTTAGCTCAATTTGCTCGGTCGCCCGGCTTTTTTAGTGCAAAGGAGAATGATCGGGTCGAAGTTGATCTGGGGCAGGCGAAAGACTTTTGGTAGAGCCTGCACCCTTGAACCTGGAAATTGTGGCCCCATATACCGGAACAGAAGCGCGAGTTGAGTTCGCGCATGATTTTGAAAGGAGAAATCTATGGCTGACGAACAGACGCAGGATACGCAAACTCCGGACGCCAATTCGGCTGTCGGTGATGAACTGGCAACTCGTGTGCAAGTGCTCGAAGAGCAGTTGGCCGCTGCGCAGGATCAGTCTTTGCGTGTTGCCGCCGATCTGCAGAACGTCCGCCGCCGTGCCGAGCAGGACGTAGAAAAAGCTCACAAGTTCGGGCTGGAAAAGTTCGCGTGCGACCTGCTGCCAATTATTGACAGCCTGGAGCGTGGCCTCGAGTTGTCCAACCCGGATGACGAAAACATCCGCCCGATGCGCGAAGGGATCGAACTGACCCTGAAAATGTTTCAGGACACCCTGAAGCGTTATCAGCTGGAAGCCATTGATCCGCAAGGCGGCGAACCGTTCAGCGCTGAGCTTCACCAGGCCATGGCCATGCAAGAAAGCCACGACCTCGAACCCAACAGTGTGTTGAAAGTGTTCCAGAAGGGCTATCAGCTCAACGGTCGCCTGTTGCGCCCTGCAATGGTGGTAGTGAGCAAGGCTCCTGCACCCGTTGCACCTTCTATTGATGAGCAGGCTTGAAATCCGCCGCAAGGCCCCCATTTATAAGTCAAGCGTTTAAGTGCTACCGCAGTTAGCCACCACTGCTGCGGCAACCAAATTCAAGTTTCGGGAGAGTAAATCATGGGCAAAATTATCGGTATTGACCTGGGGACCACCAACTCCTGCGTCTCCGTGTTGGAAAACGGCGTTGCAAAAGTAATCGAAAACGCCGAAGGCGCGCGTACCACGCCGTCGATCATCGCTTACGCCAACGATGGTGAAATCCTGGTTGGCCAGTCGGCCAAGCGCCAGGCTGTGACCAACCCGCATAACACCCTGTACGCGGTGAAGCGCCTGATCGGTCGTAAGTTCGACGAAGAAGTCGTACAGAAAGACATCAAAATGGTCCCTTACAAGATCGCCAAGGCTGACAACGGTGACGCCTGGGTTGAAGTAAATGGCCAGAAAATGTCGCCACCGCAAATCTCGGCTGAAATCTTGAAGAAGATGAAGAAGACTGCCGAAGATTACCTGGGTGAGACAGTGACTGAGGCGGTGATCACCGTTCCAGCCTATTTCAACGACAGCCAGCGCCAGGCGACCAAAGACGCCGGCCGCATCGCGGGCCTGGATGTAAAACGTATCATCAACGAACCGACCGCAGCTGCTCTGGCTTACGGTATGGACAAGGCCAAGGGCGATCATACCGTGATCGTTTATGACCTGGGTGGCGGTACGTTCGACGTTTCCGTGATCGAGATCGCTGAAGTAGACGGCGAGCACCAGTTCGAAGTGTTGGCCACCAACGGCGACACCTTCCTGGGTGGTGAGGACTTTGACATTCGTCTGATCGACTACCTCGTTGACGAATTCAAGAAAGAAAGCGGCATGAACCTCAAGGGTGACCCTCTGGCGATGCAGCGCCTGAAAGAAGCTGCTGAGAAAGCCAAGATCGAGCTGTCTTCCGCTCAGTCGACCGACGTTAACCTGCCGTACATCACTGCAGACGCCACCGGTCCTAAGCACTTGAACGTGAAGATCTCTCGCGCCAAGCTGGAAGCGCTGGTCGAAGACCTGGTTCAACGCACCATCGAGCCATGCCGCATTGCGCTGAAAGACTCCGGTATTGATGTTGGTGCGATCAACGACGTGATCCTGGTAGGCGGTCAGACCCGTATGCCACTGGTTCAGAAGTTGGTTACCGAGTTCTTCGGCAAAGAAGCGCGTAAAGATGTGAACCCGGACGAAGCGGTCGCCATGGGTGCTGCCATCCAGGGCGCGGTATTGGCCGGTGACGTGAAAGACGTGTTGCTGCTGGACGTAAGCCCGCTGACCCTGGGTATCGAAACCATGGGTGGCGTGATGACTGCGCTGATCGAGAAAAACACCACGATTCCTACCAAGAAATCCCAGGTGTTCTCGACGGCTGATGATAACCAGGGTGCTGTGACCATTCACGTGCTGCAAGGTGAGCGTAAGCAGGCTGCTCAGAACAAGTCCCTGGGCAAGTTCGACCTGGCTGAGATTCCACCAGCACCACGTGGCGTGCCACAAATCGAAGTGACCTTCGATATCGACGCCAACGGCATTCTGCACGTAGGTGCGAAAGACAAGGCTACCGGCAAAGAGCAGAAGATCACCATCAAGGCCAACTCCGGTCTTTCTGATGAAGAAATTCAACAGATGATCCGTGATGCTGAAACCAATGCTGAAGCTGACAAGAAGTTCGAAGAGCTGGCAGGTGCCCGCAACCAGGGCGACGCACTGGTTCACTCGACACGCAAAATGATCGCTGATGCTGGCGAGAAAGTGACCGCTGAAGAGAAGGCTGCGATCGAAGCTGCTGTAGTTGCCCTGGAAGCCGCTGTCAAAGGCGACGACAAGGCTGCCATTGAAGCCAAGGTTGAAGAATTGTCGAAAGTCTCCGCGCCAGTGGCTCAAAAAATGTACGCCGAACAGGCTCAGCCAGCTGACGGTGCTGCTCAAAAGGCAGAGCCTGAAGCTAAAGACGATGTTGTCGATGCCGAGTTCGAAGAAGTTACAGACAAGAAGTAAGTTGGTCGCCCGGTTGACCGCTATCAAGCGGTGACTGGTAGGATGTCGCCGCGCGGGAGCTTGCTCCCGCGTTGGCGTGTCTGGGGTATGTGAATTTTTACAGCATGCGACAGCGTTCGGATGTTGGCGGTGTGATCGGGGATGCTCCTGCTTTCCGAGCAATAAATACCGCGTTTTTGGCCGGGTCCCTGGCTAAAAAGTAGTAATGACCAGGATCGTTGAATTGACGTGAGTTGGGTCCGGGCCTGTATTGGGGCTCAACGAGTTTAGCCAGGCTCAGGAGGGTCTGGCTGAACGTCCTTAAGAGTGCAAAGACTTATGGCAAAGCGTGACTATTACGAAGTATTGGGTGTGGAGCGCGGCTCCAGCGAGGCGGACCTGAAAAAGGCTTACCGTCGCCTGGCAATGAAGCACCACCCGGACCGTAATCCGGATAGCAAAGAATCCGAAGATATGTTCAAAGAGGCCAACGAGGCCTACGAATGTTTGTCTGATCCCAACAAGCGTGCGGCCTACGACCAGTATGGACATGCCGGTGTCGATCCGAGCATGGGTGGCGGCGGTGCCGGTTTTGGCGGTCAGAACTTCTCCGATATTTTCGGCGATGTATTCAGTGACTTCTTCGGCGGTGGCCGTGGTGGTCAGCGTGGCGGTGCCCAGCGTGGCAGCGACTTGCGCTACACCCTGGAGTTGAATCTGGAAGAAGCCGTGCGTGGCACCAGCGTTAATATCCGCGTGCCGACGCTGGTTAACTGCAAGCCGTGTGATGGTTCGGGTGCCAAGAAAGGCTCCGCGCCGATTACTTGCCCGACGTGCGGCGGTATCGGCCAGGTGCGTATGCAGCAGGGTTTCTTCTCGGTGCAGCAGACCTGTCCGCGTTGCCATGGGCAGGGCAAGATCATTTCCGATCCGTGCGATTCCTGCCACGGCGAAGGTCGCGTCGAAGAGTACAAGACCCTGGCGGTAAAAGTGCCGGCGGGTGTGGATACCGGAGACCGTATTCGTCTGTCGGGTGAGGGTGAGGCCGGTACCCAGGGCGGTCCGACGGGCGACCTGTACGTGGTGATCAATGTGCGCGAGCACTCGATCTTCCAACGCGACGGCAAGCACCTGTTCTGTGAAGTGCCGATCAGTTTTGTCGATGCAGCCCTGGGTGGCGAATTGGAGATTCCGACCCTGGACGGTCGGGTCAAGCTCAAGATCCCTGAAGGTACGCAGACCGGCAAGCAGTTCCGTATTCGTGGCAAGGGCGTAGCGCCGGTGCGCGGTGGTGGTGCTGGCGACTTGATGTGTCGTGTGGCCGTGGAGACTCCGGTCAATCTGGGGCGCCGTCAGCGTGAATTGCTTGAGGAATTCCGCAGTTCGCTGGAGGGCGATGACACGCATTCGCCGAAAACCACTGGCTTTTTCGAAGGCGTGAAGCGCTTCTTCGGCGACCTGTAAGGAAGTGAGTATGCGACGTATAGCCGTAATGGGCGCTGCCGGGCGCATGGGCAAGACGCTGGTCGAGGCGGTGCAGCAGCGCTCCCCGGCCTCTGGGCTGACCGCGGCGATTGTTCGTCCCGGTAGCACGTTGATCGGTGCGGATGCGGGTGAGTTGGCTTCGCTGGGGCGTATCGGTGTCTCATTGTCAGGCAGCCTGGAGCAGGTGGCTGACGAATTCGATGTGCTGATCGACTTCACCCTGCCGGAGGTGATGCTGAAAAACCTCGCGTTCTGCCGCAAGGCGGGCAAGGCGATGGTGATTGGTACCACGGGTTTGACTGCGCAGCAGAAGCAGTTGTTGGAGGAGGCGGGCAAGGATATTCCCGTCGTCTTCGCTGCCAACTTCAGTGTCGGCGTGAACCTGTCGCTCAAGTTGCTGGACATGGCGGCGCGGGTGTTGGGGGATGAGGCGGATATCGAGATTATCGAGACGCATCACCGTCACAAGATCGATGCGCCGTCGGGTAC
Source organism: Pseudomonas sp. JV449 (assembly GCF_032424295.1). Lineage (NCBI taxonomy): Bacteria > Pseudomonadati > Pseudomonadota > Gammaproteobacteria > Pseudomonadales > Pseudomonadaceae > Pseudomonas > Pseudomonas sp. JV449. The sequence goes on along the minus strand of NZ_VYKD01000031.1, from coordinate 61,112 downwards.
CGCGCTGCGCATGGGTGAGGCTATTGCTGATGCGCTGGGGCGTGATCTGTCCAAGGTGGCGGTTTACGGTCGCGAAGGGCATACCGGTGCGCGTGCGCGTGACACCATTGGTTTTGCGACCGTCCGTGGCGGTGATGTGGTGGGCGACCACACGGTATTGTTTGCTACCGAGGGTGAGCGCCTGGAAATTACCCACAAGGCTTCGAGCCGCATGACATTCGCCAAGGGCGCGGTGCGTGCTGCGCTCTGGTTGGAAGGTCGCGAGGCTGGTCTGTACGATATGCGCGATGTGTTGGATCTGCACTAAGCAGTAGCTAAAACCGGGCCTCGGGATTATCCTGAGGCCCCGTTTTTACCCGCTAAGCGACGTCCCGTCGCATTCTCCTGCCTTTAAGGCTCATTAGCGGTGGACCAAAAAAGCCTTTTTCTGTAAGCTACAGCTTTAGTGTGTCCACTAAAAGCGCGCAGAATAATTCAGTGAAGAAGCGGGGTGACGTGTCCATACGTCACTCCGCTTTTTTACAACCTGCGATCGCCCTTTCAGGCTTTATTTACGGGAGGTCTTCTTGACTAAGCCAGCCATACTCGCCCTTGCTGATGGCAGCATTTTTCGCGGCGAAGCCATTGGAGCCGACGGTCAAACCGTTGGAGAGGTGGTGTTTAACACCGCCATGACCGGCTATCAGGAAATCCTTACCGATCCTTCCTACGCCCAACAGATCGTTACCCTGACCTATCCGCACATCGGCAACACCGGTACTACGCCGGAAGACGTTGAGTCTGATCGTGTCTGGTCGGCGGGTCTGGTCATTCGTGATCTGCCACTGGTTGCGAGCAACTGGCGTAACACGATGTCGCTGTCCGATTACCTGAAAGCCAACAACGTTGTGGCGATCGCCGGTATCGATACGCGCCGCCTGACGCGCATCTTGCGTGAAAAGGGCTCGCAGAATGGCTGCATCATGGTCGGTGACAATATTTCCGAAGCAGCGGCGATTGCTGCAGCGCAAGGCTTCCCAGGCCTGAAAGGCATGGACCTGGCGAAAGTCGTCAGCACCAAGGAGCAGTACGAGTGGCGCTCCACTGTCTGGGACTTGAAGACCGACAGCCACGAGACTATCGAAGCGGCTGACCTGCCGTATCACGTGGTCGCATACGACTACGGCGTCAAGTACAACATCCTGCGTATGCTGGTCGAGCGTGGGTGCCGCGTGACCGTGGTGCCGGCGCAAACGCCTGCCAGCGACGTGCTGGCTCTGCAACCTGACGGCGTGTTCCTGTCCAACGGCCCGGGTGATCCGGAGCCTTGTGACTACGCCATCCAGGCCATCAAGGAAGTGCTGGAAACCGAGATTCCGGTATTTGGCATCTGCCTCGGTCACCAGCTGCTGGCGCTGGCCTCCGGTGCCAAGACCCTGAAAATGGGTCATGGTCATCACGGCGCCAACCACCCTGTGCAGGACCTTGACACCGGCGTTGTGATGATCACCAGCCAGAACCACGGTTTTGCGGTGGATGAAGCGACCTTGCCGAGCAATGTCCGCGCGATTCACAAGTCGTTGTTCGACGGTTCCCTGCAGGGTATCGAGCGTACTGACAAGAGCGCGTTCAGCTTCCAGGGCCACCCTGAAGCAAGCCCGGGCCCGAACGACGTAGCACCGCTGTTCGACCGTTTCATCAATGAGATGGCCAAGCGACGCTGACTGAGCGGCCTGCGGGCGGCCCCTACCTTGGTGGCCCCTGCAGGCTCTTCGAAGATTGTTCAAGACGGCTTGCCGACTGACCTGCGGATTTGAGTGACAAACCCATGCCAAAACGTACAGACATAAAAAGCATCCTGATTCTCGGCGCTGGCCCGATCGTTATCGGCCAGGCCTGCGAATTCGACTACTCCGGCGCCCAGGCCTGTAAAGCCCTGCGCGAAGAGGGTTACCGCGTCATCCTGGTGAACTCCAACCCGGCCACCATCATGACCGATCCGGACATGGCCGACGCTACCTACATCGAGCCGATCAAGTGGCAGACGGTTGCCAAGATCATCGAGAAAGAGCGTCCGGACGCACTGCTGCCGACCATGGGCGGCCAGACTGCATTGAACTGCGCCCTGGACCTGGAGCGCGAAGGCGTCCTGGAAAAATTCGGCGTAGAGATGATCGGCGCCAACGCCGACACCATCGACAAGGCTGAAGACCGTTCGCGCTTCGACAAGGCCATGAAGTCCATCGGCCTTGACTGCCCGCGCTCCGGTATCGCCCATAGTATGGAGGAGGCCAACGCAGTTCTCGAAAAGCTGGGCTTCCCGTGCATTATCCGTCCGTCCTTCACCATGGGCGGCACCGGTGGTGGCATTGCCTACAACCGTGAAGAGTTCGAAGAAATCTGCGCCCGTGGCCTGGACCTGTCTCCGACCAAAGAGCTGCTGATCGACGAATCCCTGATTGGCTGGAAAGAGTATGAGATGGAGGTTGTCCGCGACAAAAAGGACAATTGCATCATCGTCTGCTCCATCGAAAACTTCGACCCGATGGGTGTGCACACCGGTGACTCGATCACCGTTGCTCCGGCGCAGACCCTGACGGACAAGGAATACCAGATCATGCGTAACGCCTCTTTGGCGGTATTGCGTGAGATCGGCGTTGAAACCGGTGGTTCCAACGTTCAGTTCGGCATCTGCCCGGACACCGGCCGCATGGTCGTGATCGAGATGAACCCGCGTGTATCGCGTTCTTCGGCGCTGGCATCGAAAGCGACCGGTTTCCCAATTGCGCGTATCGCCGCCAAGCTGGCTATCGGTTACACCCTGGACGAACTGCAAAACGAAATCACGGGCGGCGCTACGCCGGCGTCCTTCGAGCCGTCCATCGACTATGTCGTGACCAAGCTGCCACGCTTTGCCTTCGAGAAGTTCGCCAAGGCCGACGCGCGCCTGACCACCCAGATGAAGTCGGTGGGTGAGGTCATGGCTATCGGCCGGACCTTCCAGGAGTCCTTGCAGAAAGCCCTGCGTGGCCTGGAAGTGGGCGTTTGCGGCCTGGACGAGAAGCTCGACCTGAGCAATCCGGAAAGCATGAGCATCCTCAAGCGTGAGCTGACCGTACCGGGCGCCGAGCGTATCTGGTATGTGGCTGATGCCTTCCGCGCCGGCATGACTGTCGAAGACATCTTTGGCATGAACATGATCGATCCGTGGTTCCTGGTGCAGATCGAAGATCTGATCAAGGAAGAGGAGAAGGTCAAGACCTTGGGTCTGGCCAGCATCGACCGCGACATGATGTTCCGCCTCAAGCGCAAAGGCTTCTCCGACCAGCGCCTGGCCAAGCTGCTGGGTGTGACCGAGAAAAACCTGCGCACGCATCGCCACAAGCTGGAGATCTTCCCGGTCTACAAGCGCGTTGACACCTGTGCCGCCGAGTTCGCCACCGACACTGCGTACCTGTACTCCACCTACGAGGAAGAGTGCGAGGCCGCGCCGTCGGGCCGCGACAAGATTATCATCCTGGGCGGTGGTCCGAACCGTATCGGCCAGGGTATCGAATTCGACTATTGCTGCGTACACGCCGCCCTCGCACTGCGCGAAGACGGGTACGAGACCATCATGGTCAACTGCAACCCGGAAACTGTTTCCACTGACTACGACACTTCAGACCGTCTGTACTTCGAGCCGGTAACGTTGGAAGACGTGTTGGAAATCTGTCGTGTCGAGAAACCAAAAGGTGTGATCGTCCAGTACGGCGGCCAAACCCCGCTGAAACTGGCGCGTGCCCTTGAGGCTGCCGGCGTGCCAATCATCGGCACCAGCCCAGACGCCATCGACCGTGCCGAAGACCGTGAGCGCTTCCAGCAAATGGTTGAGCGCCTGAACCTGCGCCAGCCGCCAAACGCTACCGTGCGCAGCGAAGACGAGGCCATCCGTGCAGCCAGCAAGATCGGCTACCCGCTGGTGGTGCGTCCGTCCTACGTACTGGGCGGCCGAGCCATGGAAATCGTCTACGAAGAAGAAGAGCTCAAGCGTTACCTGCGTGATGCGGTAAAAGTGTCCAACGACAGCCCGGTGCTTCTGGACCACTTCCTCAACTGCGCCATCGAAATGGACGTGGATGCAGTTTGCGACGGTACCGACGTGGTCATCGGCGCGATCATGCAGCACATCGAGCAGGCGGGCGTTCACTCCGGTGACTCCGCGTGCTCGCTGCCGCCGTACTCGTTGCCTGCACATATCCAGGATGAGATGCGCGAGCAGGTCAAGAAAATGGCCTTGGAATTGGGTGTTGTCGGCCTGATGAACGTACAGTTGGCGCTGCAGGGCGAAGACATCTACGTCATTGAAGTCAACCCGCGTGCTTCGCGTACCGTGCCGTTCGTTTCCAAGTGCATCGGCGTGTCCCTGGCCATGATCGCTGCGCGTGTGATGGCTGGTAAGACCCTGAAGGAAATTGGCTTCACCAAGGAAATCATTCCGAACTTCTACAGTGTGAAAGAGGCAGTGTTCCCATTTGCCAAATTCCCTGGTGTGGACCCGATCCTGGGCCCGGAGATGAAGTCCACCGGTGAAGTGATGGGCGTGGGCGACACCTTCGGTGAAGCGTTCGCCAAGGCCCAGATGGGCGCCAGCGAAGTGCTGCCGACCGGCGGTACTGCGTTTATCAGTGTGCGTGATGATGACAAGCCGCTGGTTGCAGGCGTGGCCCGTGATCTGATCAACTTGGGTTTTGAAATCGTGGCAACTGCCGGGACCGCCAAGCTGATCGAAGCGGCCGGCTTGAAAGTGCGCCGCGTGAACAAGGTGACGGAAGGCCGTCCGCATGTGGTCGACATGATCAAGAATGATGAAGTCACGCTGATCATCAATACCACCGAAGGTCGCCAGTCGATCGCGGATTCCTACTCCATTCGCCGTAATGCCTTGCAGCACAAGATCTACTGCACCACCACTATTGCTGCTGGCGAAGCTATCTGCGAAGCGCTCAAGTTCGGTCCGGAAAAGACCGTGCGTCGCTTGCAGGATCTACACGCAGGATTGAAGGCATGATCAAATACCCAATGACCGTCCAGGGCGCCAAGGCCCTGGAAGAGGAGCACGCCCATCTGACCAAGGTCGTACGTCCAAAGCTGAGCCAGGACATCGGTACGGCCCGCGAGCTGGGTGACTTGAAGGAAAACGCCGAATACCACGCTGCTCGTGAGCAGCAGGGTATGGTCGAGGCGCGGATCCGTGACATCGAAGGCCGTATGCAGAATGCGGTGATCATCGACGTCACGACTATTCCGCACACGGGCAAGGTGATTTTCGGCACCACCGTGGAGATCGCCAACGTCGAGACTGACGAGAGCGTGGTCTACCACATCGTGGGAGAGGACGAGGCTGACTTCAAGCTCGGCAAGATCTCCGTCGGCTCACCACTGGCCCGTGCCTTGATCGCCAAGGAAGAGGGGGATGTGGTGTCTGTCAAAACGCCAGGCGGTGTGATCGAGTACGAGATTGTTGAAGTTCGTCACATCTGAAAGGCGGCGCCCGCTTCGTGCGGGCGCCATGCTTTGGCAGCTTGCCCAGATGCTTTGGGTGGGCGGCCTATGGTTGTTACATCTTGGTGTATTGCCGGTGCTGGGCGTGATTGGCCTGGCTCCGTTGCTGATCGATGAAATCGATGGATTACTGAGTGCGCTGCTGGTGGGTTTCGCGGCGGCGTGCGTAGCGCTTCAGGCGTTGGTGCTGGTCAAGGCTGAAGGCTTGGAGAGTCTGTGGCGGGATATTCGCGGCCAACTGCTGTTGATGGCGCTGTATGCGTGTGCAATGTATTGCATTGTGCATGTCTGGCTGCCGGAAGCGTTGCGCTGGCAGCTATTCAGCTATCTTGTGCTAGGGTTCTCCGGCCTGGTGCTGGTTATACAGCCTGCTCCGGGATGGAGTGGCGGGGCGCGCGAAGCACGCCCGTGACCCTTTGTATTACTTGAAGCGGTGTACGTTCGACAGTTGCTTGTTGACGCTGAAGTTCTTGCGATACAGCAGCGCCATCTTGCCGATGACCTGAACCAGGTCCGCCTTGCCAACCTTGCACAGTTCTGCAATGGCGGCCAGGCGTGCTTCGCGGTCAAGGATGTTGACCTTGATCTTGATCAGTTCGTGATCGCCCAGTGCGCGTTCAAGTTCGGCTAACACACCTTCAGTCAAACCGTTGTCTGCCACAATCAGAACTGGTTTCAGATGGTGGCCAATGGATTTGTACTGTTTCTTCTGCTCTTGAGTGAGCGGCATAATCTGACCCCTGCGTCTGATCTTGTAAAAAGCGGCGGCCAGTTTACCCGAGCGAGTCCGGGACCGCCCAGTTAATCACGACCCGTTTTATTTTCGAGGTGGCCCGTGGCCCGTTCCAAAACTAGCCTTAAGTGGCTGCAAGAGCATTTCAACGATCCTTACGTCAAAAAGGCGCAAAAGGATGGCTATCGTTCCCGGGCCAGCTACAAGCTGTTGGAGATCCAGGACAAGGACAAGTTGATTCGTCCAGGCATGAGCGTCATCGATCTTGGCGCGGCCCCCGGTGGCTGGTCCCAGGTGACCAGTCGTCTGATTGGTGGTCAAGGTCGCCTGATTGCTTCCGACATCCTGGAAATGGACAGCATCCCGGACGTGACCTTTGTTCATGGAGACTTTACCCAGGACACAGTGCTCGCCCAGATCCTTGAGGCTGTGGGAAATTCGCAGGTAGACCTTGTGATTTCCGACATGGCCCCCAATATGAGTGGATTACCGGCCGTCGATATGCCACGAGCCATGTTCCTTTGCGAATTGGCGCTGGATTTGGCGGGTCGGGTGTTGCGTCCCGGTGGCGATTTCCTGGTGAAGGTGTTCCAGGGAGAGGGTTTCGACGAGTACCACAAGAACATCCGCAAGTTGTTCGACAAGGTGCAGACGCGTAAACCAGACTCTTCCCGGGACCGGTCCAGGGAGCAATACCTGCTGTGCCGCGGCTTCCGTGGCGTCGAAGGCGCGGCGAGTGAAGAGCGTTTTTGAGGAATTCGAGGAGGGCGATAGGTTTTTTTATATCGCTTTCGTCACGAAGCTTTACGAATATTGTGTAGTCAAAGTTTCACAAAGGGTTACAGACGGCGCCTGCCAGAGTTGTAGGTAATGTAGTAAGTTAGGCCGGTGAATATCATGCGAAGCGCGCGCCAGTAGCGGAGCTTGCTTCAGAGGGTAGTTAATTGAACGATATGGCAAAGAATCTGATCCTGTGGTTGATCATCGCGGCTGTCCTCGTGACGGTGATGAACAACTTCTCCAGCCCTAACGAGCCGCAGACCCTCAACTATTCCGACTTCATCCAGCAAGTTAAGGATGGCAAGGTCGAGCGCGTAGCGGTTGATGGCTACGTGATCACCGGCAAACGCAACGATGGCGATAGCTTCAAGACCATTCGTCCGGCAATTCAGGACAACGGTCTGATCGGCGACCTGGTGGATAACCACGTGGTTGTCGAAGGCAAGCAGCCTGAGCAGCAGAGCATCTGGACTCAACTCCTGGTGGCAAGCTTCCCGATCCTGGTGATCATTGCCGTGTTCATGTTCTTCATGCGCCAGATGCAAGGCGGTGCGGGAGGCAAGGGCGGGCCGATGAGCTTCGGCAAGAGCAAGGCGCGCCTGCTCTCTGAAGATCAGGTGAAGACCACCCTGGCTGACGTAGCGGGTTGCGACGAAGCCAAGGAAGAAGTCGGCGAGTTGGTTGAGTTCTTGCGCGATCCAGGCAAATTCCAGCGCCTGGGTGGCCGTATTCCTCGCGGCGTGCTGATGGTCGGCCCTCCAGGTACCGGTAAAACCTTGCTGGCCAAGGCCATTGCCGGCGAAGCCAAGGTACCGTTCTTCACCATTTCCGGTTCTGACTTTGTTGAAATGTTCGTCGGTGTCGGTGCGAGCCGCGTTCGCGACATGTTCGAACAGGCCAAGAAGCATGCGCCATGCATCATCTTCATCGATGAAATCGACGCCGTTGGTCGCCATCGTGGTGCTGGCATGGGCGGTGGTCATGATGAGCGTGAGCAAACCCTCAACCAGTTGCTGGTCGAGATGGATGGTTTCGAGATGAATGACGGCATCATCGTCATCGCGGCAACCAACCGTCCGGACGTGCTCGATCCTGCGCTGTTGCGTCCAGGCCGCTTTGACCGCCAGGTGGTGGTTGGCCTGCCGGACATCCGTGGGCGCGAACAAATCCTGAAAGTGCACATGCGCAAAGTGCCAATGGGCGACGACGTTGCACCGGCTGTGATTGCCCGTGGTACCCCGGGGTTCTCGGGTGCTGACCTGGCTAACCTGGTGAACGAGGCTTCGCTGTTTGCAGCCCGTACCGGCAAGCGCATCGTTGAAATGAAAGAGTTCGAGCTGGCGAAAGACAAGATCATGATGGGCGCTGAGCGTAAATCCATGGTCATGTCCGAAAAAGAGAAGCAGAACACTGCTTACCACGAAGCCGGCCACGCTATTGTGGGGCGTGTCGTGCCTGAGCATGACCCGGTCTACAAAGTGTCGATCATTCCTCGTGGTCGCGCCTTGGGTGTCACCATGTTCCTGCCGGAAGAGGATCGTTACAGCCTCTCCAAGCGTGCGCTGATCAGCCAGATCTGTTCGCTGTACGGCGGTCGAATTGCTGAAGAAATGACCTTGGGCTTCGACGGCGTGACCACTGGGGCTTCCAACGACATCATGCGCGCCAGCCAGATTGCGCGGAACATGGTGACCAAGTGGGGCTTGTCGGAAAAACTCGGTCCTTTGATGTACGCCGAGGAAGAAGGTGAAGTATTCCTGGGGCGTGGCGGCGGTGGTCAAAACGCCAGTTTCTCTGGTGAGACAGCCAAGCTGATCGATTCTGAGGTGCGCAGTATCATTGACCAGTGCTATGGCACGGCCAAGCAGATCCTTACCGATAATCGCGACAAGCTTGATGCAATGGCTGATGCATTGATGAAGTACGAGACCATCGATGCAGACCAGATCGACGACATTATGGCCGGTCGGGCGCCTCGTGAGCCTCGTGATTGGGAAGGTGGTTCGGGTACTTCGGGCACCCCGCCAGTGGTTCAGAACGAACGTCCTGAAACCCCAATCGGTGGCCCGGCAGCTGACCATTAAGGTTTGAAATGACTTTTGCTTCGTCCTCCCCCCGGTTGCCTTGCGGCAACCGGGTTCTTGATTTGGCCCATACGCATGTCATGGGCATTCTTAATGTAACCCCTGACTCCTTTTCCGATGGTGGCCGCTTCAGCCAGCTTGATGCTGCATTGCGCCACGCAGAAGCTATGGTGGCGGCTGGCGCGACCTTGATTGATGTGGGCGGTGAATCGACTCGGCCTGGTGCTCGCGCAGTTTCTCCTTTGGAGGAGTTGGAGCGCGTGGCGCCGATTGTCGAGCGCATCGCTCGAGAGTTGGATGTGATCATTTCGGTTGATACCTCCACCCCGGCCGTGATGCGTGAGACTGCGCGATTAGGTGCCGGCTTGATCAACGATGTGCGGTCCCTGCGGCGCGACGGTGCCCTGGATGCAGCCGCAGCTACCGGTTTGCCGGTGTGTTTGATGCATATGCTGGGTGAGCCCGGCAATATGCAGGACAGCCCGCACTATGATGACCTGGTTGGTGAAGTGAGTGGTTTTCTCTCCGAGCGCGTTGCCCAGTGCGTCGCGGTAGGTATTGCGCCGGAAAAGATCATCCTTGATCCGGGGTTTGGTTTCGCCAAGACCCTGCAACACAATTTGAGTTTGTTCAAGCACATGGAGTCCTTGCACGCCCTTGGTCGGCCCCTGTTGGTCGGTGTTTCGCGCAAGAGCATGATAGGGCTGGCATTGAGCCGTCCGGTGGGTGAGCGGTTGTACGGCGGTCTTGCACTGGCGGCGCTCGCGGTGACCAAGGGTGCGCGCATCTTGCGTGTGCATGACGTTGCTGAGACCGTGGATGTGGTACGCATGATTGCAGCTGTGGAATCAGCCGAATAAGAATGATGGAGCACTTATGACTAAAAAATACTTTGGCACCGACGGTATCCGTGGTCGGGTCGGCGAGTTTCCGATTACTCCTGATTTCATGCTCAAGCTTGGATGGGCGGCGGGTATGGCGTTCCGCAGCATGGGGGCGTGTCGCATCCTGGTGGGCAAGGACACCCGGATTTCGGGGTACATGTTTGAATCAGCGCTTGAGGCCGGCTTATCCGCCGCAGGCGCCGATGTGATGTTGCTGGGGCCAATGCCGACGCCCGCGATTGCATACCTGACGCGTACCTTTCACGCTGAGGCCGGTATTGTGATCAGTGCTTCGCACAATCCACACGACGACAACGGCATCAAGTTCTTCTCCGGCCAGGGCACCAAGTTGCCGGATGAGATTGAGCTGATGATCGAAGAATTGTTGGATACGCCGATGACCGTGGTCGAGTCCAGCAAGCTGGGCAAGGTGTCACGTATCAATGACGCGTCTGGTCGTTATATCGAGTTCTGCAAGAGCAGTGTGCCAACCAGCACCAATTTTGCCGGCCTGAAGATTGTTGTCGACTGCGCCCATGGTGCGACCTACAAAGTCGCGCCAAGCGTATTCAAGGAGTTGGGCGCAGACGTGACAGTGCTGTCGGCTCAGCCCAACGGATTGAACATCAACGAAAACTGCGGCTCCACCCATATGGAGCAGTTGCAAGCCGCTGTCCTGGCCGAGCATGCCGACCTCGGGATTGCCTTCGACGGTGACGGCGACCGTGTGCTGATGGTCGACCACACGGGTGCCGTGGTCGATGGCGATGATCTGTTGTTCATCATTGCCCGTGACCTGCATGAGCGTAACAAGCTGCAAGGCGGTGTCGTCGGTACGCTGATGAGCAACCTGGGGCTTGAGCTGGCGTTGGCAGACCTGGGTATTCCTTTTGTTCGCGCCAACGTCGGTGACCGGTATGTGATCGCCGAGCTGCTGGAGCGTAACTGGCAGGTAGGTGGTGAGAACTCCGGGCACGTGGTGTGCTTCCAGCACACCACCACCGGTGACGCGATTATTGCGGCGTTGCAGGTGCTATTGGCTTTGCGTCGCCGCGAAGAGAGCCTGGCCCAGGCGCGTCAGGCTTTGCGCAAATGCCCGCAAGTATTGCTGAACGTGCGTTTCGCAGGTGGGGAAAACCCGATCGAGCACCCTGCTGTCAAAGAGGCTTGCGAGCGCGCGACCCTGGCAATGGCTGGTCGTGGACGGGTATTGCTACGCAAGTCCGGCACAGAGCCTTTGGTGCGCGTCATGGTCGAAGGTGACGACGAAATACAGGTTCGCGGTCATGCCGAGGACCTGGCAAAACTGGTAACTGAAGTTTGCGCCTGAATTCGGCTTGCCAGTGATGATGTGGTTGGGTAACATCTGCGCCCACTTTGACCGACGAGGTACAGCATGCGTCGCACTATGGTAGCTGGTAACTGGAAGATGCACGGTACCCGCGCCAGTGTCGCTGAGCTGATCAATGGCCTTCGTCACTTGGCCTTGCCTAGCGGTGTTGATATCGCGGTGTTCCCGCCTTGCTTGCATATCACCCAAGTGGTGGATGGCTTGAAAGGTAAGTCGATTCAGGTCGGCGCGCAGAACTCCGCGGTGGAAGCCATGCAAGGTGCGTTGACCGGTGAGATTGCACCGAGTCAGCTGGTTGATGCGGGTTGTTCCTATGTGCTTGTCGGGCACTCCGAGCGCCGTCAGATGATGGGCGAGCGTGATGGGACACTCAATCGCAAGTTCGCAGCAGCGCAGGCTTGTGGCTTGATTCCGGTGTTGTGTATTGGGGAGACCCTTGAGCAGCGTGAATCGGGCAAGACTCTTGAGGTTGTCTCGCGTCAGCTTGGCAGCATCATCGAGGAGCTGGGTGTTGGTGCGTTCGCAAAGGCGGTAATTGCTTACGAGCCGGTCTGGGCCATTGGCACCGGGCTGACTGCTACACCGCAACAGGCGCAGGATGTGCACGCAGCCATCCGTGCTCAGTTAGCGGCAGAGAATTCTGAAGTCGCACAAGGTGTGCGGCTTCTATACGGCGGCAGCGTGAAGGCGGCCAATGCGGTCGAACTGTTCGGCATGCCGGATATCGATGGGGGGCTCATTGGTGGAGCTTCCCTGAATGCAGATGAGTTCGGTGCGATTTGTCGCGCCGCGGGAAACTGAAAAAATGCTGGAAACAGTCGTAGTCGTTTTTCATCTGTTGGCTGCCCTGGGCGTAGTTGCCCTGGTTTTGTTGCAACAGGGTAAAGGTGCGGATGCTGGTGCGTCTTTCGGTGCAGGTGCTTCAAATACTGTGTTCGGAAGCCAAGGTTCCTCTACCTTTCTTAGTAAGTTTACTGCTATACTTGCCGCCGGTTTCTTCATAACCAGCTTAGGGTTAGGTTACTTTGCTAAAGAGAAAGCTCATGTGCTGACTCAAGTAGGTTTGCCAAACCCAGCAGTGTTGGAGGTGCCAAAAGCAAAACCGGCTTCTGATGATGTCCCGGTGCTTCAAGAGCAAAAGTCGGCTACTCCAGCGACTGACGTACCTCCAGCTCAAGAGCAGAAGTAAGAAGGGTTGTAAGCGCTGTATTGCCGAGGTGGTGGAATTGGTAGACACGCAACCTTGAGGTGGTTGTGCCCATAGGGTGTAGGGGTTCGAGTCCCCTTCTCGGTACCAATTATCAGGAGAGCCCGCTGTTGCGGGCTTTCTTGTAGGTGGAAGGTTACATTGACCCTGTAAGGGATCGGTCGTATACTTCCGCCCCAGCTTTGTCGCGGGGTGGAGCAGTCTGGTAGCTCGTCGGGCTCATAACCCGAAGGTCGTCGGTTCAAATCCGGCCCCCGCAACCAGTTTTAGCGGAGCCCCTTTTAAGGGGCTTTTTGTTAGCTGGACACTTTCAACGCCGCTGTTCGACGGCGTTTCAAGGATGGGCGTTTCGCCCATTTTTTTATTTTGCACAGCATGCACATACATGCACGAGGGGGTTCAGGTGTCGAGCAAGCTAGAAGAGTTGCAGGCCTTGTTGGCCCCGGTGGTCGTGGCCCTAGGCTATGAATGCTGGGGTATTGAGTTTTCGGCTCAAGGTCGCCACTCAATGTTGCGCGTTTATATCGATAAAGAGGGCGGCGTGCTGGTGGACGATTGTGCCATTGTCAGCCGTCAGATCAGCGGTGTTCTGGATGTTGAAGATCCTATCTCCGTTGAATACACCCTCGAAGTTTCCTCGCCAGGCATGGAACGCCCACTGTTCACTATTGATCAGTTTGCAAAATTTGCCGGTGAACAAGTGAAGATCAAGCTGCGATCCCCGTTCGAAGGGCGTCGCAACTTTCAGGGCCTTCTGCGCGGTGTAGAAGAACAGGATGTCGTGGTGCAGGTAGAAGACCATGAGTTCCTGTTGCCGATCGATATGATCGACAAGGCCAACATTATTCCCAGTTTTGACTGAGACGCGGATCCCGCGGATCCAATGGCTTGCGAAAGGCGAGGCGTACGATGAGCAAAGAAGTACTGCTGGTTGTTGAGTCGGTATCCAATGAAAAGGGCGTACCGGCAAACGTGATTTTTGAAGCGCTGGAGCTGGCCCTGGCCACTGCTACCAAAAAGCGTTTTGAAGACGAAGTTGATCTGCGTGTGGAAATCAACCGCCACACCGGTGCCTATGAGACTTTCCGTCGCTGGACGGTCGTCGAAGAAGCCGATCTTGATGATCCGGCCATCGAAACCTGGCCAAGCAAGGTTGCTGAAACGCACCCAGGCGCCCAGGTCGGTGATGTCGTTGAAGAAAAGATCGAGTCCATCGAGTTCGGCCGCATTGCTGCACAGACCGCCAAGCAGGTCATTGTGCAGAAGGTTCGCGAAGCCGAGCGCGCTCAAGTCGTTGATGCCTATCGCGAGCGCCTGGGTGAAATCATCTCCGGCACCGTGAAAAAAGTTACCCGCGACAATGTGATCGTCGACCTGGGCAACAACGCTGAAGCGTTGCTGGCCCGCGAAGACATCATCTCCCGCGAAACCTTCCGTGTTGGCGTGCGTTTGCGTGCGCTGCTCAAGGAAATCCGCACCGAGAACCGTGGCCCTCAGTTGATCCTGTCGCGCACTGCGCCGGAAATGCTGATTGAGCTGTTCCGTATCGAGGTGCCGGAAATTGCCGAAGGCCTGATCGAAGTCATGGCTGCGTCCCGCGACCCGGGTTCGCGTGCCAAGATCGCGGTCCGCTCCAAGGACAAACGCATCGACCCGCAAGGCGCTTGCATTGGTATGCGCGGTTCGCGCGTCCAGGCAGTGTCGGGCGAATTGGGTGGTGAGCGTGTGGACATCGTCCTCTGGGACGACAACCCGGCGCAGTTCGTGATCAACGCCATGTCGCCGGCTGAAGTGGCGGCAATTATCGTTGACGAGGATGCCCATGCAATGGACATCGCCGTTGGCGCAGACAATCTGGCCCAGGCCATTGGTCGTGGTGGTCAGAACGTGCGTCTGGCCAGCCAGTTGACCGGCTGGACCCTGAACGTGATGACCGAATCGGACATCCAGGCTAAGCAGCAAGCTGAAACCGGTGACATCCTGCGCAACTTCATCGACGAGTTGGAAGTCGACGAAGACCTGGCGCAGGTGCTGGTAGATGAAGGCTTCACCAGCCTGGAAGAGATTGCCTACGTACCGTTGGAAGAAATGCTCAACATCGACGGCTTTGACGAAGACACCGTCAACGAGCTTCGCGCTCGGGCCAAGGATCGTTTGTTGACTAAAGCCATCGCTACTGAGGAAAAGCTGGCAGACGCCCATCCGGCCGAAGACCTGCTCTCGCTTGAGGGTATGGACAAGGATTTGGCGATGGAACTGGCGGTGCGCGGCGTAATTACCCGCGAAGACCTGGCCGAGCAGTCTATTGACGATCTGCTCGACATCGACGGCATTGACGATGATCGTGCCGGCAAGTTGATCATGGCCGCCCGAGCCCATTGGTTCGAGTAATTAGGCGCGGCCTGAGGAGAGAAGTGCATGACGCAAGTCACGGTGAAACAACTGGCCGATGAGGTCAAAACACCGGTAGAGCGCCTGTTGCAGCAGATGCGTGAGGCAGGTCTGCCGCACACCGCCGCCGAGGAACATGTGAGCGACAGTGAGAAGCAATCGTTGCTGACTCACTTGAAAAGCAGCCACAAGGCGAAAGTGGAAGAACCGCGCAAGATTACATTGCAGCGCAAAACAACCAGCACCCTGCGGGTGGCTGGTAGCAAGAGCATCAGCGTTGAAGTGCGTAAGAAGAAAGTCTTCGTACAGCGCAGCCCGGAAGAAATCGAAGCCGAGCGCAAACGCGAGATGGACGAACGTCGCGCAGTAGAAAATGCTGCACGCCAGAAGGCTGAAGAAGAAGCCAAGCGTCGCGCCGAAGAAGAAGCGCGTAGCCAGCCTGCTGCTGCGCAATCCGCTACTGACGCAGTCGCTGCACCTAGCGCGCCTGTTGAAACTGTGCGTGAGGCCGCTCCGGTTGCCGCTGCTCCAGCACCTGCTGCTGACGCTCGCAAGCGCGACGAACCTCGTCGTCCGGACAAACCACGTGCCGACGATAACAATCGTCGCAGTGGTGGTGGCGATGGCGAGCGTAAAAACGCTCCGCATCGTGCCTCGGTCAAAGAGAAAGCGCCTGCTCCGCGCGTTGCGCCACGCACTACCGACGAAGAAAGCGATGGCTTCCGTCGTGGTGGTCGCGGCAAGGCCAAGCTGAAGAAACGCAACGCCCACGGTTTCCAGAGCCCAACCGGCCCTGTCGTGCGTGATGTGCAGATCGGCGAGACCATCACGGTTGGCGATCTGGCCAATCAGATGTCGGTCAAGGCTGCTGAAATCATCAAGTTCATGTTCAAACTGGGTACTCCAGCGACCATCAACCAGGTGCTTGATCAGGAAACTGCTCAACTGGTAGCCGAAGAACTGGGCCACAAAGTGACCCTGGTCAGCGACACCGCCCTGGAAGACTCCCTGGCCGAGTCCCTGAAGTTTGAAGGCGAGACCTTCTCCCGTGCACCAGTCGTGACCGTAATGGGCCACGTTGACCACGGTAAGACCTCGCTGCTCGACTACATCCGTCGTGCCAAGGTAGCTGCCGGCGAAGCCGGTGGTATCACCCAGCACATCGGTGCATACCACGTTGAAACCGAGCGCGGTATGGTCACCTTCCTTGACACCCCAGGTCACGCCGCGTTTACCGCAATGCGTGCCCGTGGTGCCAAGGCGACCGACATCGTGATCCTGGTAGTTGCAGCGGACGACGGCGTAATGCCGCAGACCATTGAAGCTGTCCAGCACGCCAAGGCCGCTGGTGTTCCACTGGTTGTTGCCGTGAACAAAATCGACAAGCCGGGCGCCGATCTCGATCGCATCCGTAGCGAACTGTCGGTTCACGGTGTGACTTCCGAGGAGTGGGGCGGTGATACGCCGTTCGTTTCGGTTTCGGCGAAAGTCGGTACTGGCGTAGACGAACTGCTCGAAGCGGTCCTGCTGCAAGCCGAAGTCCTGGAACTCAAAGCAACGCCATCGGCCCCGGGT
Organism: Pseudomonas sp. JV449; assembly: GCF_032424295.1. NCBI lineage: Bacteria > Pseudomonadati > Pseudomonadota > Gammaproteobacteria > Pseudomonadales > Pseudomonadaceae > Pseudomonas > Pseudomonas sp. JV449. The sequence continues at coordinate 44,584 of NZ_VYKD01000031.1, read as the reverse complement.
CGTGGTGTTGTGGTTGAATCGCGTCTCGACAAGGGTCGTGGCCCGGTTGCTACCGTTCTGGTTCAAGACGGTACCCTGCGCCAAGGCGACATGGTGCTGGTCGGTTCGAACTATGGCCGTGTACGTGCCATGCTCGACGAGAACGGCAAGCCAATCAAGGAAGCGGGTCCTTCCATCCCTGTCGAGATCCTCGGCCTGGACGGTACCCCGGACGCTGGCGACGAGATGAGCGTGCTGTCGGACGAGAAGAAAGCCCGTGAAGTGGCTCTGTTCCGTCAAGGTAAGTTCCGCGAAGTCAAGCTGGCCCGTGCTCACGCCGGCAAGCTGGAAAACATCTTCGAGAACATGGGCCAGGCAGAGAAGAAGACGCTTAATATCGTCCTCAAATCTGACGTCCGTGGTTCCCTCGAAGCGTTGAACGGCGCCTTGAACGGCCTGGGTAACGACGAAGTGCAAGTGCGTGTTGTGGGTGGCGGTGTCGGTGGTATTACCGAGTCCGACGCCAACCTGGCACTGGCTTCCAACGCTGTACTGTTCGGCTTCAACGTGCGTGCCGATGCTGGCGCTCGCAAGATCGTCGAGCAGGAAGGCCTGGACATGCGTTACTACAACGTCATCTACGACATCATCGAAGACGTCAAGAAGGCCCTCACCGGCATGCTTGGCAGTGACGTCCGGGAGAACATCCTGGGTGTCGCCGAGGTTCGTGACGTGTTCCGCTCGCCGAAATTCGGTGCGATCGCCGGTTGCATGGTTATCGAAGGTACCGTGTACCGTAACCGTCCAATTCGTGTACTGCGTGAAGACATCGTTATCTTCGAAGGCGAGCTGGAATCCCTGCGCCGCTTCAAGGATGACGCTTCCGAAGTGCGTGCCGGCATGGAATGCGGTATTGGCGTCAAGAGCTACAACGACGTCAAGGCTGGCGACAAGATCGAAGTCTACGAGAAGGTTCAGGTTGCTCGCAGCCTCTAACTCGCGCACTTCAGGAGCCACGCCGCGTGTGGGCATGCAAATGCCCCGCGCAGCGTGCGGACTCTAAACGCAACGCCCGGTCTGGCTTTTGTCAGGCCGGGCGTTTGCCGCTTTCAGACCCCACGGGTTTCACCGTGTGGCAGTAACAGGTAACAAGACATGGCAAAAGAATACAGCCGTACCCAACGTATCGGCGATCAGATGCAGCGTGAGCTGGCCCAACTGATCCGTCGCGAAGTCAAAGACCCGCGTGTTGGCCTGGTCACCATCACCGCTGTAGAAGTGAGCCGTGACGTCGGTCACGCGAAGATCTTCATCACCGTGATGGGCCAGGACAACAGCGAAGAGATCGCGCAAAGCATCAAGGTGCTCAACTCCGCCGCAGGTTTTTTGCGGATGCAGTTGGCCCGTGAGATGAAGCTGCGCAGCGTGCCCCAGTTGCACTTCCACTACGACGAAAGCGTCGTGCGTGGTGCGCACCTGTCGGCCCTGATCGAGCGCGCCGTGGCTGAAGACAATCAGCATCCGTCCACACCTGAAGACGCCAAGGAGTAAGCGGTGGCTCAGGTCAAACGTATCCGTCGTAACGTCAGCGGCATCATCCTGCTCGACAAACCCATTGGCTTTACCTCCAATGCCGCGTTGCAGAAGGTCCGCTGGCTGCTCAATGCCGAGAAGGCCGGGCACACGGGCAGCCTTGATCCCTTGGCTACTGGCGTACTGCCGTTGTGCTTTGGCGAGGCCACCAAGTTCTCGCAATACCTGCTCGATTCCGACAAGGGTTACGAAACCCTGATGCAACTGGGCAAGACCACCACCACGGCAGACGCCGAAGGTGATGTTTTGCAGGTTCGCGACGTGACCGTTGGTCGTGCTGATATCGAAGCTGCTTTACCTGCTTTTCGTGGGCAAATCAGTCAGATACCGCCGATGTACTCGGCTCTCAAGCGTGACGGGCAGCCTCTTTACAAGCTGGCACGTGCGGGCGAAGTAGTGGAGCGCGAACCGCGTTCTGTTACTATTGCGCGCTTGGAATTGCTCGCCTGTGAAGGTGACACCGCACGCTTGGCCGTAGACTGCAGCAAAGGCACTTATATCCGTACCCTGGTGGAAGATATTGGTGAACAGCTCGGTTGCGGCGCGTATGTAGCTGAACTGCGACGCACCCAGGCCGGACCTTTCAGCCTGGCCCAGACGGTCACGCTGGAAGAGTTGGAGGCGGTACACGCCGAAGGTGGCAACGAAGCAGTTGATCGCTTCCTGATGCCATCGGACAGCGGTTTACTGGATTGGCCATTGCTGCACTTTTCGGAACACAGCGCGTTCTACTGGCTTAACGGCCAGCCGGTACGCGCCCCGGATGCCCCGAAGTTCGGCATGGTGCGGGTACAGGATCATAACGGTCGCTTTATCGGTATCGGTGAAGTGAGCGAAGACGGGCGCATCGCGCCACGTCGACTGATTCGGTCAGAATGACCGAACGAGTGTGGCTGTTAACAGGCACGGTCAACACTCATTTTTAGATACAGGGATTTGTCCCTGGCCTGTTGAAACTGCCCTTTGGGTGGTTTCCTGAAAAAAGGATTGCCTCATGGCTCTCGACGTTCAAGAAAAAGCACAAATCGTAGCTGACTACCAGCAAGCTGTTGGTGACACTGGTTCGCCAGAAGTGCAAGTTGCACTGCTGACCCACAACATCAACAAGCTGCAAGGTCACTTCAAGGCCAACGGTAAAGATCACCACTCCCGTCGTGGTCTGATCCGCATGGTAAACCAGCGCCGTAAGCTGCTGGACTACCTGAAAGGCAAGGATCTGGGTCGTTATCAGGCTCTGATCGGTCGCCTGGGTCTGCGTCGCTAATCAGCGATTGCGCTAGAGGTTGGTTGTCTGCCGTGTGTCAGTGGGATTCCCGCTGGCCCATGGTAGGCTCCCAGCCTCAAGTTTTATCTGGATACACGTTTTACCCCTGGACAAGGGTTGGGCCGATTCCCGACATTGCCCAAGAATTTCGCAAGAAGACAAGTTCCCCAAGAGCCACAAAGAAGGTAGGACACCGTGAACCCGGTTATCAAAAAATTCCAGTTCGGTCAGTCGACCGTTACCCTCGAGACAGGCCGTATCGCCCGTCAAGCCTCCGGCGCAGTGCTGGTTACCGTTGATGACGACGTTACCGTATTGGTGACCGTTGTTGGCGCCAAGCACGCCGACCCAAGCAAAGGCTTCTTCCCTCTTTCCGTTCACTACCAGGAAAAGACTTACGCTGCCGGTAAGATCCCTGGCGGTTTCTTCAAGCGCGAAGGCCGTCCTTCCGAGAAAGAAACCCTGACTTCCCGACTGATCGACCGTCCGATCCGTCCGCTGTTCCCAGAAGGCTTCATGAACGAAGTGCAGGTTGTCTGCACCGTCGTTTCCACCAGCAAGAAAACCGATCCTGACGTCGCTGCGATGATCGGTACTTCGGCTGCCCTGGCCATCTCCGGTATTCCTTTCGATGGCCCGATCGGCGCAGCCCGCGTTGCTTTCCACGAAAGCACCGGTTACCTGCTGAACCCGACTTACGAGCAACTGAAAGCATCGAGCCTGGACATGGTCGTTGCCGGTACGTCGGAAGCCGTATTGATGGTTGAATCGGAAGCCAAAGAGCTGACCGAAGACCAGATGCTGGGTGCGGTACTGTTTGCTCACGACGAGTTCCAGGTTGTGATCAACGCTGTTAAAGAACTGGCTGCCGAAGCTGCCAAGCCGACCTGGGCCTGGGCTCCGCAAGCCGAAGCCACCGAACTGCTGGGCGCTATCCGCTCCGAGTTCGGCACTGCGATCTCCGACGCCTACACCATCACCGTCAAGGCCGACCGTTACGCTCGCCTGGGTGAGCTGAAGGACCAGGTTGTTGCCAAGCTGTCCGGCGAAGAAGGCCAGCCTTCTTCCAGCGAAGTCAAAGCAGCCTTCGGTGAAATCGAATACCGCACCGTTCGCGAAAACATCGTTAACGGCAAGCCGCGTATCGATGGCCGCGACACCCGCACCGTTCGTCCGCTGAACATCGAAGTCGGTGTTCTGCCGAAGACTCACGGTTCTGCACTGTTCACCCGTGGTGAAACCCAGGCACTGGTCGTTGCGACCCTGGGTACTGCCCGTGACGCACAGCTGCTGGACACCCTGGAAGGCGAGAAAAAAGACCCGTTCATGCTGCACTACAACTTCCCGCCGTTCTCGGTGGGCGAGTGTGGTCGCATGGGCGGTGCTGGTCGTCGCGAAATCGGTCACGGCCGTCTGGCCCGTCGTTCGGTCCAGGCCATGCTGCCTGCTGCTGACGTGTTCCCGTACACCATCCGTGTGGTGTCGGAAATCACCGAGTCCAACGGCTCCAGCTCCATGGCTTCGGTCTGCGGTGCTTCCCTGGCGCTGATGGACGCGGGTGTGCCGATGAAGGCGCCGGTTGCCGGTATCGCCATGGGCCTGGTTAAGGAAGGCGAGAAGTTCGCCATCCTGACCGACATCCTGGGCGACGAAGACCACTTGGGCGACATGGACTTCAAAGTGGCCGGTACCGCCAAAGGTGTTACCGCGCTGCAGATGGACATCAAGATCAAGGGCATCACCGAAGAGATCATGGAAATCGCCCTGGGCCAAGCCCTGGAAGCGCGCCTGAACATCCTCGGTCAGATGAACCAGATCATTGGTCAGTCCCGTACCGAACTGTCGGAAAATGCTCCGACCATGATCGCGATGAAAATCGACACCGACAAAATCCGTGATGTTATCGGTAAAGGCGGCGCGACCATTCGTGCGATCTGTGAAGAGACCAAGGCTTCGATCGACATCGAAGACGACGGCTCGATCAAGATCTTCGGCGAAACCAAGGAAGCTGCAGAAGCTGCGCGTCAACGCGTCCTGGGCATCACCGCTGAAGCCGAGATCGGCAAGATCTACGTCGGTAAGGTTGAGCGCATCGTCGACTTCGGCGCATTCGTCAACATCCTGCCAGGCAAAGACGGTCTGGTTCACATCTCCATGCTGAGCGACGCTCGCGTTGAGAAAGTCACCGACATTCTGAAAGAAGGCCAGGAAGTGGAAGTGCTGGTACTGGACGTGGACAACCGCGGCCGTATCAAACTGTCCATCAAGGACGTAGCAGCAGCCAAGGCTTCGGGCGTTTAATTACCCCAGGCTCACGCTGAAAAAAAGGACTCTTCGGAGTCCTTTTTTTACGCCTGAAGGAAAATGCCGAAAAATCAGACGCTTAGTAAATCGCAAAAGCCGCAACTTGCACGCAGGCACGATCAGGTTCATGCAAGTTGCACGATTCCGAAATTCGGCTATTTTTATAACTATATGATTTTTAAGGATTTAATCTGCGCTAGAGACTTGGCACACTGCCTGCAATAACCCTGTTAACGCTGCAGCATCAAGGTTCACACACTGCAGACTTTTAATAAAACAGGAGTTACTCGTATGAAGAAGTTCGCTCTCGCTACTGCTACCGCTCTGACCCTGGCCATGGGTGCTAACGTGGCCTTTGCCCAGACTTCCCAAGCTCCAATGACTCTGGCGGCCGGTGAAGCCACCAAGGCAAAAGAAAGCGTTTCGGATACTTGGATCACCACCAAAGTTAAATCCGATCTGCTGACCGAAAAAGGCATTCCTGGTTCGGACATCAAGGTTGAGACCAACAAAGGTGTGGTTTCCCTGTCTTCGACCGTAGCCATTTCGGACGCGCAGAAAGAAACTGCCGTAGCGATCACCAAGAAAATCAAAGGTGTTACCGCAGTTTCGGCTGACGGCCTGTTGGCTGGCGGCGCTACCAAGGCAGACAACATCGACAAAACCAAAGGTGCAGCGGCTGACGCCAAAGGCGCAACCTCCGATACCTGGATCACCACCAAAGTCAAAGCTGACCTGGTCACCGAGAAAGGCATTCCTGGCACCGACATTAAAGTCGAAACCAACAAGGGTGTAGTTTCCCTGTCCTCTTCGGTCGCTGTGACCGAGGCACAGAAAACGACCGCGGTGAACATCACCAAGAAAATCAAAGGCGTTAAAGCTGTATCGGCCGATGGCCTGAAAGCAGAGTAACGCTCAAGCACTCGTCTGAACTAGCGGCGGCGGCGCGTGAGTTAGATATCCACTCAATGCACCTCTAAGTTTCATGCGACCGACCACACGGATGTGGTCATTACAGGCCCCGGCACTTCTGTGTCGGGGCCTGTTCTATTGGGGCGGGAAAGTAATGCGCCAGCGGCGCCTACTCGGCGTCCAAGTGCATCGGCGTTATCACTCGACCGTCTTTCTCTGCCTGGCCCAGTTGCGCGTCAATGAAGTAGACCCGGTCGTCCTCCAGCTGGGCTTTATCCACCAGGTAGTCCTTGATCGTGCTTGCACGGTCCTGGCCCAACTGGCGCAGCAGCACGTCACTGCCACTCCAGAACTTGATCACGCCCTCTTTCAACTTGGCGGTGCGGTCACTGCTGCTCAGGTCCTTCCATTCTGCCGGAGGCTGCTGTTTCAAGCGGGTGCGGTAAATACCTTCGAGCAAGGGGGCTTTTTCGCTCTCAGGGACTTCCAGCAAGGACGCCTGGGCCGGGACTTTCTCGCCACGGCGCTGCAGCATTTTGTAGTAGTTGTATTGGTATTCCCGCTCCAGCCGCTGGGCCGCCAGGAATGGGCCGTCGCTGCTGGCTGCGGCCGTGCCTTCGATTTCCAGGCGTAGGGCAGGGCGTTCTTTCAAGGCTTTGGCCAAGGTGTTGAGAGCGCCTTCGGCGTCTTTGTTCAACTCGCTGGAGCCTGCCGCGAACGACACGCTACCCAAGTCCTCCGCTCCGCCTCCGGTGACCAATCCGCCAATAAACTTGAACGGCGCAGTGGCCGCTCGCACCACCAGATTGCGCAGGGTTTGCCACACAATGGGCATCACGCTGAATTGCGGGTTATTCAGGTCACCGGATACGGGCAGTTCGATGGAGATCTTGCCGTCGCTGTCCTTGAGCAAGGCGATTGCCAGACGAATCGGCAAGTCCACGGCATCGGCGCTGTCGACTTTTTCGCCCAGTTGCAATTGCTCGACCACCACTTTGTTCTCAGCCTTCAACTGGCCCTTGGTGATCACGTAATGCAGGTCAAGGTTGAGGCGGCCCTTGCGGATGCGGAAACCGGCGAACTTGCCCGAGTAAGGCGTCAGGGTGGTCAGCTCGACACGTTTGAAGCTGGTGGCGATGTCCAGCGCCGCCATCGGGTCAAACGGGTTCACGCTGCCTTTGATGGTCACCGGTGCATAACGGTCGACCTTGCCCTTGATGTCAACGCTCGCCGGCTTGGCCTGGCGACTGTCGATGGTGCCGATCTGCCCATTGAGCTGTTGGATCGCAGTGGCGAAATTGGGGGTGAGGCTGAAGTCGGCGAAGTTGGCCGAACCGTCGTTGATCGCAATCTGCCCGATATGGATACCCAGCGGCTTGTCTTTGCTCGCGGCAGGTTTGGCTGACGATTTGGCGCCACTGTCGGCCGGCTGCGGGATCAGCAAGTCGTCGACGTTGGTGGTGCGGTCATCGTTGATCATGAACCGCGCATAGGGCTGCAGCAGGTTGACCTTGTCGATCGACAGGCTGTCGCCGTGTTGGTAGTTCACGCCTTCGAGCACCAGGCGCTGCCACTTGAGGAAGTCGCGGGTCTTGAGGGTGTCGAGGGTATGCAACTGGTCAACCTGCGCTCGGCCGGTGATCTGCAGCGCCAGGGGATCGGTGCTTTTCAGGTTCACGTCGAGGTCGCTGCCAAGCATGCCACTGCGCAGTTCCAGGCGGATAAACGGGCTGATATAGGACTGGGCGACCCGCAGGTCGATGTCCTTGGTATTGACCTTCAACTTGGCGCTGACCGGGTTGAGGTTAACCGTGCCGGTTGCCTGGATCTTGCCCTGCTTGCCCAGGCCGGTGTCGACCTTCAGGGTAAAGGGGCTCTGGTTGAGGCTGTCGAAGTTCTGCACGTCGACGTTCAACGGGCCGAGCTCCAGTGCCACCGCAGGTTTGGCCTGACGGTCGGCCAAGTGCACTTGGTAGTTGCGCAGCTGTACATCCTTGAGCAGCACTTGCCAGGGCTTGCTTGGGGCGACGGGCGCAGGCTTTGGCGAGTCGGCCGTGGCGGGTGCAGTCGCAGGCTCCGGCGCCTTGGCCGGTTTGTTCGGCTGGCCGGCGAACAGTTTTTGCCAGTCCAGTTGCCCATCCGCTTCACGAGCCGCCCAGGTCTCGAGTTTATTGCTGCGAATCTTGCCCACCACCACCTGCTGTTTGGCCAGGTCCACCGTGGTCTCGCTGACGTCCAAACGCTCCAGGCGCACCAACGGCCGGCCATCCGGGGCCTTGATCGCGAACGGCGCGATGCTGGCGGCGGTGTTGGTCAGGTTCAGCTCGGTCTCTTTGGCCAGGCTGAACCTGTATTCGGTACTGAAGTTGAGCACGCCGTCTTCAAGTACCAGGGGTAAGGCGTCACGCACATAAGGCCACCAGGCTTTCATCTTGCCGCCGGTGACTTTGAGCGTACCTTCGGACGTGATCGGCACCAGGCTGAAGTTGCCTTTCCAGTCGATCTGCCCGCCTTCAGGGCCGGCGGCGACCAAGGTCATGTCCGCATTGTCTTCCGGCAGGGTGCTGAGATTCTTCAGTTCGAAGTCGAGGGTGTCGTAGAGGAATTCGATGGGTTCGCTGGGACGCAGGTCTTGGAAATGCAAATAACCGCCAGCCAGCTTGATGCTGTCGACACGCAGCGGGAACGGCTTGGCGTCAGGGTCTGCCGGGGTCGGCTCGCTCGGTGGCAGCTTGAACAACTGCGCCAGATTCAGCTGGCCTGACTTGTCGAACAACAACTCGGTCCTGGGCTTGTCCAGTTGCACATCCGCCAGGTGCAGGGCGCGGGTCCACAGGCTATCGGCCTGCAGATTGGCGTAAAGCCGTTCGAAACCTACCTGTTCCTTACCGGGCTCGCCGATCTTCAAGCCCCATACCGTTACTTCCAGGCTGAACGGGTTAAGTTCGATCCGTTCGATGCGTGCCGGCACTGTGGCGTAATTGGCCAACTGTTGGTTGGCAATGCGAAGGGCGATGCCAGGCAAAATCAGAAAGCCCAGCAAGCTGTACAACGCGAGGGCAGTCAACAAGGCGCCAGCGGCGCGAATCAATCCTTTGGGCATGGGGCGGCGCCATCTATGTCAAACAGGAGTGCCTTGGAGTATGGCACGGGTTTTCGGTTCCGAAGAACCGGGCCTTTAGGATGCTGCTTACAGTTGAAGTATCAGAGTCTTCAGCGGTGGCTGTTGATCTTGTGAGGGAAAGTCCCCGCCGGGCGTCATGATTTTCCAGTCCCGCACCGGACGCCCAGCCTTTTGCGCACAACGCAGCACCTGTTCACGCCAATCCTCCATGCTGACTTTTGCCAGGTTGTTACAGCAGATCAGCACGCCATTGTCGGCTGTAGCGAGCAGTGCCGGCTTGAGCAGGCTCTGGTAGTCACGCAACAGGTCAACGGTACCGAAGGCACTCTTGGCCCAGGCCGGCGGGTCGAGCAACACCAGGTCATATTGACGCTGCTCCAGGCGCGGATAGCTCGGCAGTTTTTGCCCGCGACGCTGGGTGATCGGCAGCCCGGCCAGTTGGCGAATCGCCGGGAAGTAGTCCGATTGTACGAACTCCATGGTAGGAAGCTGTGGATTGAGCTGGCCGTTTTCACGCCCCACCGCCAGGTTGCCCTCGGCGAAGTCCAGGTTGCATACCTCGCGCGCACCCCCGGCAGCGGCGCTCAGGCCCACCCCACAGGTGTAGGCAAACAGGTTCAGTACGCTTTTGCCGGCGCTGTGGCCCTTGACCCAGCCGCGGGTATTGCGCAGGTCGAGGAACAGCAGTGGGTCCTGGCCGGCGTGGCGCCCACGGACACGGTAATTGAGGCCCCATTCGTGGCCGACCAGGTCTTCCAGCGCGGCAGGTTCGGCGCGGTATACCGAATCTTCGCGATCGACCCGCGAGTTGCCGCGGGAGCGGTCGTTGTAGACCAGCAGCAACTCCAGGCCCATGTGCTGGTTGACCAGTTGGTGCAGCTCCAGCAGGTCGGCGGTTTCCAGCGACTGATGGAAGCTTTGCACCAGTAACTGCGGGCCGTAGCGGTCGATGGTCAGGCCGCCGGCGCCTTCCTGGCTGCCATGGAACAGCCGATAGCAATCGGTGCCCTGGGCGTGCAGTTCGCTGATCAGATCCTGGCGATGATCGAGGGCGGCGCGCAGCGCCTGATTCAAGGGAGACATGGAGCGCGCCTTGCTTAGGTAAATGGGGGTAATGAGGGCGCGGAGTTTAGCAGCTATGGCGCGTTGCCTACATCAACCCCATCCGCCGGTGTGCACGCTGCACCGAACCATTGCGCATCGCCCAGCGCAACAACGGCGCGCTGCGCTTGACCCCGGCGCGGATCATCCGGCGTTGCAGCGGGCCCTGGTGCTGATCGAGCAGGGTGCTGGCCCAGTCCGGCAGCAGGTCGATCCCGGCTTGCATCATCAAGGCACCAAAAGGCTTGGCCAACAGGCTGGGGGAGGGCGCGTTCAGCAACAGGCGCAGCACTTCGCGGCTGCGCTCGTCGCACAGCAATTGCGGGCGGATATTCTCAAGGTAATCGGAAATTTCCTGGCGTGAATGCGGCACATCCTGCGCGCCGAGCCGTTCTGCGACGACGGCGATCTCGCTGTAGTAACGGTCCTGATCACGGCCGCAGAGGTGCGGGTTGCGATAGCGCAAGTGGGCAGCAAGAAAGTTGCTCACCTCCGCCACATGCACCCAGGTCAGCAGCGCTGGATCGCTGGCCGCGTAAGGCCTCCCGTCCGGGGCATGACCCACCACCTGCAGGTGAATGGTGCGCACTTTTTCGATCAGCCAGTCGGCGTCTTTGCGCGCGCCGAACGTGGTACCGGAAATAAACTGCGAGGTACGGCGCAGGCGCCCAAGCATGTCCTGGCGAAAATTCGAATGGTCCCACACGCCGGCCAGGGCCAATGGGTGCAAGGCTTGCAGCATCAAGGCGCTGATGCCGCCGATGAGCATGCTGCTGAAGTCACCATGGACTTGCCAACTGACCGAGTCCGGCCCGAACAGGCCCGGATCGCCCTTGGGATTTTCCAGGTCCAGTTGGCCCAGTGACAAGCCGGTGAGGCTCATCAACTGGGTTTCGATACGGCTGCGGATAAATTCCATGGCGACTCGGGTTTCCTAGCGGTTCAGGCGTTTGTCGATCAGGCCGTCGACGACGCTGGGGTCGGCCAGGGTCGAGGTATCACCCAGGCTGTCCAGTTCGTTGCAGGCGATCTTGCGCAAAATCCGGCGCATGATCTTGCCGGATCGGGTTTTCGGCAAGGCCGGTGCCCATTGGATCAGTTCCGGCTTGGCAAAGCTGCCGATTTCCTTGCTGACCAGTTCCAGCAGGTGTTTTTTCAGCGCCTCGCTGGGTTCGACGCCATTCATGGGGGTGACAAAGGCGTAGATGCCCTGGCCCTTGACGTCGTGGGGGTAGCCCACCACGGCAGCCTCGGCCACCTGGTCATGCAGTACCAACGCACTTTCTACCTCGGCGGTGCCGATACGGTGGCCGGACACGTTGATCACATCGTCGATACGCCCGGTGATCCAGTAGTCGCCGTCCTCATCGCGGCGCGCGCCGTCACCGGTGAAATAGTAACCGGGGTAGGGTTTGAAATAGGTGTCGACCATGCGCTGCGGGTCGCCGTAGACGCTGCGAATCTGCCCCGGCCAACTGGCCTTGATCGCCAGTACGCCGCTGCCGGCACCGCTGATGACCTTGCCTTGTTCATCCAGCAGCACGGGCTGCACGCCAAACATCGGCTGGGTGGCGCAACCTGGTTTGATGCGCTGGGCGCTGACCAGCGGGCTGAGCATGATGCCGCCGGTCTCGGTCTGCCACCAGGTATCGACAATAGGGCAACGCTGTTCGCCCACCGCGTTGAAGTACCAGTCCCAGGCTTCCGGGTTGATCGGTTCGCCCACGCTGCCCAGCAGACGCAGGCTGGCGCGGGAGGTCGTCTCCAGCGGGGCGTGACCCTCGCGCATCAACGCGCGCAAGGCGGTGGGAGCGGTGTAGAAGATATTCACCTGGTGTTTATCGATGACCTGCCAGAAGCGCGAACTGTCCGGGTAGCTCGGCACACCTTCGAACATCAGCGAGGTCGCGCCATTAGCCAGCGGCCCGTACACGATGTAACTATGGCCGGTGACCCAACCCACGTCGGCGGTGCACCAGAACACCTCACCGTCGCGGTAATCGAGTACGTACTTGAAGGTCATTGCCGCCTGGAGCAGGTAGCCGCCCGTGGTGTGCAGCACACCCTTGGGCTTGCCGGTGCTGCCGGAGGTGTAGAGGATAAACAGCGGGGCTTCGGCGTCCATCGGTTCGGGAGGGCAATCGTCGCTCGCTGCATCGAGGGCCTGTTGATACTTGAGGTCGCGGCCTTCGCTCCAGCTCACCGGTGCGCCGGTGCGTTGTACCACCAGCACCGTGCTGACGTCGGGGCAGCTGGCCAGGCCCTTGTCGACGTTCTGTTTCAACGCCACCGGCTTACCACCGCGCACGCCTTCATCGGCTGTGATCACGGTGCGGCAGTCGGCGTCCAGAATGCGGTCGCGCAGGGCGTCCGGTGAGAACCCGCCAAATACCACCGAGTGCACCGCGCCAATCCGCGTGCAGGCCAGCATGGCGTAGGCCGCTTCCGGGATCATCGGCATGTAGATACACACCCGGTCGCCCTTTTTCACGCCACGGCTTTTCAGCACATTGGCCAGGCGGCAGACGTTTTGGTGCAGTTGGCGGTAGGTGATTTTGGAAGATTTTGCAGGATCGTCACCTTCCCAGATGAAGGCCGGCTGATCGGCGCGTTGCGCCAGGTGACGGTCGATGCAGTTGTAGCTGACGTTCAACTGGCCACCGGCAAACCATTGGGCGGCACCGGTCTGGATGTCTGACTGCTGGACGGTGTGCCACGGTGTTATCCAGTCGAGAAAGCCCTTGGCCTGCTCGGCCCAGAACGTGTCCGGCTGTTCGATGGATTGGCGATAGAGGCGCTGGTAGTCCTCTTGACTGAGTTGCGCAGCCCGGCGGACGGCATCGGCGGTGGGAAACGTGCTGATATCGAACATGAGCGATCCTTATTCTTGTTTTTGCGACAAGTCATAAAGATGCACCCTGTATGGAGAGGGTTCAAGGCCAACGTCCAAACGGACGTTGGCCTTGCGGTGCCTGCATCAGCCGCGGTGACGGCCGCGGAAGTAGTTGATCAGCCCCTGGGTCGAAGCGTCTTCGGCCAAGGTTTCTTCGGCGCCGGTGAGGCGATTGTATACGCCCTTGCCCAGCTCCTTGCCCAGCTCCACGCCCCATTGGTCGAAGGCGTTGATGCCCCAGATCACGCTTTGCACGAACACTTTATGTTCATACATCGCAACCAGGGCGCCCAGGCGACGCGGGCTGATGCGTTCAACCACGAGCGTGTTGCTCGGACGGTTGCCCGGGATCACCTTGTGCGGTGCCAGCTTCTGCACGTCGTCTTCCGGGATGCCCTTGTCGCGCAGCTCGGCTTCGGCTTCGCTGCGGGTCTTGCCGAGCATCAGTGCCTGGCTTTGGGACAGGCAGTTGGCGTACAGCCACTGATGGTGGTCGGACACCGGGTTGAAGCTGACGATCGGTACGATGAAGTCGGCCGGGATCAGTTGGGTGCCTTGGTGTAGCAACTGGTGATAAGCATGTTGGCCGTTGCAGCCGACGCCACCCCAGATCACCGGGCCGGTGTCGGTGGACACCGGTTTGCCGTCCTGGCGCACGCTCTTGCCGTTGGATTCCATGTCCAGCTGTTGCAAGTGCTTGGTGATGTTACGCAGGTAGTGGTCGTACGGCAGGATCGCATGGCTCTGCGCACCCCAGAAGTTGCCGTACCAAACGCCCAGCAGGCCCAGCAGCACCGGCATGTTCTGTTCGAACGGCGCGTTCTGGAAATGCTGGTCCATGGTGTAGGCACCGGACAGCAGTTCCTTGAAGTTGGACATGCCGATGGCCAGGGCGATTGGCAGGCCGATGGCCGACCACAACGAATAACGGCCGCCCACCCAGTCCCACATCGGGAAGATGTTTTCTTCGCGGATACCGAAGGCCACGGCGGCCGCGTTGTTGCTCGACACGGCGATAAAGTGGCGGTACAGCTCGGCTTCCGAGCCACCCTGGGCCAGGTACCAAGCGCGGGCGGCCTGGGCGTTTTTCAGGGTTTCCAGGGTGTTGAAGGATTTCGACGAGACGATAAACAGCGTGGTCTCGGCGCGCAGCTTCATGGTCAGCTCATGGAATTCGCTGCCATCGATGTTCGCCAGGTAGTGGCAGCGCACGCCTTTGTGGGCGTAGGACAACAGCGCTTCAGAGACCAGCTCCGGGCCGAGGAACGAGCCGCCGATGCCGATGTTCACCACATCGGTGATCGGCTTCTCGGTGTAGCCACGCCACAGGCCGTCGTGGATGCGGCCGACCAGGTCGGTGATCTGGTTCAGCACCTTGTGCACGTCCGGCATGATGTTCACGCCATTGACCGACAGCTTGTCGCCCACCGGGCGACGCAGGGCGGTGTGCAGGGCAGGGCGGCCTTCGGAGGAGTTGACCGGCTCGCCCGCATACAGCGAGTTGATTGCGTCTTTAAGACCCACTTCGTTGGCAAGGCCCACCAGCAGGTCGCGGGTCTCGCCGGTGATCAGGTTTTTCGAGTAATCGAGGAAAAGTCCGCAGCTGCTCAAGGTGAACTGGGAAAAGCGCTGGGGATCGGCATTGAACGCTTCGCGCATGCTGAAATCCTGCATGGCTTGGCGATGTTGGTTGAGCGCTTGCCAGGCGGGCAGAGCGGTAACGTCATGAGGGGTGCGGTAGTACGCCATCGCTGCGGGTTTCCTTTTATTACGGGGACTGCCTTTAGGACACTTCAAAGCCCGGAACATCCAGTCTTATCTCAAGGATTGGGTTCCAGACAGCGCTAACCATAGCGCAGGGCGATTACATTAAACCTAGCGTGTCGATATGTCTTGGCTTTGTCTGCGCTGTGGCCGGTACTTTTTTATACCGGCACAGCGATCAGGGCAATCGGCGGGGTGTTCAGAGGGGTCAGTCGAGGGTCAGATGCAGGTTGTCGATAAGGCGGGTCGTGCCTAGGAAGGCCGCCACCAGAATCACAATATCCCGATCCTCCGCCGTAGCGGCCCGCAGGTGCAGGCCCTGGCGCACTTCGAGGTAATCCAGGCGCAACCCGGCAGCCTCGATCTGCTGCACCTGTTCGGCACGCAGCCTGGCGAAGTCGTGATCACCGCTTTTGATGGCTGCGGCAATCTGGCTGAGGCTGCGGTACAGCACCGGCGCGATCGCACGTTGTTCTTCGCTGAGAAAACCGTTGCGCGAGGACAGCGCCAGGCCATCATCGGCGCGTACGGTGGGCTCGCCGATAATCTGGATCGGCATGTTCAGGTCATGGACCATGGCACGAATCACGGCCAGTTGCTGGTAGTCCTTCTGGCCAAATACAGCCATGTCCGGCTGGACCATGTTGAACAATTTGCTGACCACGGTCGCCACGCCTTCGAAATGCCCGGGACGGCTGGCGCCGCACAAGCCTTCGGACAATTGCGGGACGCTGACGCGGGTCTGGCCGGTCATGCCGCCGGGGTACATCTCCTCGACGGTTGGCGCGAACAGCAGGTTGCAGCCGGCCTGCAGGAGCTTTTCCTGATCGGCGGCCAGGGTGCGAGGGTACTTGTCCAGGTCTTCGCCGGCGCCAAATTGCAGTGGGTTGACGAAAATACTCGCCACGACAAAGTCCGCCTGCTGCACAGCCTTGCTGACCAGGCTGGCATGTCCGCTGTGCAGGTTACCCATGGTGGGCACGAAGCCGATGCGTTTGCCGGCCTTGCGGGCGTGGGCGACGGCGGCTCTGAGTTCGCGTACGGTTTTTACGGTGTTCATGCAGAGAATCCGTGTTCGGCGCCTGGGAAGGTCACGCCTTTGACTTCGGCGACGTAGGCACTCAATGCCGCGTGGATGCTGTCCTGGCCAGTCATGAAGTTCTTCACGAACTTTGGCACGCGGCCGGTAATCGACAGGCCGAGCATGTCGTGCAGCACCAGCACCTGGCCGTCGGTGGCCGAGCCCGCGCCAATACCGATCACCGGCACCTTAACGGCCTGGGTGATTTCTGCCGCGAGTTCGCTGGGCACGCATTCGAGCAGGATCATCGCGACGCCCGCCTGCTCCAGGGCGATGGCATCGGCGCGCATCTGGCGCGCCTGGGCTTCGTTGCGGCCTTGCACCTTGTAGCCGCCGAGGATGTTCACGGACTGTGGTGTCAGGCCCATATGTGCACAGACCGGCACGCCGCGTTCAGCCAGCAGGCGAATCGACTCGGCGAGCCATACGGCGCCCTCTACCTTGATCATGTGTGCACCGGCACGCATCAGTTTGCCGGCGTTCAGGAAGGTCTGCTCGACGGTGGCGTAATCCATGAACGGCAGGTCGGCGATGATGAATGCGCCGTCGTTCCCGCGCTTGACGCTGGCGGTGTGGTAGGCCAGTTCATCGGTGGTGACGGGCAGGGTGCTGTCATTCCCTTGAAGGACCATGCCCAGGGAGTCGCCTACCAACAACACTTCAACCCCGGCCTGGCAACTGGCGTGGGCGAAGGTGGCGTCATAGCAGGTGAGCATGGTGATTTTTTCACCTTTGAGCTTGAGGCTCTGCAAGGTGGTCAGGGTAATGTCTGGCATGAAAAGGGTCCTCGTTCAGGCGCTTGGAAACAGCGAGTAACGCGCGTGAGTCTTCGTTTATACAGGCGCACTGTCTTGAGAGCAGTGCTTATAAGGCCTGGATTGCGCCCTTCATTGCCGGGTTGGCGGCAGCGGGACGCCTATAGTCGTGAGGAGGACACGGGAAGTCAATTGGATGTGTTACCGCATTGTTACGATGGCGGTGTTACCGCTGTTACTGACGCGATTCAGCAACCGGGAGCCGTTCCAGGCCGACAAACGGGCAGGCTTCAAGCAGGGCGCTGAGGCGCTTGCCATCCGGCAATTGCAATGCGGCAGGTGCCAGTTCGGCCAGCGGATACAACACAAATGCACGCAGGTGCATCTGATAGTGGGGCACCTTCAGGCGCGGTTCGTCGATCAGGCGATCGCCAAACAGCAGAATGTCCAGGTCAAGGGTGCGAGGGCCCCAACGCTCCAGGCGCTCGCGGCCGTGGTCGTTTTCGATGGCTTGCAGCGCGTCCAGCAGGTCAAGTGGCGCAAGGCGGCTGTCCAGGGCGGCAACTGCGTTGGTGTAGCGCGGCTGGCCCGGGAGCAGGGAGTCACTTTGGTAAAAGGCGGACACACCCGCGACGCAAGTGTCTGGCAATTGCGCCAGCGCTTGGATAGCGCTGCGCAATTGCTGGTCCGGGGCTGCCAGGTTGCTGCCCATGCCGATGTAGATGCGTTCCACGTTTATTCGCCCGCAGCGCCCGAGGCATCGGCAGCACTGCGTTTGCGCTTGGTGCCGCTGCGACGACGCTTCTTCGGCCCTGCGCCTTCGCCATCACCCTTGCTGCCGAGGTCGCGAATCATGTCGCGGCGTTGGCTGTCATTGGCATCCTGATAGTCGGTCCACCATTCGCCCAGGCCGTCGGTCTGCTCACCGGCGCTTTCACGCAGCAGCAGGAAGTCGTAGCCGGCACGGAAGCGCGGGTTGTCCAGCAGCAGGTCGGCACGCTTGCCGCTGCGGCGGGGCAGGCGTTCCTGCATGTCCCAGATCTCGCGGATCGGCATCGTGAAACGTTTCGGGATAGCAATGCGCTGGCACTGTTCGGCGATCAGCTCGTGAGCGGCTTCCTGCATGGCCGGGATCGGCGGCATGCCACGTTCCTGCAGACGCAGTACGCGCTTGGGCAGGGCCGGCCACAACAGGGCGGCAAACAGGAACGCCGGCGTGACCGGTTTGTTCTGCTTGATGCGCAGGTCGGTATTGATCAAGGCTTCGCTGATCAGCGTGTGGGTATAAGTCGGGTTGTACTCCAGTGCTTCGGCGCTGGCCGGGAACAGTGGGTCGAACAACTGCAAGTCGACCAGCATTTCGAAGGTGTCGGCGGCGTAGCCGGAGAGGAACAGCTTGAGCACTTCTTCGAACAGACGCGCGGACGGGATTTCCCGCAGCATCGGTGCCAGCTCGCGTATCGGTGCGGCGGTGTGTTTCTCGATACCGAAGTTGAGCTTGGCGGCGAAGCGCACGGCCCGCAGCATGCGCACCGGGTCTTCCTGATAGCGCTGCGTCGGGTCGCCGATCAGGCGGATCAGGTTATTGCGGATGTCGTGTACGCCATTGGCGTAATCGAGGATGCGTTCGCTGACCGGGTCGTAATAGAGGGCATTGATGGTGAAGTCGCGGCGCTGTGCGTCTTCTTCCAGGGTGCCATAGACGTTGTCGCGCAGGATGCGCCCGCTCTCGTTGCGGGAGGACTGATTGGTGTCTTCCTCTTCATCGTTTTGCGGGTGGCCGGCACGGAAGGTCGCGACCTCGATGATTTCGCGACCAAAGTGGATGTGCACCAGCTTGAAGCGGCGACCGATGATTCGCGCATTGCGAAACTCGGCACGCACTTGCTCAGGCGTGGCACTGGTGGCGACGTCGAAATCCTTAGGCGTGATATTGAGCAGCATGTCGCGTACGCAACCGCCCACCAGGTAGGCCTGGTAACCGGCGTTCTGCAACCGTTCGACGATATTCACCGCATAACGGCTGAATTGAGCGCGCTGCAACGAATGCTGGCTGCTGTTGAGCACTTCAGGCGTGCTGCGTTTGTGTTGCGTACGACGCAAGGGAGAACGGAATGACTGGAACAACTTCTTCAGCATGGGATGCACTGTTTGAAGGAATGTTCGGCCATAACGAAGAATGACCGCATGATGGGCGGGGATTCTAGCATTTAGTCAGGGGATGGTGTAGGAACAAGCTTCGGCGTTGCGCCATAAGCCTTAAATCGTCAAATCCCGGAAACTACAAGGGGAGCCGAAGCTCCCCCAGAAGTAGTTGCGTGCTCTATTTTTATTATTGATTTCGGGCTTCTTGTTTTTGTTGATCGCCCTCGCCATGAAGCTTCACCTTCATGACCCTCCCAATCGGGAGTCAAGAGCAAACGGATTGCTTTGGTCGCTGTGTTGCTGATCTACGATCCAACCAGTTCAGGCTCTGCCTTAGGGCAGTTTTTGTTGTTCTCGGCCTGGTTGCGGGGCAAGCCCCAAATGCAACGCCTCTCCAAAAGAATCAGTTAGCTGCGCCTCCGCCGTGTTGTTTTTGTTATGCGTGAGTCGATTCGTCTTATTTTTATTGTCTTGTACAAAGCTTGTTATTGTTTTTGTACTAAGCATATAGCAGGGTGCGTGCCAACTTTTGCGACGCCCAGCAAAACCGGGGGGTTGAGGTGTTTTTTGGTTTTTGACGGGCGAAAAAAAGCCGGGGCTTCGTTACCGTAAGCCCCGGCTTTTGTTACGCGAAATATCCGCGGTAACAGTTTTTTCACATCTGAGGGTGTTACCTGTGGAGGCGCACCCTCAGCTTTCGCTGGCCACCCCGGTCTTGCGCCGTGGAATGCCCAGGCGCTGGCGGCGTTCCCACAGGCACTTGCGGCTCACGCCCAGCTTGCGTGCCAGCTCGGTCTCGGTCATGTGGTCCTGATGCTCAAGGACGAAATGCTGGAAGTAGTCTTCCAGTGACAAATCTTCCGTCGGCTCATGGCTGGTATTGCTGGCGCCGCCCTGTGTCGGGGCCAGGCCAATGAAATCGTCATCTTCCAAGTCACTGAGCTCAATATCGATACCCAGCAGCTCGGCGGAAATTTCCGGGCTTTCCGACAGGATCACTGCACGCTCGACCGCATTCTCCAGTTCCCGCACGTTACCCGGCCACGAGTAATGCCGAATCGCCTGCTCGGCGTCCGGCGCGAACGTCAGGTCGGTACGGTTGATGCGTGCACTCTGGCGCAGCAGGAATGCGTTGGCGATCTCATTCACGTCGGCACCGCGCTCACGCAGGGCCGGCAATTTGAGCGCGATCACGTGCAGGCGGTAATACAAGTCTTCACGGAACTGACCGATCTTGGCCAGGCTCTTGAGGTCGCGGTGGGTGGCCGCGATCAGGCGTACGTCAACCTTCTGCGATTGCACCGAGCCTACACGTCGAATCTCACCTTCCTGCAGCACACGCAGCAGTCGCGCCTGGGCCTCCAGCGGCAACTCACCGATTTCATCAAGAAACAGCGTCCCGCCGTCCGCCGCTTCCACCAGGCCCGCACGCCCAGCGCTGGCGCCGGTAAAAGCGCCTTTCTCGTGGCCGAACAGTTCGGACTCGATCAGGGATTCGGGGATCGCCGCACAGTTCACCGAAATCATCGGCGCCTTGGCGCGTTTGGACAGGTTGTGCAGGGCGCGGGCCACCAGTTCTTTACCGGTGCCTGACTCGCCCTGGATCAATACATTGGAGTCGGTGGGCGCGACCTTACGGATCTTGCCGTACAGGTCCTGCATCGGCGGGCAGGAGCCAATGATGCCGATTTCGCCGTTGCTGTTGTCGACTCCCGGTTTGTCGGCGCCGTTGGTGGCCTTGCCGGCGGGGCGCTGTTCGGCAGGCGCGCTGCTGGCAGACTGGCGGTCGCGCAGGATGCGGGCCACGGCCTGGAGCATTTCATCGTGGTCAAACGGCTTGGCAATGTAGTCCACCGCGCCCATTTTCATGGAATCAACCGCCGAGCGCAGGCTGGCATAGCTGGTCATGATCAGCACCGGGGTGCCCTGGCCAAGCTTGATCAGCTCGGTGCCCGGTGCGCCGGGCAGGCGCAGGTCACTGACAATCAGGTCGAACGTGGGGATGCTGAAACGCTCTTGTGCTTCCTGCACCGAGCCGGCTTCGCTGACCTGGTATTGATTACGTTCAAGCAGGCGACGCAAGGCAGAGCGGATAATGGTTTCGTCTTCGACGATCAAAATGTGCGGCATTGATTCAATTCTCTCGACGGTCTCAGTTCACAGCGGACGTCGCTTCGACATGACGCGGCAAGGTCACCCGAATACGGGTGCCGCGTTGGCTTTCGGTGTCAGCCGGGCTGTCGATGGTGATTTGTCCATAATGCTCTTCAACGATGGAATAGACCAGTGCAAGGCCCAGACCGGTACCTTCACCCGGGTCCTTGGTGGTGAAGAAGGGTTCGAACAATCGGTCCATGATGTTCTGTGGAATACCGCTGCCTTCATCTTCGACGATCAGATCGACGGTATGT
Source organism: Pseudomonas sp. JV449 (assembly GCF_032424295.1). Lineage (NCBI taxonomy): Bacteria > Pseudomonadati > Pseudomonadota > Gammaproteobacteria > Pseudomonadales > Pseudomonadaceae > Pseudomonas > Pseudomonas sp. JV449. Next base: position 23,258 of record NZ_VYKD01000031.1, on the reverse strand, counting down.
TCGAAAGCCTCGGTCTTGACGCGTACCGCACCACCGGCCGGGGTTGCGTCACGGGCGTTGGACAGCAGGTTGATCAGCACTTGGGCCAGGCGTTGTGAGTCGCCGTCGACCCAATGGTCGGGGTCGCACAAGTTGAAGAACTGTACTTCGAAATTGCGCCGGTTCAAGGCGAGCAGCCCAATGGCATCCTGGGCCACTTCGGCCAGGCATACGGCCTCATCCAGATTCTGATGGCCGCCGGCATGGGCAAAGCTCATCAGCGACTGCACGATGCGCGAGACGCGTTTGGTCTGTTCGAGGATCTGGCCGCTGATTTCGATGATTTCGCCGTCTTCCTCACGCTCTTCCCGCAGGTTTTGCGCGAGGCAGGCGATACCGGTGATCGGGTTGCCGATTTCGTGGGCCACGCCCGCTGCCAGGCGACCAATGCTGGCCAGGCGCTCGGAGTGCACCAGCTTGTCCTCGAGCATCTGGGTTTCAGTCAGGTCTTCGACCAGCAGAACCAGGCCGCTGTTACCGGGGGCCAACGGTTCATCGATCGCGGCTTTGTGCAGGTTGAGCCAGCGGGTCTGGCCGTCGAGGGCCAGGTGCTGTTTGTGCAAGTGCTCGTCGGGCAGGTTGATAAAGCCCTGGAGCAGTTCTTTCCATGGATCGCCCAGGGTATTCAGGCGCGAGCCCACCACCCGTTGCGCGGCGATGCCGGTGAGTTCTTCCATGGCCTTGTTCCACATCAGGATCTCTTGATCCTTGGCTAGGGAACACACGCCCATCGGCAGTTCCTGCAGGGTCTGGCGATGGTAACGGCGCAAGGCGTCGAGTTCGGCCGCCAGGCCGGTGAGGCGCGAGTGGTAATCCTCCAGCCGGCTCTCGATGAAATGGATGTCTTCGGTGACGTAGTTTTCGCCGCCGGCCTTGTAGGGCAGGAAGGTTTCCACCATGTCCTGGGACACGCTGGGGCCCATCAGGCCGGACAGGTTGGCTTCGATGCGGTCGCGCAGGCGACGCAGCGCATACGGGCGGCGCTCGTCAAAGGGCAGGTACAGATCGCGCAGCGCCTGCTCGACTTCCTTCTGAGCCGCCTTGGCGCCGAGGGGCTTGGCCAGTTGCGTGGCGAATTCCTGGGGCGAGGCCGCGTGCAGTTCGCGGCGTTGCGGGCGACGCACGTTATCCACCGCGCACGCCTCGGCGGCGCTGGTCTCTTCCGGGCTGGCATTGGTGAACAGTGAGATCAGGGTGAACATCAGTACGTTGGCGGCCAGCGAGGCAATCGCCGCCATGTGCCAGCTGGTGTCGTCCAGCACGTAGATCATGTTCAGCAGCGGAATGTAGAAACCCTGCAGGTTGCCGACCAACGGCAGCAGCATGGTGACGATCCATACCAGGATCCCGGCCAGCAGCCCGGCGATAAACCCACGGCGATTGGCGGTCGGCCAGTACAGCACCGATAGCACCCCCGGCAGAAACTGCAAGGTGGCGACAAACGCGACAATGCCCAGGTTGGCCAGGTCTTGCCCGGCGCCGAGCAACAGGTAGAACCCGTAGCCGGCCATGATGATCGCGACGATGAGTGCGCGGCGCGTCCATTTCAGCCAGCGGTAGATATTGCCTTCGGCGGGCGGCTGGTACAGCGGCAGCACCAGGTGATTGAGGGCCATGCCCGAAAGGGCCAGCGTCGTGACGATAATCAGCCCGCTGGCAGCAGACAAACCGCCGACATACGCCAGCAGCGCCAACGCCGGGCTATTGGCGGCGATACCGATACCCAGGGTGAAATACTCGGGGTTGGTGGTAGCCCCCAGTTTCAGGCCGGCCCAGAGGATCAGCGGCACCGCAAGGCTCATCAACAGCAGGAACAGCGGCAAGCCCCAGCTGGCGCTGACCAGCGAGCGCGGGTTGAGGTTCTCGGTGAAGGTCATGTGGTACATGTGCGGCATTACGATCGCCGAGGCGAAGAACACCAGCAACAGCGTGCGCCATGGGCCTTCCTGCAGCGGCGTGTGCAGGGCGGCGAGGGCGGTCTGGTTTTGCAGCAGCCACAGCTCCAGCTGTTGCGGGCCGTCGAACACGCCATAGAGCGCGTAGAGGCCGACGCCGCCGATGGCGATCAGCTTGATCACCGATTCGAACGCAATCGCAAATACCAGCCCTTCGTGTTTCTCGCGGGTGGCGATGTGGCGTGAGCCGAAGAAAATCGTAAACAGGCTGATCAGCGCACAGAACGCCAGGGCGACCCGGTGTTGCACCGGCTCGCGGGTCAGGATGCTGATGGAGTCGGCCACCGCCTGGATCTGCAGGGCCAGCAAGGGCAGCACGCCGATCAGCATGAATACCGTGGTCAATGCCCCGGCCCACGTGCTGCGGAAGCGGAAGGCGAACAGGTCGGCCAGGGACGACAGCTGATAGGTGCGAGTAATTTTCAGGATCGGGTACAGCAGCACCGGTGCCAGTAGGAATGCACCTGACACCCCCAGGTAGCTGGAGAGAAAGCCGTAGCCGTATTGATAGGCCAGGCCGACGGTGCCATAGAACGCCCAGGCGCTGGCGTACACGCCGAGGGACAAGGTGTAGGTCAACGGATGGCGAATGATCGCCCGCGGAATCATTCCGCGCTCACTGATCCAGGCGACGCCAAACAACGCGGCCAGGTAGGCGGCGCTGATCAGCAGCATCTGAGTGAGGCTAAAGCTCATCGGCATCTTTTTGGCTCTGCAGGATGAAGGTCACGACGATCAGGATCAGCCACAGCAGATAGGGGCGATACCAGGCGCCCGTGGCGTCGATCCACCAATCCATGATGGCGGGGGAAAACAGGTAGATCCCGACGACCAGCAGCAGGACCAATCGATAGATGTACATGTTGGCCTTTGATTGAGAGTGCGGTAATGCAACGGTTTTCTGTAGGAGCGAGCTTGCTCGCGAAGGGCGCTAACCTAAACGCGTACATCCTGGATAAACGTGTTGCCTGGGAGTTTTTCGCGAGCAAGCTCGCTCCTACGCGATGGTAACGGATGGCTGGCAGGCTGCAAGCGCCTTCAGCGTAATTGCGCTTCGGCCAGGGTCAGTGTGCGTGGGATCCTGCTGGCATCCCAGTGCACAATGCCCCAATCCAGCAACTCCCGTGGGCTGGCATGAAGCAGTTCGTCGCCAGGCTGCTGGCCAAGGGCGCGCAGGGCTCTCAATAGCAGCGGCGTGGCCTGGTCGGGATTCAGCGGCGGGGAACGATAGGATTTGCCCAGCTTGTTACCGTCCGGCTGGACGATCAACGGTACGTGCAGATAGCGCGGCTGGCGCAGGCCCAGCAACTCCTGCAGGTACAGTTGGCGTGGCGTGGAGTCGAGCAGGTCGGCGCCGCGCACGATATCGGTAACCCCTTGCCAGGCATCGTCGAGCACCACGGCCAGTTGATAGGCGTAGAGGCCATCGCGGCGACGGATGACGAAGTCGCCGACGTCACGGCCCAGGTGTTGTCGGAATTCTCCTTGTGCGCGGTCAGTAAAGTGGTACTCCAACTCGGGAACACGCAGGCGGATGGCGGCGTCCTGCTGGTCGTGACCGGCATTTCGGCACAGGCCTGGGTAAATCCCGTCGTAGGGCTCCAATTGTTTACGTGAACAGGTACAGGCGTAGGCCAGGCCGTGGTTGAACATATCGTTCAGTACCTTGGCGTAGGCGTCATGCCGCTCGCTTTGTCGGACCAGTTCGCCATCCCACTCAAAGCCGTAGCTCTCCAGGGCATGCAGGATTGCCGCCTGGGCGCCGGGCTCTTCGCGGGGAGGGTCGAGGTCTTCCATGCGCATCAGCCAGCGGCCTTGATTGGCGCGGGCATCGAGGTAGGAGGCGAGGGCGGCGACCAGGGAACCGAAGTGCAAATGGCCGCTGGGCGTGGGGGCGAAACGCCCGATATAGGTAGAGGCAGTCATGGGCCGGATACTACTGGAAAATCGGTAAATCCCAGAAACAAAAATGGGGCGTTCGCACGCCCCATTCGTTCAGCTCGGCTGGATCACTTGCCGACCTGTTTTTCCTTGATTTCAGCCAAGGTCTTGCAATCTACGCAGAGGTCCGCAGTAGGACGGGCTTCCAGGCGACGGATACCGATCTCGACACCGCAGGATTCGCACCAGCCGTATTCTTCGTCTTCGATCAGTTGCAACGTCTTGTCGATTTTCTTGATCAGCTTGCGCTCGCGATCACGGGCGCGCAGTTCTAGGGCGAACTCTTCTTCCTGGCTGGCACGGTCTGCCGGGTCCGGGAAGTTGGCCGCTTCATCCTTCATATGGTCAACCGTGCGGTCGACTTCCTGCATCAAGTCCTGCTTCCACTGCTTCAGGATTTTGGAGAAGTGCTCGCGCATGGGCTTGCCCATGTATTCCTCACCCTTCGATTCAACGTAGGGTTGGAAGCCGCTGATGCTCTGTTGCTTTGCTTGGGTGGACATGAATAGACCGCCTCTCACTCTTCTAATCCATTGCGCAGGATTGCAACGTCACCGACACCTGCCGGCCCTGCGGCTGCAAGCGGGCGAACTTACCAGATAGATTCAGGGTGCGCCACTCCCGGTTGTCGACGCCCGTCACGCAGGGGTTGCCAACTGCAGCAGCCCGCTGTGGCTGGGTATACATCGTCTCGAATGTTGATTTTAGTCGTTTTGCAAGCGCTTGCCGGGTTCATCTTGGACGGCCAGGCAGGCAATAGAGCATGTTTTACCGCGAGGGTTCGGTAGAATCCTGATTTTGTCCTCACCGTTAAGGAAGGCTAATGGCTCAGCCCTACAGTGCGCGCAGTCGCGCCATCGAACCTTTTCATGTCATGGCGTTGCTGGCGCGAGCCAATGAGTTGCAAGCGGCAGGCCATGATGTGATCCACTTGGAGATCGGCGAGCCGGATTTCACCACGGCTGAGCCGATCATCAAGGCGGGTCAGGCGGCGTTGGCCAATGGCAAGACCCGCTATACCGCGGCCCGTGGCCTGCCGGAATTGCGTGAAGCCATCAGCGGTTTCTACCAGCAGCGCTACGGATTGAACGTCGATCCCGAGCGCATCCTGATCACCCCAGGGGGCTCCGGCGCACTGTTGCTGGCCAGCAGTCTGTTGGTGGACCCCGGCAAGCATTGGCTGCTGGCAGACCCGGGTTACCCGTGTAACCGGCACTTCCTGCGCCTGGTGGAAGGTGCCGCGCAACTGGTGCCGGTAGGCCCTGACGTGCGTTATCAACTGACCGCTGACCTGGTGGCCAAACACTGGGATCAGGACAGCGTGGGCGCGTTGGTTGCCTCCCCGGCGAATCCCACCGGCACGATCCTCACGCGTGATGAATTAGCCGGGCTTTCCGACGCAATCAGGGCGCGTAACGGCCATCTGGTGGTGGATGAGATCTATCACGGCCTGACCTACGGCACTGACGCCGCCAGCGTGCTGGAGGTCGACGATGAGGCCTTCGTCCTGAATAGTTTTTCGAAGTATTTCGGCATGACCGGTTGGCGCCTGGGCTGGCTGGTGGCGCCGCCGGCTGCGGTCGGCGACCTGGAAAAACTGGCGCAAAATCTTTATATCAGCGCGCCCAGCATGGCCCAACATGCGGCGCTCGCCTGTTTTACCCCGCAGACCCTGAGCATTTTGGAGGAGCGCCGTGCCGAATTTGGCCGGCGTCGCGATTTCCTGCTGCCCGCCTTGCGCGAGTTGGGCTTCGGGATTGCCGTAGAGCCGGAAGGTGCGTTCTATTTGTATGCCGATATCAGTGCGTTCGGCACAGATGCCTTCGCATTTTGTCGTCATTTCCTAGAAACCGAGCATGTCGCCTTTACCCCCGGTCTGGATTTTGGCCGCTATCAAGCGGGCCATCATGTGCGCTTTGCCTACACGCAAAACCTTGATCGACTACAGGAGGCGGTGGAACGAATCCAGCGTGGCCTGCGGAGCTGGCAAGGCTGATGCGTTTTTATCCTCCCCTCGAAGAAGGCCGGCTGATTCGCCGCTATAAGCGCTTTCTCACCGATATCGAAACCGTTACCGGCGAGTTGTTGACTATTCACTGCCCAAATACCGGTTCGATGCTCAATTGCATGGTGGAAGGCGGGCAGGTCTGGTTCAGTCGCTCCAATGACCCCAAGCGCAAGTTGCCCGGCACCTGGGAAATTGCCGAAACGCCCCAGGGCCGCTTGGCGTGCGTTAACACGGCACGCGCCAATCCGTTGGTCGAGGAGGCGTTGCGCGCTGGCGTGATCACTGAACTCAACGGTTTCACCGCGTTGAAGCGGGAAGTGCCTTACGGCCAGGAGAAAAGCCGCATCGACTTTCGTCTCGAATATCCCGACGGCGCGGCGTATGTGGAAGTCAAAAGTGTCACGCTGGGGTTTGATGGCACCAGGGTTGCCGCTTTCCCCGATGCGGTGACCCAGCGTGGCGCCAAGCACCTGCGGGAACTGGCGCATCTGGCGCGTGAAGGTGTGCGGGCGGTGCAGTTGTATTGCGTCAACCTCTCGGGGATTGACGCGGTGCGCCCGGCGCTGGAAATCGATGCTGCCTACGGTGCGGCCTTGCGCGAGGCTAAAGCTGCCGGGGTGGAAGTGTTGGCGTATGGGGTGCGCGTGACGTCCGAGGAGATTTGCGTGGACCGTCGTTTAGACGTGCTGCTCGACTAGAGATCCACCCACAGGCCCTGCGCGTCTTCGCGACCGCGCAGGGCCTTGAGGCTTGTACCTGCGCATGGGCCGGCAATGCACTCGCCGCTTTCGATCAGGAACAGCGCGCCATGGGTAGCGCACTGGATCAGGCTGGCGCTGTCGTCTAGGAACCGGTCGGGTTGCCACTCCAGTGGAATGCCGCGATGTGGGCAGCGGTTGATATAGAAGTAGGCGATGCCGTCCCGGCGTACCGCCAGCAGCGGCGTGCCATCCATCGTAAAACCGAGGCTGCTGTTGGGCGCGAGCATGTCCGAGGGGCAGAGAAACTTCATTTCAATCCTTAAGTGCCTTGACGTTCAAATGCAAACAATTATCAAATGCCGGCTTCGCCCGTTAGCTGACTGGGTGCTCAGTTCGATGTCCGGCAGGGGTTATCTGTCACATCGATGAGTGCTCGAAAGGCCCTGCCCTTTGGAAGGAAACCCTGTTATGCGCCTGAGTGCCAGCGCTATTGCGCTTGTTGTCGGACTGCTGGTCAACCATGGGGCGCAAGCCTCTGAACTGCCACAACGCTGGGTGAGTGCCGGTGGGGCGCTGTCGGAATGGGTCACGGCGTTGGGCGGTGAGCCGAAGTTGGTGGGTGTGGATACCACCAGCCAGCATCCTGAATCGCTCAAGGCGTTGCCAAGTATCGGCTATCAGCGGCAATTGTCGGCCGAAGGCATTCTCAGCCTTCGCCCACAGGTGCTGGTGGGGACTGAAGAGATGGGGCCGCCGCCGGTGCTGGCGCAGATTCGCAGTGCAGGTGTCCAGGTCGAGATGTTTTCGGCGCAGCCGGATTTGCCGACCTTGAGGGGTAATCTTCAGCACTTGGGTAAGTTGCTGGGAGATGAGGCTAACGCCAGTGCATTGTTTACCGGATATGAACGGGCCCTTGATCACCAGAAAAGCTGGGTCGCCAAGGCTCAGGCCGCGCAGAAGGCACCGGGCGTGTTGCTGCTGATCGGTCATGCTGGCGGCAAGCCGTTGATTGCCGGTAAGGACACGGCGGGCGATTGGGTGGTGCAGCAGGCCGGCGGGCATAACCTGGCTACCCACAGCGGTTACAAGCCGTTTTCGGCGGAGTCGTTGGCAGGGTTGAGCCCGGATGTGCTGGTGTTTGCCGACCGCGCTCTTACGGGGGACGCGGCGCGCGCGGCGTTGTTCAAGGAGAATCCGATCCTGGCTTCGACGCCGGCGGCCAAGCGTGGCCGCGTGTTCGAGCTGGACCCGACCTTGCTGGTGGGTGGGCTTGGACCGCGCCTGCCGCAAAGTCTGGTGAAACTCTCGGCCGGTTTTTACCCATCACAGGCTAAACCTGCCCCATGACCACGCTGGTTAAGCCGAAAACGCTGTTCATCGGCCTGGCGCTGTTATGCCTGTTGGCGACCTGGCTCTCGTTGGCGTTGGGCCCGGTAAGCTTACCGTTGCTGGATACGCTCAAGGCGGCATTGCGCTTGATGGGCGTGCCGATAGAGGCGCACGGCCTGGAGCAGGCTGAGTTGATCCTGGGGCAGATTCGTTTGCCGCGTACGTTGCTCGGTTTGGCGGTTGGCGGCGTATTGGCATTGTCCGGCGTGGCCATGCAAGGGTTGTTTCGTAACCCGCTGGCCGATCCGGGGTTGGTCGGGGTTTCCAGCGGGGCGGCACTGGGGGCGGCAATCGCCATTGTCGGCGGTGCATTTTTTGGTGGGTTACCGGAGGCATTCGGGCCTTATGTGCTGTCGCTGTGCGCGTTTCTAGGCGGGCTGGGCGTGACCGCGCTGGTTTATCGACTGGGGCGTCGTAACGGTCAGACCAATGTGGCGACGATGCTGCTTGCCGGCATTGCCCTCACTGCACTGGCAAGCTCGGCGGTGGGCCTGTTCACCTACCTGGCGGACGACGCCACCCTGCGTACCCTGACGTTCTGGAACCTTGGCAGCCTCAACGGCGCGAGCTATTCGCGGTTATGGCCCTTATTGCTGGTCAGTGCCGGTGTGGCGCTCTGGTTGCCGCGCCGGGCCAAGGCATTGAATGCGCTGTTGCTCGGTGAATCCGAAGCCAATCACCTGGGAATTGATGTTGAAGGGCTCAAGCGCGAGTTGGTGTTCTGTACCGCATTAGGTGTAGGTGCTGCGGTGGCTGCGGCGGGCATGATTGGTTTTGTCGGGCTGGTGGTGCCGCATCTGGTCAGGTTGCTGGCCGGGCCTGATCACCGCGTGCTGCTGCCGGCGTCGATATTGGCGGGCGCGAGTTTGTTGCTGTTTGCCGACTTGGTTGCGCGACTGGCCTTGGCACCGGCTGAATTGCCGATTGGTATCGTGACTGCGTTTATTGGCGCGCCGTTTTTTCTTTACCTGTTGTTACGGGGGCGTGCCTGATGCTGCGTGTTGAAGACCTGCAGATCCGGCGTGGCCACAAGGTCGTGCTGGCGGACGTCACTCTGGAGTTGCTGCCGGGTGAAGTGATCGGTGTGCTGGGTCCCAATGGCGCGGGTAAGAGTACGTTGCTGGGGGCGTTGTGCGGTGAGTTGCATCCGGATCAGGGCGAGGTGTGGTTGGGGCAGCAGGCGTTGAAAGACTGGAGCGGACCGCAGCGCGCGCAGCGGCTGGCGGTGTTGCCACAAACCTCGACCCTGGACTTCGCGTTCCGTGTCGAAGAGGTGGTCGGCATGGGCCGTTTGCCCCACCAGGCGGGGCGTGTGCGCGATGATGAAATTATCCACGCAGCCTTGCTGGCGGCAGACGTCGCACACTTGAAAGGTCGCAGTTACTTGGCGCTGTCTGGCGGCGAGCGTCAACGTGTGCACTTCGCGCGGGTGCTGGCGCAACTATGGCCAGGTGAGTCGGGGCAGACATTGCTGCTGGATGAGCCGACATCGATGCTGGACCCCCTGCATCAGCACACGACCCTGCAAGCGATCCGCCGCTTTGCCGATCGTGGTGCAGCGGTGCTGGTGATCCTCCATGACCTGAACCTGGCTGCGCGCTACTGTGATCGCATTTTGCTGCTGGAGCAGGGCCGTCCCCACGCCTTGGATACACCGGCGCAGGTGCTGCGGCCCGAGCCGCTTAAGGCCGTGTTTGGTTTGGAAGTATTGGTTCAGCCGCACCCGGAGCGTGGGCATCCGTTAATCATTGCTCGCTGAGGCGTGCTTTTTCACAGGCAAAAAAAGACCCGGCAAAAGCCGGGTCAAATAACCGTGATTAGCCTGATGAGGAGATAATCTGAGAGTCCGAACCAATGGTCTTTCAGTTATCGGCTGATCTCGCGACCAGTTGTGATAATCATAACGATTCTCATTTGAGAGTCAACAGTTGTTTTTGAAGGATCTGCGGTTTTCCTCAAACGTCCGTTCGAAGTGCGCGTAAACATTGGGCCTTGCCGACGACCTAGCTCTTCTGACGCGCTGAAATGGCATCCAGCTGGCGGTTCAACGCCTCCTTACGCTCGACCGGAATGTCATTCCAGTGCACGTCCATCAGGGCCCCTTCGATCGCATAGAGCAACACTTTTGATGCGCGAAACCCGCGAGTCCTGACGGCTCGATACGCATCGACCGCTCCCAGGCGACGCAAGTCGGATGCACTGTGGATGCCCACCGCATGCAGCCACTGCGCTGAAGTCTTGCCAAGGTTTTTCAGGTGTTGCAGCTCATCGTTCATCAAGCCTCCTTGCGACGGCCGAATGGTGCGGTGGGTATCGTGACCAGGCAGGCCTGAACAGCAGTGTAGCGCTCAGTAGGAAAAGCGTAGTTCTTTGGTCCGAAACGGCCAAAAAGCTTATAAGAATGGCGCGGGGATTTTGACGCTGGGCAGGCGTGAAGCACCCGCTACGCGTTGCGCGTAGTCGGGCTTGGATCGAATGTTACTTGGTGCGGTAGCGCAGGCGAGTGCCGAAATTGACCGACATGAGGATCTCATCGGCAGTCAATTCAGGCGGGAAGTAGGTGCCCGAAATCTGCGCATGGGCCAGGCTGGCGCCTTCCATTGAGCAGTCGCGCAAATCCAGGCCGCGCAAGTCGGCGGAGCGGAAATACGCGTCGGTGAAGTCCACGCCGGTGGCGTTCAGGTCGCGCAAGTCCAGCCCACGGAAGTCGCCGCCGCGCATGTCGATAATGCCGCCTGCCGGGCGTGCCTGATTGAAGCCACGAATATCGTCTTTATGCAGGAGTGCGTAGAGCGGTGTATCTAGAAGCTTGGGCTGACTCATGAAAACGACTCCTGTTGGATTTATGACGCCATTATAGTGCCACTATTTCTTGGGCGTGCGTCCAAGTAGACGACACGCCCAAGAAATTTTTCTTACAGGCCTGGCAGGCGCTGGCGAATTTGTGCGACCAACGCATCGAGGGTTCCACTTTGGTTGGTCTCGACGCGTTTACTCAGCAACAGTTCTTCGGCGGTCAGTGGGTCACGGTTGGCCTGTTGTTCTTCGATAACGCTCAGGGTCGCGTCGGATGGATCGTTTTTGTCGGCCTGACGTTGCGCCAACCAACTGGTGATAACCGCCTGTGGCGCGTTGCAGTCCAGGATCAGGAACGGCGCCCCCGTGGCTTCGGCCACCTTGGCTGCGGCGTCGCGTTGTTCGCGTTTGAGGAAGGTGGCATCCACTACTACCGGGAAGCCGGCGCGCAGCACGGTATCCGCGATGTCATTCAAGCGAGCGTAGGTCCTGGCGCTGGCGTCGGATGCATAGATGCCGGCCTGGGGCGTGTTTTCCACCTGCTGCTCGCCGAACATGCGCTTGCGCTCCACGTCCGAGCGCAGGCGTACAGCGCCCAATGCTTCCACCAGGCGCATGGCCACGTGGCTTTTGCCCACTGCCGAGACGCCATGGGTAATTGCCAGGAAGCGCGATGGAATGGTGCTGTAGCTTTCTGCCAGGTTGGCGTAGTTGCGGTATTGGCGCAGGGTCGTGGCGCGCTGCACCGGGCTTGCCTCGCTCGGCATGCTGAACAGCGCCACCTTGGCACGTACCAGGGCGCGGTAGGCTTTGTAGAAGTTCAGCACTTCAAGGCCCTGATAGTCACCGGTCAGTTCCAGGTACTGGCTGATAAAGCGCCGCGCCAGGGACTTGAGGCCGCGGTCTTCCAGGTCCATGGCCAGGAAAGCGGTGTCGGCGTACACATCGGTGAAGCGAAACGGCTCGTTGAACTCGATGCAGTCGAAGATCACCACGTTGCCGTCAATCAAGGTGGCGTTGCCGAGGTGGATGTCACCGTGGCACTCGCGGGTGAAACCGTCGAGCTTGCGCTGTGCCAGCAGCGGTTTCAGGCGCTCGAAGCTGCTTTCGGCCCAGGCTTGCAGGGCTTCCAGTTGAATCAGGTCGGCCTTGTCGCTGAGGAATGGGCGGATCTGGTCGAAGTTCTGCCGTACCGGCGCCATCACTTCATCGGGGGTGCCGGCCGCGTGGTCCTGCGGCACTTTTGGTGCGGCGAGGTGAAAGCGTGCGATCTGCCTGGCCATTTCATCGATGTGCGTGGCGGTCAATTCGCCATTGGCTTGCAGGGTGCTGAGCAGTTGGCTTTGCGGGAACTGACGCATCTTCAGGGCATATTCGATCACCGGGCCGTCGCCACCCAATTGTGGGGCTTCGGCAGTGCCGGTAATCGGCAACACTTCCAGATACAGATCCGTTGTCAGGCGTTGGTTGAGGCGCAGCTCTTCGTTGCAGAAGTGCCCGCGTTTCTCCAGGTCGGTGAAGTCCAGGAACCCGAAGTTCATCGGTTTTTTCAATTTATAAGCGTAGGGGCCGGTCAAGATGACCCATGAAATATGCGTTTCGATGACTTGGAACGCTTCAACCGGATGAGGGTACAAAGCCGGGTTTTGCAGGGCTGCGATCAGTGACTGGCTCACGGGCGATCCTTCAGAGTCGGGGGGAAATCATGGCGCGCATTATGGCTGCTACGGGCGGTCGTGCAAACCGCTGTCCGGCTCATGTTGATCATCAATAAAGTGCGTATAATCCGCCGCCATGACTCGAACCCGATCTCCCCGTTCCCGTAAAAAACCTCCTTCCCGCGGCCTGCGCCCGTGGCTTGGCTGGGCGCTCAAGCTCGGCCTGGTAGGCCTTGTGGTGCTCGCTGGCTTTGCGGTCTACCTCGACGCTGTGGTCCAGGAGAAGTTCTCCGGCAAGCGCTGGACTATCCCGGCCAAGGTGTACGCACGCCCGCTGGAACTGTTCACCGGCCAGAAGCTGAGCAAGGATGACTTCCTCACCGAACTCGACGCCCTGGGCTATCGACGCGAACCCGTGAGCAATGGTCCGGGGGCGGCTGCGGTCAGCGGCAACACCGTCGACCTCAATACCCGCGGCTTTCAGTTCTATGAAGGCCTGGAGAAAGCCCAGCCTGTGCGCGTGCGCTTCTCCGGCGACTACGTGGCCGAACTGTCCTCCCTTAACGGTTCGAAGTTGCCGGTGGTACGCCTGGAACCGCTGATGATCGGCGGGATTTACCCGAAGAACCTTGAAGATCGCATCCTGATCAAGCTTGATCAGGTGCCGCCGTATCTACTGGAAACGTTGGTGGCTGTAGAGGACCGCGACTTTTATAGTCACTGGGGCGTTTCGCCGAAGTCGATTGCCCGTGCTGTCTGGGTGAATACATCCGGAGGCAGGATGACCCAGGGCGGCAGTACGCTGACCCAGCAGTTGGTGAAGAACTTCTACCTGACCAACGAGCGCAGCCTGACCCGTAAGCTCACCGAAGCCATGATGGCGATGCTGCTCGAGCTGCACTACAGCAAGCAGGAGATCCTTGAGGCGTACCTCAACGAGGTATTCGTCGGCCAGGATGGTCAGCGCGCGGTGCACGGCTTCGGTTTGGCCAGCCAGTTCTTTTTCGGTCAGCCGCTGTCGGAGTTGAAGCTGCATCAAGTGGCCTTGTTGGTGGGCATGGTCAAGGGGCCTTCCTACTACAACCCGCGTCGCAATCCGGAGCGTGCGCTTGAGCGCCGTAACCTGGTGCTCGATGTGCTTGAACAGCAAGGCGTTGCCACGGCGGAACAAGTGGCCGCGGCGAAGAAAATGCCACTGGGTGTGACAACCCGCGGGAAGTTGGCGGACAGTTCATTCCCAGGCTTTATCGATCTGGTAAAGCGCCAGTTGCGTGAAGACTACCGCGACGAAGACTTGACCGAAGAAGGCCTGCGGATCTTCACCAGTTTCGACCCGATCCTGCAGATGAAGGCAGAAGCGTCGGTCAACGACACCTTCAAGCGCCTGACGGGCCGTAAGGGCGCCGACGAAGTAGAAGCCGCCATGGTGGTGACCAACCCGGAAACCGGTGAAGTCCAGGCCATGATCGGCAGCCGCCAGGCCAGCTTTGCCGGTTTCAACCGCGCACTGGATGCCGTGCGGCCGATCGGCTCGCTGGTCAAGCCGGCGGTCTATCTGACGGCGCTGGAAAAACCGAGCAAATACACCCTCACCAGCTGGCTGTCGGATGATCCACTGTCGGTCAAAGGAGGGGACGGCCAGGTCTGGACGCCGCAGAACTTTGATCGCCGCTCCCACGGCACGGTGTTCCTGTACCAGGGCTTGGCCCATTCCTATAACATTTCCACGTCCCGGCTCGGCTTGGAGGTTGGCGTGCCGAATGTCCTCAAGACACTCGCGCGCCTGGGCATCACCCGCGAATTCCCGGCTTTCCCGTCGATTCTGCTGGGTGCCGGTGCCATGACGCCGATTGAAGTGGCGACCATGTACCAGACCCTCGCCAACGGTGGCTTCAACACCCCGATGCGCGGGATCCGCAGTGTACTGACGGCGGAGGGGGAGCCGCTCAAGCGCTATCCTTTCCAGATTCAGCAGCGTTTCGATGCGGGCTCCATCTATCTGATCCAGAACGCCATGCAGCGTGTGATGCGTGAAGGTACCGGCAGCTCGGTCTATAAAGTCTTGCCTTCCAACCTGACACTGGCGGGCAAGACCGGTACCAGTAACGACTCCCGTGACAGCTGGTTCGCCGGTTTCGGCCAGGATGTGCTCGCCGTGGTGTGGCTGGGCCGTGACGACAATGGCAAGACACCATTCACCGGCGCCACTGGCGCATTGCAGGTCTGGACCAGTTTCATGCGCAAGGCCGACCCGCTGCCGCTGAACATGCCGCAGCCGGATAACATCGTGCAGGCCTGGATTGATCCGCATACCGGCCAGGGCTCCGATGCCAACTGTCCGGGCGCGGTGCAGATGCCGTATATTCGCGGCAGCGAACCACCAGCCGGTGCTGCGTGCGGTGGCGGAGCCCCTGCAGATGCGGAATCGGTGATGGATTGGGTCAAGGGCTGGATGAATTAAGCAAAGAGGGTTTCAAGTGAACAAGTGGTGGATTCCAGCTATTACAGCTCTGGCTTTGCTCGGCGGTTGCTCCAGCGTGCAGCGCGGCTCTATTCCTGTGGTGGATTCGAGTACAGCTGTCTCCAATAATGACCGGATATCGGCCAATGGCGGTTTCCGCCAAACCGTGACCAACCGTCCGGCCCAGGCCAGGCCTCAGGCCGTGCCGCAGGATTCGGGTGTGGTCGTGATGGTGCCGGGCGGCGGTGCAGCTACCTCGGCGCCAATCAGTGCCGAGCCTTGGACGCCTGGGCCAAGCACCTCCGGGCCGATCGATTCCGCGCCGATGCAGACCGCGCCGATCAACCAGGGTACCTACACCATGCCGTCGACGCCGAGCGGCATTCCATCGTCCTCCAGCGCTGGCGGCTTGTCAGCCGACGAGCAATTGGACGGCCCGGTGCTGGCGTTGCTGACCACCGCGCAGCAACAGCAGGCGGGTGGTGACTTGAATGGTGCGTCATCCAGCCTTGAGCGTGCGCAACGTGTTGCTCCGCGCGAGCCGCAAGTGCTGTATCGCCTTGCCCAGGTACGCATGGCCCAGGGTGATGCGCCCCAGGCCGAACAATTTGCTCGTCGTGGTCTCACGCTGGCCAACGGTCGTCCCGACCTGCAAGCCAGCCTGTGGGCGTTGATCGGCGATGCGCGTGCGGCACAAGGTGACGCCGCCGGCGCTGCCCAGGCTCGGCAAAAAGCCAAGGTCAGCCTCTGATGGATGCTCGGTTTCCAGCGATTGCCGAACAGTTATTGCTGATCGAGCGCGAATTGCGCGTGCAGGGCTGGTGGGACGAAGTGTCCCCCAGCACCGAGGCGCTCAGCAGCGTCGAGCCGTTTGCGGTCGACACACTGGACTTCCACCAGTGGTTGCAATGGATCTTCCTGGTGCGCATGAAACAGATTCTCGAAGAGGACCTGCCGTTGCCCAATGCGTCAGGCATTCTCGAAATGGCCGAGATGGTCTATGCCGATCGGCCTCAGGAGAGTCTTGGTTTACGTAACGCGCTGAAAAAGTTCGATCAACTGATCGTCGACGCTCGTTAATTGCCTGGCTGCCGGTTTTTCCGGCAGTCTTGCGCACATTTCTACCGCTTGACGACATTCAGGCGAGTTTTATCCCTCCTCAAAGCCCTTTCTTCTACGTTCTCATGCGCTTAGTTGGAAAAAAGCGCAATTATTGCTTGACTTGAGAGGCCTGAAACAGAAGAATCCAAAGTCCGCTGTATCGGGACTGCCAGAAGCAGGCCCGCTCAGCAGATCATGAGGCGCACATCCGCGCCGACCTGTTACACCCGCAACGCGTTACCTCGCGCTGGGTGGGAAAAGCCCGCAACACTTGGGACGATCCCAATACTTGCTCAGTCAGTGCTGACGTAGTCGGCGACCACCGTCGCTCATGCTCTGTTGAGAAGTAAACCTATTAAGACCCGTCGGTTTTAAACGGACGGTATTCTGGCGTTTTAGAGGTGAACAACGTGGAGCTTTTATCTGGCGGTGAGATGCTCGTCCGCTTTTTGCGTGACGAAGGCGTCGACTATATCTACGGGTACCCAGGTGGTGCTCTGCTGCATGTTTACGACGCACTGTTCAAGGAACCGGCTGTTACCCACATCCTGGTTCGCCACGAACAGGCCGCGACCCATATGGCTGACGGTTATGCCCGTGCCACCGGTAAAGCCGGTGTGGTACTGGTAACGTCCGGTCCAGGCGCAACCAATGCCATTACTGGCATCGCGACTGCTTATATGGACTCCATCCCGATGGTGATCATTTCCGGCCAGGTGCCAAGCACCATGGTGGGGACCGATGCGTTCCAGGAAACCGACATGATCGGTATCTCCCGGCCGATCGTGAAACACAGCTTCATGATCAAGCATGCGTCGGAAATCCCGGACGTCATGAAAAAGGCCTTCTACCTCGCGCAGTCCGGTCGCCCGGGGCCTGTCGTGGTCGATATCCCGAAAGACATGACCAACCCGGCTGAAAAATTCGAATACGTTTTCCCGAAGAAAGCCAAGCTGCGTTCCTACAGCCCGGCCGTTCGTGGGCACTCGGGCCAAATCCGCAAGGCGGCAGAAATGCTCCTGGCGGCCAAGCGTCCCGTGTTGTACTCGGGTGGTGGCGTGATCCTGGGCGGCGGTTCTGCACCGCTGACCGAACTGGCCAAGCTGCTCAACCTGCCGGTCACCAACACCCTGATGGGCCTCGGCGCATTCCCGGGTACGGACCGTCAGTTCGTGGGCATGCTGGGCATGCACGGCAGCTACACCGCCAACCTGACCATGCACCATGCCGACGTGATCCTGGCAGTGGGCGCACGTTTCGATGACCGCGTGATCAATGGCGCGAGCAAGTTCTGCCCGAATGCCAAGATCATCCACATCGACATCGACCCGGCGTCCATCTCCAAGACCATCAAGGCCGACGTGCCGATCGTAGGTCCTGTTGAAAGTGTATTGACCGAAATGGTTGCTGCGCTCAAGGACATCGGTGAGACGCCGAACAAGGAATCCGTTGCCAGTTGGTGGAAGCAGATCGACGAATGGCGCGGTGACCGCGGCCTGTTTCCTTACGACAAGGGTGACGGCAGCATCATCAAGCCACAAACCGTGATCGAGACCCTCTGCGAAGTGACCAAGGGCGACGCCTTTGTGACCTCCGATGTGGGCCAGCACCAGATGTTCGCCGCGCAGTATTACAAGTTCGACAAGCCTAACCGCTGGATCAACTCCGGTGGCCTGGGCACGATGGGCTTTGGTTTCCCAGCAGCTATGGGTGTGAAACTGAGTTTCCCGGACTCTGACGTCGCGTGCGTCACCGGTGAAGGCAGCATTCAGATGAACATCCAGGAACTGTCGACGTGCCTGCAGTACGGTCTTCCGGTGAAAATCGTGTGCTTGAACAACGGTGTGCTGGGTATGGTTCGTCAGTGGCAGGACATGAGCTACGGTAGCCGTCACTCCCATTCCTACATGGAATCGCTTCCGGATTTCATCAAGTTGGTTGAAGCCTATGGCCACGTCGGCATTCGCATCACTGATCTGAAAGATCTGAAGCCGAAGATGGAAGAGGCGTTCGCCATGAAGGACCGCCTGGTGTTCCTCGATATTCAAGTGGATACCAGCGAGCACGTCTACCCGATGCAGATCAAAGACGGCTCCATGCGCGATATGTGGCTGAACAAGACGGAGCGTACTTAATCATGCGGCACATTATCTCCCTGCTTCTGGAGAACGAACCCGGCGCTCTGTCTCGTGTTGTCGGCCTGTTTTCGCAACGCAACTACAACATCGAAAGCCTGACCGTGGCACCGACCGAAGACCCGACCCTGTCGCGCCTGACGTTGACCACCGTGGGCCACGATGAGGTGATCGAGCAGATCACCAAGAACCTCAACAAGCTGATCGAAGTGGTCAAGTTGGTCGACCTGTCGGAAAGCGCCCACATCGAGCGCGAGCTGATGCTGGTTAAGGTTAAGGCCACGGGTGCTCAACGTGCCGAGATCAAGCGCACTACCGATATTTATCGCGGGCAGATCGTCGATGTGAGCGCCAGTGTTTATACCGTTCAACTGACCGGTACGAGCGACAAGCTGGACAGCTTCATCCAGTCGATCGGGACGGCCTCGATTCTGGAAACGGTACGCAGTGGTGTCACCGGGATTGCCCGTGGCGACAAAGTACTCAGCATCTAACCCAAATTAGCGAATGGCCTTACGGCCTGGATATATAGAGGAACCTCATGAAAGTTTATTACGATAAAGATTGTGACCTGTCGATCATCCAGGGCAAGAAAGTCGCCATCATCGGCTACGGCTCCCAGGGTCACGCGCAAGCTTGCAACCTGAAAGACTCCGGCGTTGACGTGACTGTTGGCCTGCGTAAAGGCTCGGCCACCGTTGCCAAAGCCGAAGCTCACGGCCTGAAAGTGACTGACGTTGCTTCCGCCGTTGCTGCAGCCGACCTGGTCATGATCCTGACCCCGGACGAGTTCCAGTCCGCGCTGTACAAGAACGAAATCGAGCCGAACATCAAAAAGGGCGCCACCCTGGCCTTCTCCCACGGCTTCGCGATCCACTACAACCAGGTTGTACCGCGCGCTGACCTCGACGTGATCATGATTGCGCCGAAAGCACCGGGCCACACCGTACGCTCCGAGTTCGTCAAAGGCGGTGGTATCCCTGACCTGATCGCGATCTACCAGGATGCTTCGGGCAATGCCAAGAACGTTGCGCTGTCTTACGCTGCCGGCGTAGGTGGCGGTCGTACCGGCATCATCGAAACCACCTTCAAGGACGAGACCGAAACCGACCTGTTCGGCGAGCAGGCCGTTCTGTGCGGCGGTACCGTTGAGCTGGTTAAAGCCGGTTTCGAAACCCTGGTTGAAGCTGGCTACGCGCCGGAAATGGCCTACTTCGAATGCCTGCACGAACTGAAGCTGATCGTTGACCTCATGTACGAAGGCGGTATCGCCAACATGAACTACTCGATCTCCAACAACGCCGAATACGGCGAGTACGTGACTGGCCCGGAAGTGATCAACGCCGAGTCCCGCCAAGCTATGCGCAACGCCCTGAAACGTATTCAGGACGGCGAGTACGCCAAAATGTTCATCAGCGAAGGTGCTACCGGCTACCCTTCGATGACCGCCAAGCGTCGTAACAACGCTGCTCACGGTATCGAAGTCATCGGCGAGCAACTGCGCTCCATGATGCCGTGGATCGGTGCCAACAAGATCGTCGACAAAGCCAAAAACTAAGTCGTACGTATCAACAGAAAACGCGGCTTAGGCCGCGTTTTTTCGTTTGAGGGGCGGGTTCTGGTATAAAGCTGCATCGTTTGCGGGCGAACACTCGCCGCAAGTATTGGTCGAATTTTTTTCACACCGTTGCAAGGTAAAGTCCATGAGCGAACGTCCCGAAGAGCCAAGCCAGGCTTCTGACGCCGAAAGCCTGCTACCGATCGATGAACATGTCGAAGAAGGGCATGACGCTGAAGGCCGTAAGGTCCGGCATCGTGGCATCTATTTGCTGCCCAATCTGTTCACTACGGCAAACCTGTTTGCCGGGTTCTATTCCATCATCAACTCAATGAGTGCCCAAAGTGCCCTGGCGGCGGGTGATGCGGCGAGCGCCAGCAAGTATTTCGGCTTTGCTGCCATCGCAATCTTTGTGGCCATGGTGCTGGACGGCCTTGATGGTCGCGTGGCGCGCATGACCAACACCCAAAGCGCCTTCGGTGCCGAGTATGACTCGCTATCGGACATGGTTGCCTTTGGTGTTGCGCCTGCACTGCTGGCCTTCGCCTGGGCGCTGGGGGACATGGGCAAGGTTGGTTGGATGGTCGCCTTCATCTATGTCGCGGGTGCGGCGTTGCGTCTGGCGCGCTTCAATACCCAGGTGGGTACTGCTGACAAGCGTTACTTCATTGGTCTGGCCAGTCCGGCGGCAGCGGGCGTGGTCGCGGGTATCGTCTGGGCGTTCAGTGACTACGGCATCCAGGGTTCAAAAATGTCGTTCCTGGTGGCGTTGATGGTCGCTGCGGCCGGTATGCTGATGGTCAGCAACATCAAGTACAACAGCTTCAAGGAGCTTGATCTCAAAGGGCGTGTGCCTTTCGTGGCGATCCTGGCAGTGGTATTGGTGTTCGCGGTGGTCTTCAGTGATCCTCCTCGGATCCTGCTATTGGCCTTCCTGGTCTACGCCGCTTCGGGGCCGATTCAGTACTTGCTGCATATGCGTCGGGACAAAACGTTGCCTTAATGTAATTTCCCCCATACTCCGCAGTCTATTGGTGCATCAGTTCTCCAATGCTGCGGAGTTGCCATGTTAATCAAATTGCCCAAAGCGTCCGATTGCCAAGAATCGGATGTCACGCCTGAATCCTTCTACCTTTCTCGCCGTAGCTTGCTCGGTGGTGCGCTTGCCAGCATTGCTGCCAGCAGCCTGCCGCGTTGGGCCAGTGCTGACGAGGCCGCGCGTTATCCCGATGTTGAGCCTGGCAAGGCGCCCAATTGGTTTGCCGAAAAATTGCCGGCAACGAAATGGCAGGCGGTGACGGTCAAGGATGAGCCCATCACCCCGTTCAAGGACGCAACCCACTACAACAACTTCTACGAGTTTGGTACAGACAAGGGCGATCCTGCGAAAAATGCGGGCTCGCTCAAGACCGAGCCCTGGAGTGTGGTGATCGATGGTGAGGTCGCAAAGCCGGGGCGTTACGCCCTTGAAGACTTCATGAAGCCCTATCAATTAGAAGAGCGGATCTACCGTTTACGCTGTGTCGAGGCGTGGTCGATGGTCATCCCGTGGATGGGTTTTCCGATCTCTGCCTTACTCAAGCAGGTTGAGCCGACCTCCAAGGCCAAATACATCCGCTTTGAAACCCTCCAGGATGCCAAGAGCATGCCTGGGCAGCGTTCGAGTTTTGGCTTGATCGACTGGCCTTATGTAGAAGGGCTGCGTCTGGATGAAGCGATGAACCCTTTGGCGATTCTGGCCGTTGGCATGTATGGGCGCGAGTTGCCCAATCAGAACGGTGCACCGTTACGTCTGGTCGTACCTTGGAAGTACGGTTTCAAGAGCGTGAAATCCATCGTGCGTATCAGTCTTGTAAGCGAGCAGCCCAAAACCACTTGGCAGAGTATCGCGGCGGATGAATATGGCTTCTATGCGAATGTGAACCCTACGGTGGATCATCCCCGCTGGACCCAGGCGCGGGAGCGTCGTCTGCCAAGTGGGCTGTTCAGTCCCAATGTGCGTGAGACGCAGATGTTCAATGGCTACTCGGATGAGGTCGCCTCTTTATATACAGGCCTCGATCTGCGGAAGAACTACTGATGCGTTACCCCATCTGGCGCATTGGCGTTTTTATAGCTGCGGCAGTGTGGCCGTTATTATGGCTGTATGAGGCATGGAGTTTTGCCTTGGGGCCGGATCCGGGCAAGGTGCTGGTTGATCGGCTTGGCCTGGGTACCCTGATCCTCTTGCTGATTACCCTTGGAATGACGCCGCTGCAGAAACTGAGCGGTTGGGCGGGGTGGATCGCGGTGCGCCGGCAGCTTGGATTGTGGTGCTTTGCTTATGTAGTGGCGCATTTAGCGGCTTACTGTGTGTTTGTCCTGGGGCTGGATTGGTCGCAATTGGGTGTGGAGCTGCGTAAGCGGCCCTACATTATTGTGGGGGCGCTGGGGTTCTTGTCTTTGTTTGTGTTGGCGGTGACTTCTAATCGCTATAGCCAACGCCGACTGGGTAGTCGCTGGAAGAAGCTGCATCGGCTGGTGTATGTGATTCTTGGGCTTGGTCTGTTGCACATGCTGTGGATCGTGCGAGCTGATCTGAAGGAATGGGCTATCTATGCTTCTATAGGTGCGTTGCTTCTGGTACTGCGTGTACCGCCAGTGGCGCGCCGAATCCCCCGACTTATTACTAAAAAAGCACCCACTGCAACAAAAGCGTAATTAACGCTTGACCGCAGATTGTAGACGTCTATAATTCGCCCCACTTCCGGCGCAGTCGAAACGCAAAACTCCTTGGTAAACAAAGAGTTATGCAGAATAAGGCAGCGGATTGCTTCAGTTCATCGAAGCCCAGAAGGAGTTGATAGAGTCATGTTGTTTGACGCTATTAACGATTCGATCTTCTCGGTCGAAAGCGGAGAAAAAGAGGTGTTGACAGCAGCGTGTAACGCTGTAGAATTCGCCTCCCGCTAACGAGAGATCGGAAGCGCAAGTGGTTGAAGTTGTTGAAGAAATCTTCGAAAGCTTCTGAAAATAATCACTTGACAGCAAATGAGGCTGCTGTAGAATGCGCGCCTCGGTTGAGACGAAAGCTCTTAACCAACCGCTCTTTAACAACTGAATCAAGCAATTCGTGTGGGTGCTTGTGGAGTCAGGCTGATAGTCAACAAGATTATCAGCATCACAAGTTACTCCGCGAGAAATCAAAGAATAACCAACGATTGCTGAGCCAAGTTTAGGGTTTCTTAAAAACCCAAAGATGTTTGAACTGAAGAGTTTGATCATGGCTCAGATTGAACGCTGGCGGCAGGCCTAACACATGCAAGTCGAGCGGTAGAGAGAAGCTTGCTTCTCTTGAGAGCGGCGGACGGGTGAGTAATGCCTAGGAATCTGCCTGGTAGTGGGGGATAACGTTCGGAAACGGACGCTAATACCGCATACGTCCTACGGGAGAAAGCAGGGGACCTTCGGGCCTTGCGCTATCAGATGAGCCTAGGTCGGATTAGCTAGTTGGTGGGGTAATGGCTCACCAAGGCG